>CAXNGW010000041.1:0-11201 GCA_964201975.1 Longimicrobiales bacterium | reverse complement strand
GCCGCAGTTGAGCTTGATTTTCTCGATCTTCGGCACCTGGTGCCGGTTGCTCCAGCCGAACTGCTGGGTCAGCCGCGGCACCACCTGATCGAGGTAGTGTCGATAGAGGCGTGACTCGAGCTTGACGGCGGGCTTGCGGGCCTTGCCGTCGCCCTTCGCCTCGGCGTCTCCCTTGCCCTTTTCGCCCTTGGGCTGCTTCTCTGCCTTGGGCTGCTTCTCGCCCTTGGGCTGCTTCTCGCCCTTGGCCGCCTTGGCGCCCTTTTCCTTCTTGGGCTTCTCGTTCTGATCTTGATTTTTCGCCATCGTCGTCTCGGTTGCGTTGGCGCGGGCGGTTGACCGGCCCGCGTTGTCAGTGTGCGCCGCTAGTGGGGCCGCGGGACCGGATTGCCGCTCTTCACGGAGACCCGCTCCTTGGTGCCGTCCTTCTCCGCCCGCATGCGGACGCGGCTCGCGTCCCCCGAGGTCGGATCCACCAGCATCACGTTGGAGATGTGGATCGGGGCCTCGAAGCTGATGATTCCCCCATCCTGGTTGGTCTGGCTGGGCCGCGTGTGGCGCTTGCGGATGTTCACGCCCTCGACCACCACGCGATCCTTGGCTTTATCGATGCGCAGAACCGTCCCTTCCATGTCTCGGTGGTTGCCGCGGATCACGCGCACGCGGTCACCCTTCGAGACTTTGTGCTTCGCGCTCTTCACGGGCGCCTTCGCTCGGGTGGCCATGGCTCAGAGCACCTCGGGCGCGAGCGACACGATCTTCATGTACTTCTTCTCGCGCAGCTCACGGCCGACCGGTCCGAAGATGCGGGTGCCGCGTGGCTCACCGTTCGGGTTGATCAGCACCGCCGCGTTGTCGTCGAAGCGAATGTAGGTACCGTCCCGACGACGCATCTCCTTGCGGGTGCGGACGACGACGGCCTTGGCCACGTCGCCCTTTTTCACCGGAGCGTTGGGAATGGCATCCTTCACGGCGACGACGATCACGTCGCCGACCATGGCGTAGCGCCGTTTCGACCCGCCCAAGACGCGAATGCAGAGGGCGCTCTTGGCACCGGTGTTGTCCGCGATCCTGAGGATCGTTTCCTGCTGAATCATCGAAGTTCTCCGCTCGCCTTTATTCCGGTCTCTCGATCAGCTCGACCACGCGCCACCGCTTGGTCTTCGACAGCGGGCGCGTCTCGACGATCCGCACCACGTCGCCGACCTTGAACTCGTTCTTCTCGTCGTGCGCGTGGTACTTCTTGGTCTGTGTCATCTGCTTGCCGTACGCGGCGTGCGTCACCCGCCGCTGCACGACCACCGTGACGGTCTTGTCGCACTTGTCGCTCTTCACCGTACCCACACGGGTCTTGCGACACTTGCGCGCGGGGGTCTGCGGGGTCTCGGTCATCGTCTCGTCGTTCGCCATGCGGGTCTTCCTAGCTGCGCTGCTGGGCGAGCTCGCGCTCGCGCAGGATCGTGTTCAGCCGGGCGATGTCGCGCCGGATGGTGTGCAGCAGCCGCGGGTTCTCCAGCTGCTGCGTGGCGGCCTTGAACTTGAGCCGGAACAGCTCCTCCTTGAACTCGCCCAGGCGGACCTGGATCTCGCCGTCGTCCCACTCCCTGATCTCTGCGGCCTTCATCGTCGTCTCCTCAGGACCCGAGCTGCTGGGCGCGGATCACGAAACGGGTCTTGATCGGAAGCTTGGCAGCCGCGAGCTCCAGCGCCTTGCGGGCGGTCTTCTCGTCCACGCCCTCGAGCTCGAACATCACGCGCCCGGGCTTCACCACGGCCACCCAGCCCTCCGGGTTGCCTTTGCCTTTTCCCATGCGGGTCTCGGCAGGCTTCTTGGTGATCGGCTTGTCCGGAAAAATCCGGATCCAGACCTTGCCGCCGCGCTTGATGTGGCGGGTCATCGCCACGCGCGCCGCCTCGATCTGCCGATTTGTGATCCAGCCCGGATCCCCAGCCTGGAGCCCGTATTCGCCGAAGGAAACCAGGTTGCCGCGGGTCGCCTTCCCCCGCATGCGTCCCTTGTGCATCCTCCGGTACTTGACCCGCTTCGGTGCCAGCATCGTGCTCTAGTCCCTGTTCTCAGGCGCCGGTGGAGTAGGTGCGGCCCCGGCGATCCTCGATCACCTCGCCCTTGAATACCCAGCACTTCACGCCGATGGTGCCGAACGTCGTGAAGGCGTGGATCTGCGCGTAGTCGATGTCCGCCCGCAGCGTGTGCAGTGGCACGCGTCCCTCGTTGTAGCCTTCCGTGCGAGCAATCTCGGCGCCGCCGAGCCGTCCGGACGTCTGGATCTTGATGCCCTCGGCGCCGCTCCGGATCGCCGCCTGCACCGCGCGCTTCATGGCGCGGCGGAAGCTGATCCGTTGACGGAGCTGGTGGGCCACGTTTTCCGCCACCAGGCGCGCGTCGATCTCGGGCCGCTTGATCTCCTCGACGTTCACGGAGATCTCGGCGTTGGTGAGCATGGCGAGCTCGTCGCGTAGCTTGTCCACCTCGGCGCCACGCTTGCCGATCACAACCCCGGGCCGCGCGGTGTGCAGGGTGACCACGACCTTGCTCGGCTTGCGCTCGATCTCGACCTGCGACAGGGCCGCGTGGGCCAGTCGGCGGTGGAGATACTTCCGGATCGTCTCGTCCTCCTTGAGGAGGCGCGGGAAATCCTTTTCGGCGTACCAGCGCGAGCGCCAGTCCTTGACCACGCCGAGGCGGAAGCCGTGCGGATGAGTCTTCTGGCCCATCTAGTTGCTCCTCTTGTCGACGACCACGGTGATGTGGCTCGTCCGCTTCATGATCGGGGCGGCCCGGCCCATCGCTGCGCGCCGGAACCGGTGCAGCGTCGCGCCCGGATCCACGTGGACGCTGCTCACGATGAGATCGTCCACGTCCAGCACCTCACCCTTGTCCTGCGCCTTGACCGTCGCGTTGGCAACCGCGGAGCGGAGCGTCTTGCCCACCGGCTCGGCCGCCGCCTTGGCCGAGAACTGGAGGATGTTGTAGGCCTCCCCCACACTCTTGCCCCGGATCAGATCCACGACGAGCCGCACCTTGCGCGGGCTCATCCGGATGCTCCTGGCGATCGCTTTGGCTTGCATGTTCTGTCTCACTCGCCTCAGGAGGTCGGCGCGGAAGTGGCACCCGGCTTCGCCCGCTTGTCCGACGACAGCTTGCCGCCGTGACCGCGGAACAGCCGCGTGGGCGCGAACTCACCCAGCTTGTGGCCGACCATGTTCTCCGTAATGTACACGGGAATGAATTTGTTGCCGTTGTGCACGGCGACCGTGTGGCCCACGAAATCGGGCGAGATGGTGGACGCGCGGGCCCATGTCTTGATGACCTTTTTCTCGTTGCGCGAGTTCATCACCTCCACCTTCAGGAGGAGCTTCTTGTCGATGTGGGGGCCCTTCTTTACGCTGCGTGCCATGGCTGTCCTGTTCTCGCCGCCGTGAAAGTCCTGGTCACAAAATCGCTGACTACTTGGTCGCCTTGCCGCGCTTGCGCACGCGCACGATGTCCCGGTTCGACTTCTTCTTCCGGTGGCGGGTCTTCACGCCTTCCGGCTTGCCCCACGGCGACGTCGGCGGACGCCCGCCAGACGCCTTACCCTCGCCG
The DNA here is from genome assembly GCA_964201975.1 of Longimicrobiales bacterium. Taxonomy (GTDB): domain Bacteria; phylum Gemmatimonadota; class Gemmatimonadetes; order Longimicrobiales; family Gaopeijiaceae; genus UBA2988. The sequence continues at coordinate 7,597 of CAXNGW010000041.1, read as the reverse complement.
CCGCCCAATGGATGGTCCACCGGGTTCATCGCCACCCCGCGCACGCGGGGCATGCGGCCCCGCCAGCGGTTGGCGCCCGCCTTGCCGATCACGGTCAGCTCGTGGTCCAGATTGCCGACCTGGCCGATCACGGCGAAGCACGTGCGATGGACGCGCCGTACCTCGGTCGAAGGGAGGCGCAGGGTGACGTAGTCGCCCTCCTTCGCCATCACCTGCACACCCGAGCCCGCGGAGCGAGCCATCTGCGCGCCCTTGCCCGCCTTCAGCTCTACGTTGTGCACGGTGGTGCCGAGGGGGACGTTCCCGAGCGGCAGCGCGTTCCCGACTTTGATGTCGGCATCGGCGCCCGCGACGATCGTGTCCCCCACCTTAAGATCGCGCGGGTGGATGATGTAGCGTTTCTCGCCGTCCGCATAGTGGATCAGCGCGATGTTGGCGGTGCGGTTCGGATCGTACTCGATCTCGGCGACCTTGCCGGGAACGCCGAGCTTGTTCCGCTTGAAGTCGATCTTCCGGTAGGCGCGCTTATGCCCGCCGCCCTGCCACCGCACGGTGACGTGGCCGTGGTGGTTGCGTCCGCCCATGCTCTTGAGCGGCTCGATGAGGGACTTCTCGGGCGTTGCCCGGGTCAGCTCCTCGTTCGCCAACGTGGACCGGAAGCGGGTCCCGGGCGTCACCGGCTTGAATTTCTTGATCGCCATCGTTCAGTCCTGTCTCAGCCGACGTCGTAGAGCTCGATGCGGTCGCCTTCAGCGAGGGTCACCACGGCCTTCTTGTACGAGGCCCGGCGACCCACGTCCCTGTTGGTGCTCATCCGGGCCATCAACGCACGCCGTGCCTTCCCGGCGTAGTTCATGGTGCGGACGTTCATCACGGTCACGTCGAACAACTTCTCGACGGCGTGCGCGATCTCGATCTTGTTGGCATGTCCGGCCACCTTGAACGTGTAGGTGTTCCGGGCTTCCATCAGCCGCGTGCTCTTCTCGCTGATCACGGGCCGGATGATGACCTGATGGGCTTGCTTCATGGCCTACTCCTCGGTCTCCTCGGCCGCAGCCGATCCATCCACCCGATCGATGGCCCCGCGCTCGATGACGAGCGTGCGGGCCCACAGGATGTCGTACGCGGACTCGTCGCCGAAGGGCAGCACGCGCACGTTCGGCAGATTCCGCGACGACAGATAGATGTTCTCCTTCACGCCGTCGGTCAGCACCAGCACCTTCGCCTTCGCCTCGATCGCGCCCAGGAAGTCGCGCAGACGCGCGGTCTTGGGGGCATCGAAGTCGAGCGCATCCACCAGCACGACGTTGTCCTTCTCGGCCCGGCTGTTGAGCGCCGACCGGCGGGCCAGCGCCTTCACCTTGCGGGGGAGCTTCTGCTCCCACTTGTGCGGCTGCGGCGGAAACGCGCGCCCGCCGCCGTCCATGTGGGGCGCGCGGGTCGTGCCCTGCCGCGCCCGGCCGGTGCCCTTCTGCTTGAACGGCTTGCTGTTCCCGCCCGAAACTTCGGCTCGGGTCTTGGCCGAGGCCGTCCCCTGCCGCTGGTTCGACAGATAGGCCTTCACGGTCTGGTGCAGGACCGGCCCGTTGACGACGCCGTCGAACAGCGTGTCGGGGAGCGCGCGGGCCCGCCCCTTCTTCCCGTCGGCCTTGTAGTAGCGTGCCTTGTACATGGTCATTTGGTGCCGATCACTTAGTGATAGTGACGAAGCCGTCGCGCGCACCGGGAACCCCGCCCTTCACGAAGATCAGGTTCCGCTCCGCGTCCACCTGGACCACCTGCAGATTGATGATGGTCTGGCGCACCCCGCCCATGCGGCCGGGCAGGCGCTTCCCCTTGATCACCCGGGAAGGGTCGGTACCGGGTCCGATCGAGCCTGGATTGCGCCACTCGGGGTGCCCGTGCGAGCGCGGCTTGCCGCGGAAGCGGTGCCGCTTGATCACGCCCTGGAAGCCCCGTCCCTTGTTGGTCCCGGTCACCTTCACCCGGTCGCCCGGAGCGAACTGCTCGACGGTCAGCGACTGACCGACCTCGACCGCCTGGTCCGGCGCGAGCGCGAACTCGCGCAGCACTCTGGGGGCGACGCCAAGTCCGGCCTTGGCCGCGTGGCCGACTTCGGCCTTCGCGGCGCGCGTGGCCTTCTGGGCGCCGAACCCGAGCTGGACCGCGGCGTAGCCGTCGGCCTCCTGGGTGCGGACATATGTGACCGGGCACGGACCCGCCTCGATGACGGTCACGGGAATTGCGTTCCCGGCGTCGTCGAAGATGCGGGTCATCCCAACCTTCCTGCCGATGATTCCTGCCATGGCTCTCTAGTCCTGATGTTGCCAGCGCGACCGCGGGAGTCCGCGCCCCTCGGGGCGTGGCTCCCGGCTCGGTTCAGTCCACCTTGATTTCGACGTCTACTCCGGCGGGCAGATCGAGCTTGGTCAGCGCGTCGATCGTCTGCGGACGGCTATCCACGATATCGATCAGGCGCTTGTGCGTCCGCAGCTCGAACTGCTCCCGGCTTTTCTTGTCTACGTGGGGGGACCGCAGCACAGTCCACCGCTCCCGTCGCGTCGGCAGCGGAATCGGGCCCCGCACAGTCGCGCCCGTCTTCTGCGCGGTGCGCACGATGTCTGCCGCCGTCTGGTCGACGACCCAATGGTCGAAGGCCTTGAGCCTGATCCTGATCCGGTCCGCCATAGTTCGTCCCTTACTCTAATTTACTTCGATTACTCGATGATCTCGGTCACCACGCCGGCGCCCACCGTCCGCCCACCCTCGCGGATGGCGAACCGGAGCTCCTTGTCCATCGCGATCGGCGTGATCAGCGAGATCTCCATCTGCACGTTGTCTCCGGGCATCACCATCTCAACGCCCTCGGGGAGATTCACCGACCCGGTCACGTCCGTGGTGCGGAAGTAGAACTGGGGCCGGTAGTTGTTGAAGAACGGCGTGTGGCGGCCGCCCTCTTCCTTGGTCAGCACGTAGACCTCGGCCTTGAACTTCGTGTGCGGCTTGATCGACCCGCCCTTGGCGAGCACCATGCCGCGCTCGATCTCTTCCTTCGCCACGCCGCGGAGAAGGAGGCCGACGTTGTCGCCCGCCTGTCCGTCGTCGAGAATTTTCCGGAACATCTCGACGCCGGTCACGATCGCCTTCTTGGCGGAGCCCAGACCGACCATCTCGACTTCCTCGCCGACCTTGATCTTGCCGCGCTCAATACGGCCGGTCGCCACCGTGCCGCGGCCGGTGATCGAGAACACGTCCTCGACCGGCATCAGGAACGGTTTGTCGATCTGACGCACCGGCTGCGGGATGTGGTTGTCGATGGCGTCGAAGAGCTCCTGGATCTTGTCGATCCACTGCTGGTCGCCCTGGATCGCCCTCAGCGCGGCGCCGCGGATGACCGGAGCGTCGTCACCGGGAAACTGGTACTCGGAGAGCAGCTCACGCACCTCGAGCTCCACCAGATCCAGCAACTCCGCGTCGTCCACCATGTCGCACTTGTTCAGGAACACGACGATGTGCGGCACGTTCACCTGACGGGCGAGCAGGATGTGCTCGCGCGTCTGCGGCATGGGGCCGTCCACCGCCGACACCACCAGGATGGCGCCGTCCATCTGTGCCGCACCGGTGATCATGTTCTTCACATAATCGGCGTGGCCGGGGCAGTCGACGTGCGCGTAGTGGCGCGCGGCCGTCTCGTACTCCACGTGCGACGTGGCGATCGTGAGGATCTTGCTCGAGTCGCGCCGACCCTGCGACTCGGAAGCCTTCGCGACCTCGTCGTACGGGATGTACTTGGTCCCGAAGCCCTTGTCCGCAGAAACCTTGGTCAGAGCCGCCGTCAGGGTGGTCTTTCCATGGTCGACGTGCCCGATCGTGCCGACGTTCACGTGCGGCTTGTTCCGCTCAAACTTCGCCTTAGCCATCGGTCTTTCCTGTAGAGGGTTCCATTACTCTGTTTCTGCCAAAACGCGTCACCGGCTCTTGCCGGTCTGTGACGCCACGATTTCGTCGGCCTTCGACTTCGGTACTTCGTCGTAATGCGCGAACTGCATCGTGTACACGGCGCGGCCCTGGCTCATCGAGCGCAGCGTCGTCGAGTACCCGAACATCTCGCCCAGCGGGACGCTGGCACCGATCACCCGCGCGCCCGCACGCTCCGTCATGCCGCCCACTTTGCCCCGCCGCGCCGCCAGGTCGCCGATGATGTCGCCCATGTAGTCCGCGGGGGTGACGACCTCCACGTCCATGATGGGCTCCAACAGCACCGGCTTGGCGCGCCTGATGCCCTCCTTGAGGGCCATCGAGCCGGCGATCTTGAACGCCATCTCGCTCGAGTCGACGTCGTGGTACGAGCCGTCGATCAACTGGACCTTGACGTCGATGACCGGATAGCCAGCCAGGATTCCATTCGCGAGAGCCTCGCGGACGCCTGCCTCTACCGCCGGGACGTATTCACGAGGGATCGTCCCGCCCACCACCTTGTTCTCGAACACGAAGCCCACGCCCTGCCCGGCGGGCTCGATGTTGATGACCACGTGCCCGTACTGTCCGCGGCCGCCGGTCTGGCGGACGAACTTGGCCTCGACGTCCTTGGCCCCGGACCGGATCGTTTCCCGGTACGCCACCTGCGGGCGACCGACGTTGGCCTCCACGCCGAACTCGCGGCGCAGGCGGTCCACGATGATCTCGAGGTGGAGCTCGCCCATGCCGCTGATGATGACCTGATTCGTCTCGGGATCCGTGTGGACGCGGAACGTCGGGTCTTCGTCGGCCAGCTTCTGGAGCCCGTTCGACAGCTTGTCCTGATCGACTTTGGTCTTCGGCTCGATCGCGACCGCGATCACCGGCTCGGGGAAGTTCATGGCCTCGAGGATGATCGGATGATCGGCGTCGCACAGCGTGTCGCCGGTCTTCGTATCCTTGAGGCCGATCGCCGCGGCGATGTCGCCCGCCTGCACCTCGTCCCGCTCCTCGCGCTTGTTGGCGTGCATCTGCAGGATGCGGCCGATGCGCTCGCGCTTGCCCTTCGTGGCGTTGTAGATGTAGCTGCCAGAAGGGAGCGTCCCGGAGTAGACCCGGAAGAAAGTCAGCTTCCCGACGTACGGGTCGGTCATGATCTTGAACGCCAGCGCCGCGAAGGGCGCGTCGTCCGAGGCTGGCCGCGTGTCGTGCTGCTCATCGTTGTGGGGCAGGTGACCCTGGATCGGCGGAATGTCCACCGGCGACGGCAGGTAATCCACCACGCCGTCCAGCATCAGCTGGACGCCCTTGTTCTTGAACGCCGATCCGCAGAAGACCGGGAAGATCGCCCCCGAGATGGTCGCCTTGCGGATCGCGCGCCGGATCTCGTCGTCAGACAACTCGGCGCCGCCCAGGTAGTGCTCGAGCAGCTGCTCGTCGTGCTCCACGGCAGCCTCGAGGAGCTGGTGGCGCATCTCGGCGATCTTGGGCCTCAGGTCCGCCGGGATCTCCTGCTCGACGAACTTGGAGCCGAGCTCGTCCTCGAAGTGGACCCCCTTCATGCGGACGATGTCGATGATGCCCGTGAACATCTCGCCCTCGCCCATCGGATACTGGACCGCGTAGGCCTTGGCCCCCAGCCGGTCACGCATCATTTGGACGACGTTCTCAAAATCGGCGCCGACTCGGTCCATCTTGTTGACGAACGCGATGCGCGGGACCTGATAGCGGTCGGCCTGGCGCCACACCGTCTCCGACTGTGGCTCGACGCCGCCCACCGCGCAGAACACCGCGACGGCTCCGTCCAGCACGCGCAGCGACCGCTCCACCTCGGCCGTGAAGTCCACGTGGCCGGGGGTGTCGATGATGTTGATGCGGTAGTCGACGTTGTTCTTCTTCCAATGGCAGGTCGTGGCCGCGGACGTGATCGTGATCCCGCGCTCCTGCTCCTGCTCCATCCAATCCATGGTCGCGGCGCCTTCATGCACCTCACCCATCCGGTGCACGCGGCCCGTGTAGAACAGCACGCGCTCCGTGGTCGTCGTCTTACCGGCATCGATATGCGCCATGATGCCGATATTACGGAGCTGCGACAGTGGTGTGGTTCTCGCCATCGATCTCGTCTCTCTGCTCTGCTGCTCGTCCCTTCGTCTACTTCACTTCCGCTTCACCAACCCCTGACCTAGGGCGACAAAAAAGCGCAGGAGCGGGGAAGCAACAGCGCGGATCCCCTTTGTTCTCCGAGCCGACTACTAATGGCTCGGGACAGTCCGCGCTTCCGGTGACCGGAGAGGGCCGCCCCTTACGGAGTCTGGGCCTTCGCGCGTCCCCTGTGCTTCGGCGTCCCTGCGCATCCCGGCCATGCGACCGGGAGTTCAGCGTGCCGGGCTACAGCTACCAGCGATAGTGGGCGAACGCCTTGTTCGCTTCCGCCATCCTATGGGTGTCGTCCTTCTTCTTCACCGTATTGCCCTCGCCCCGCGCGGCGGCCAACAGTTCGCCCGCCAGGCGATCGGCCATCGTCTTCTCCGAACGCTGCCGCGAGTACATCACCAGCCACTTGATCGCCAGCGCCGTGCGCCGCTCCGGCCGCACTTCCACCGGCACCTGGTAGGTGGCGCCCCCGACTCGGCGGCTCTTCACCTCGAGGGCGGGCTTGGCGTTGTTGACGGCCGACGTGAACACGGTCACGCCCGGCTGCCCCGCCTTCTCCTCGACGATCTTCATCGCTTCGTCGAAGATGCCCTCGGCGATCGACTTCTTGCCATCGAACATCAAGCTGTTGATGAACTTGGTCACCGTCGTCGACCCGAAGGTCGGATCTGCGGGGACCTCACGCTTCTCGGCTCTGGATCGACGGCTCATTTACTTTTTTCCCTTCGCTGCGCCCTTCGCTGCGCCCTTCGCTGCGCCCTTCTGCACCTTCTTGGCGCCGTACTTGGACCGGCTCTGCTTGCGGTCGTTCACGCCCGAAGCGTCGAGGGTTCCACGGATGATGTGGTACCGGACGCCGGGCAGATCCTTCACGCGGCCACCCCGGATGAGCACGATCGAGTGCTCCTGCAGGTTGTGTCCCTCGCCGGGGATGTAGGCCGTGACCTCATAGCCGTTCGTCAGCCGCACGCGAGCCACCTTCCGGAGCGCCGAGTTCGGCTTCTTCGGCGTGGTCGTGTAGACGCGCGTGCAGACGCCCCGCTTCTGGGGGTTCTTCTGCAGCGCAGGCGACTTGGTCTTCTTGACCGCCGCCTGCCTGCCTTTGCGAACCAGCTGATTGATCGTCGGCATGAAATCCCAGCGTGACACGGACCGCGAAAGCCCGGTTCCGGACCGGTCCAAGCGAGTCTCGGAAGGAGCTTGATAAGCTATCCAGGGGGGTGGGGGGTGTCAACGGGCTGAAATCTCATGTTTTTCGCTCTGTCTCGGGGGGCTGTCGTCCCCGTTTCCCCCCGATTACGTGGCGCGGAGAGCATCCTGGCCCGCGCTCTGCAGGTAGGCCTCCCGATGACCCGCCCCCCAACCTCTCTGCCGGCCGCCCGGGCCAGGGCGTCGCGCCTGTGGACTCTCTTGATCCTGGGCGCCGCCACCGCCTGCGAGACCCAGCTGCCGCTGGCCTATCTGCGGCAGGCCGCCGGAGAAGTGC
>CAXNGW010000040.1:0-11239 GCA_964201975.1 Longimicrobiales bacterium | reverse complement strand
TCTTTCGGCTCCGCACGGTGAGCGTGTCGGCGCCGCTCGACTTCCTCATGCCGGACCGGATCAGCAGCTCGATCCTGACGCTGTCGCTCAATAATTCCTTTACCTGGAAGGCGATGCCGATTCTGGATCCGGAGCTCGGGCAGAACGGCGCGAACGAGGAGCTCTCCATCCAGTCGGCGCCGCGGCTGCCACCCCCCATCCAGTTCGTCGGCTCGCTCCGGCTGACGCTCTAGGCGAGACAGACAACCATGACTTCATCGATCAGAAGGCATAGAGGACTGGGCGTGCTCGCCGCAGCCGCAGTGCTGGCCGCCTGCGACGTCACCAACCCCGGACCGATCGGCGACGAAAACCTGAACCAAGCGGCATCCCACGAAGGGCTGGTGCGTGGTGCAGAGCGGAGGTTGATGGATGGCCTCATGCGCACCGCGTACTCGAGCGTCGCGGCGACCACCCGGGAGGTGTTCCCGGGTGGCGACTCGAACAGCATGGCGCCCCGGGTGCAGGCGGGCGCGCTGCCTGAGGGCACGGGCGACTGGAACGACCTCCAGGAAGCCTACTTCATCGCCACCGACGCGCTGCGCCGCTTCGGCGAGCCGGGGGTCACGGCCACTCCCCAGCTGAAGGCGCAGGCGCACATCTGGGCCGGCTACTCGATGCGGGTGATCAGCGAGAACTGGTGCCAGGTTGTGATCAGCGGCGGTCCGCTCCAGGACACGCGGGTCGGTTTCGAGCGCGCGGAGCAGCACTTCACCAATGCGCTCGCCGTCGGCGGGATCACGGAACCGCAGCGGAACGCGGCGACGGCCGGCCGCGCCCAGGTGCGCTTGGCACTCAAGAACTGGGCGGGAGCCGCGACTGACGCGGCCGCGGTGCCGCTCCCGTTCCGCCTCAGCGTGACCCCCGATGCGACCATCGAACCCGCGCGCAACTGGGCCGGGTACTACAACGACAACACGCCGTACCGTGTGTTCACGATGAAGCACACGTTCTTCGAGACGTACTACTCGCAGACGGGGGACCCGCGCGTGCCGTGGCGCGCCGTAGCGAACATCCCGTTCGCCGGCTCGCGCCTGACGGGATACACCCAGACGCCGGACAACCGGGTACCGTGGCTCCAGCTCATGCAGGAGGGCGGTACCACGCACTACAACCCGGGCACGCCGATGTCGCTCTCGCGCGGGCCCGAGATGCGGCTGATCCAGGCCGAGGTGATCCTCATGCAGACGCCGGCAAACTGGCAGCAGGCGCTGACGCTGATCAATCAGGCGCGGGGGTCGTACACGAGCCTGACGACCAGAGCGCCGCTGACGCCGTACACCGCGACCGACCTGGCTTCGACCTGGACCGCTCTCAAGACCGAGCGGCACATCGAGGGCTTCCTGCAGGCGAAGCGGCTGTTCGACATCATGCGGTGGACGCGCGACGCCACGCCGGGCACGCATCCGTGGCCGAACTGGGAGCCGCTCTCGCGGATCTTCGCGGACGAAAAGAAGCCCGCGCAGTCGTCGCAGGGGTTCTGCCACGTGGTGCCGAACAACGAGCGGACGGCCAACCCGAACATCCCGGACGACCTGGTGCTGTAAGGGTCGAACCGAGCGCTTGAAGCAGGAGGGCCGGTCGCGGCGAACGCCGCGGCCGGCCCTCCGGCTGTTGGGGGCGGCGTCCCGACTCAGTCGCCCGGCTTGAGCCAGCCCGCGCGGCCATCGCCGCCGCGCACCCAGAGGTAGCCGCCGAACTCGCCGAGCACCGCCACGCGGCTGCCGGCGTCGAGCGGCTGGACCACGGGCGAGCCCTCCGTCGGCTGCACCCGCACGGAGCTCGTGGTCGCGAGCACCGTCTCGTCGAGCGCGTCGTCCACCGACTCCGTGGCCGAGGCATCGACCCAGCCCACGCGTCCGTCCGGGAGGCGCACGCGCCACCACCCGCCGCTGCCCGCGATCAAGCGGACAGGCGTGCGCGGCGCGAGCGGCTGCAGCATCGCGCCCGCCTCCTCCGGCTCGGCCCGCAGGACGGCGCCTTCGCCCTGCACGCGCGCCCATGCGCCGAGGCGCTCGGGCCCCTTGGGGAACGCGGGGAGCGGCCGTCTCGGCGTGACCAGGTAGGGAATCGGGTCCTGCGCCCCGCGCATCCCCTCGATCCCCCGCACGTACACGCCGAAGTGGAGGTGGGGCGGGGTCGTGCGCGCGTTCCCGGTGTTGCCGATCAGCCCGATCGTATCGCCCATCTCGACTATCGTGCCCGGCGTCACGAGCTGCTCGGAGAGGTGCGCGTAGTAGAGGTTCTGCGACCGGCGCTCGTCGCGCAGCCAGACCACCAGGCCGCCTCGGCCCGTCTCCTCGACCCGCGTCACGACTGCGGCCGACGCGGCCAGCGCCGGCGTGCCCCGGTCCGCGAAGATGTCCACACCGCGGTGCTCGCGCGCGCCTCCGTCCCGCGGCGCCCCCCATCCGCTCCCGATCGACGACCCGTCCAGCCCGTCCACCGGGAACGAGAGCACCGGGCCCAGCGTCAGCTCGACGCGGTACCGCCCCCCGCGCAGCAGCTCCGGCTGCAGGCGTAGCAGATAGGCGCCGTCCCGATACGGCTCGTAGACTATGCCCTCCGCCACCGAATCGACGCGCACGAGCGGGCGCACCGGATCGCCCGGCCGATCGGGCAGGCGGAACAGGTCCACGAACACGCGCGCCGAGTCACCCGCGTCGAAGGCGGTGCGCACGGTGAGCACCTGCCCGCGCCTGAGCTCGACCCGCAGGCCGACCGCCGCCGGATCCTCGGCGGGCAGGAACCCCTCCTCGCGGTAGGGAAGCAGGACGCTCTGCGGAGCCGCGAGGGCCTCGCGCGCGGCCTGGAGCCAGTCCTGCCCGAGCGCGGTGCCGACCAGCCCGGCGCTCTCGAGCGAGGCGGCGTACGCCTCGTGGGGGGTGAGCTCCCGACGCGCGTCCACCATCTGCTCCACGCGCTCGCAGGCGGCGAGCAGCGTGAGCAGGGCGGGGACGAGGAGGCGGGCACCGGCACTCGTGGGCATGCGCCAGGGTACGCGCGACCGCTGGATCATTTCAAGCGTGACGAGCCTCCCGTGAGCGAAGCCACTCCGCCGACCCTATACACCGAACCGGTCGCGGGCGCCGATGCCCCTCCGGCGCGGCGGCTGGCGTTCCTGCCCGGAATCTTCGGCCAGGGGCGCAACTGGGCCACCGTGGCGCGCCGGCTCGTGCGCGCCCGCCCCGACTGGGGCGCGCTGCTGGTCGACCTGCGCCAGCACGGCGGCTCGCAGGGGTTCCCACCCCCCCACACCCTGGCCGCCGCGGCGGAGGACCTCCGCCGCACCTTCGAGTCCTCGGACGTCCCGGTGCGCGGCGTGCTCGGGCACAGCTTCGGCGGCAAGGTCGCGCTCGAGCTGGCGCGGGCGCTCGCCGAGGCGCACGACGGGTCGCACGCTGGGTCGCACGCTGGGTCGCTCAGGCTCGAGACCCTGTGGCTGGTGGACTCCCCACCCGGCCCACACCCCCCGGGGGGGAGCGCCTGGGAGGTGATGGAGGCGCTGCGCCGCGCACCCGGGCCGTTCCTGAGCCGGGAGGCCGGGGTGAGCGCGCTCCAGGGGCTCGGGGCGGCGGAAGGGGTGGCTCGCTGGATGAGCACCAACTTGGAGGAGCGGGCGGACGGCTGGCGGTGGCGAATCGACCCGGACGACATGGCGGAGCTCCTCCGGGACTTCTTCCAGCAGGACCTGTGGTCGGTGGTGGAATCCCCGCCTCCGGGGCTCGACCTGCACGTGGTCAAAGCCCAAGACTCCTCCGTCCTCGACGAGGCGGCCTGCCGCCGGGTGGAAGCGGCGGGGGAGAGGACCGGGGTCGTCCATCTGCACCGGGTGGCGGGCGGGCACTGGGTCAACGCGGACAACCCGGACGCACTGCTGGCCCTCCTCCAGGAGGGTCTGCCTTAACTCAAGTCGCGTTGTCGTGTAGATTTATGGACTTTGCCGGGTTCTTCCCGGCCGCGCCGTCCCCGCCGTACGAGGTCCCGTGGTCCGTATCGCCGCCATCGAAGCCGGGAGTATCGCCGAGGAGCTCGAGCTCGAGATCGGCACCCGGATCGTGCGCATCAACGGCGAGCGGGTGCGCGACGGCATCGACCTGACGTTCCTTCTGGCCGACCCCGAGATCGAGCTCGAGACGATGACGCCGGCGGGCGAGGCGGTCGTGTACGAGATCGCGCGCGACCCCGGCGAGCGGCTCGGCATCGTGCCCGCCCCCGACGCCGTCCGCGAGTGCGCGAACAAGTGCGTGTTCTGCTTCATCGACGGGAACCCCCCCGGGGTGCGCCAGAGCCTCTGGCTCAAGGACGACGACTTCCGCCTGTCGTTCACGTACGGCAGCTACGTGACGCTCACCAACCTGGGCCCCAAGGGGCTCGCGCGACTGGTGGAGCAGCAGCTGTCGCCCCTGTACGTGAGCGTGCACGCAACCGAGCCCGCCGTGCGCGAGCGCCTGCTGGTGAGCGAGCGTGCGGGTCCAATCCTCGACCATCTGCGCTACTTGCTCGCGGGCGGGCTCGAGGTGCACACGCAGGTGGTGCTCTGCCCGGGGTGGAACGACGGCGTCCACCTCGACCGCACGCTTGACGACCTGTGGGCGCTGGGCGCGGGCGTCCTGTCGGTGTCGGTGGTTCCGGTCGGGCTGACCCGCTACAACCTGGAGCGGCCGGTGCGTTTGCTCGTGCGCGCGGAGGCCGAGGCGGCGCTCGACCAGGTCGCGCGGGCGCGGGCGCGCGCGGGCGCCAAGCGCGGGCTGGGTTGGGCGTACGCCGCCGACGAGCTCTTCCTTCTCGGCCGCCGCCCGCTGCCCGCTGCCGCCTACTACGACGACTTCGATCTCGCCGAGAACGGGGTGGGCGCGGTGCGCCGCTTCGTGGACGACTTCGAGGACGGGCTTCCCGACCTGCCGCGCCTTGCGGGCGGGCGCATCCGCATCGCCACCGCGCGCTCCATGGCGCCGTTCATGCGCGAGCGCGCCCCCCGGCTCGCCGCGGCCACCGGCGCCGCCGTCGAGGTGGTCGAAGTCGGGAATCGATTCTTCGGCGACACCGTGACGATCGCGGGCCTGATGTCGGGCCGCGATCTGGCCGACGCGGTCGGCCCCGGACGCGAGGGCGATGTCGTGCTCGTCCCCGCGGAAGCTCTCAACGCCGACCGCCTGTTCATCGACAGCGTGCCGTTCGACGAGGTGGCCCGCGAGCTGGCTCCCGCCCGCGTGGTTCCGGGCTACGAGCTGACCGCCGTTCTGCGGTCGCTGACAGAGGCGCACCCGTGATCGGCAAGCTCCCCATCGTCGCCGTGGTCGGCCGGCCCAACGTCGGCAAGTCCACCTTCTTCAACCGCATCGTGGGCCGGCGGCTCGCGATCGTCGACGATCAGCCGGGCGTCACCCGCGATCGCAACTTCGCGCGCGTCGACTGGGCCGGGCGGCAGTTCTTCATCGTGGACACCGGCGGCGTCATCGAGGGGAGCGACGAGCCCCTCGACCGCGCGGTGCGGGAGCAGGCGCTGGCGGCGGTGGCCGAAGCCGACGTCATCCTTTTCCTGGTGGACGCGAAAGCCGGTCCGCATCCGCTCGATCAGCGGCTGGGCGAGATCCTGCGCAAGGCGAAGCGGCCGGTTCTGGTCGTCGCCAACAAGGCCGACAACCTCCCCCACGACACGTCCTGGATGGACTTCTGGTCGCTTGGGATGGGCGAGCCGATCCCCGTAGCCGCTGCCTCGGGGAAGGGGACGGGCGACCTGCTCGACCGCGTCCTCGCGGAGTTCCCCGACGTATCCGAGGCCCAGGACGACGCCGGTGAGATCCGGGTCGCGGTCATCGGGCGGCCCAACGTCGGCAAGTCGAGCTTCGTCAACAAGATGTTCGGCACCGAGCGCATGGTGGTGAGCGCACAGGCGGGCACGACCCGAGACTCCGTGGACTCGCCGCTCGTCTATCACGGACAGACGCTCGTGTTCGTGGACACCGCGGGTCTGCGCCGGCAGGCGAAGGTCAAGGATTCGCTCGAGTACTACAGCTCCCTCCGCACCGCCCGCGTGGTGGAGGAGGCGGACGTCGCGCTCGTGCTCGTCGACGCCACCGAAGAGATGGCCGTGCAGGACATCAAGGTGGCGGAGATGGCGTGGGAAGCCGGCGCGGGAGTGATCGTGGTGGTGAACAAGTGGGACCTGGTCGCCGAGAAGGAGACGATGACCGCACCCCATTTCCAGAAGCACATCGGCGAGCGCGCGCCGTTCCTCGCCGACGTCCCCTTCCTGTTCACGTCCGCGCTCACCGGTCAACGCGTCCACAAGGCGCTCGACTTGATCCTCGAGGTGCAGAAGGAGCGCATCCGCAGGATCGACACCCACGAGGTGAACGAGGCGCTCCAGGCGCTCGCGCGCCATCAGCCACCGCCCCACTCGCGCGGCCGCGCGGTGAAGCTCCGCTACGCCACTCAGGCCAGCGTCGAGCCGCCCACGTTTGTGATCTTCTCGAATCTCCCCCGCGAGATTCCCGACAGCTACCTTCGCTACCTTATCAACGGCTTTCGGGAGCGGTGGGGATTCCATGGATCCCCCCTCCGCATTCAGCTCCGCGGACCCGCGCGAGGCGCCGCCACGACGTGACCCCGATCCTGTTGGTCGCGCTGTCCTACCTACTGGGATCGGTGCCGACCAGCTTCTGGGTCGGTCGCGCACTGTACGGCGTGGATCTGCGCCAGCAGGGCAGCGGCAACCTGGGCGCGACCAACGCCTTCCGCGTGCTCGGCTGGAAGGCGGCCCTGCCCGTGCTGCTGGTGGACATCGCCAAGGGGTTCGTCCCCGCCTGGCTCTTCCCCAGCGTGGACGGCGCGCCGTGGGGCTGGGCGCTCGCGTACGGGGCGGCCGCCATCCTCGGCCACGTCTTCTCGGTGTGGGTGCGCTTCAAGGGCGGCAAGGGGATCGCCACCAGCGCGGGCGTCTTCCTGGGGCTCGCGCCCTGGGCGGTCCTCGCCGGATTCGCGGTGTGGACATTCACGGTCCTCACCTCCCGCATCGTCTCGCTCGCGTCCATCCTCGCCGCCCTCACCATCCCGGTCGCGGTGTGGCTGCTCCCACACCAGGGGGGGCGGGCGCTCCAGTTGTTCACGGTGGCGCTCGCCGCCTTCGTGATCTGGGCGCACCGCGCCAACCTGCGCCGGCTGCTCAAGGGCGAGGAGCACCGCTTCGGACGCGGACCCGGCCGCCACGTGGTGCCGCCGCTCGGGGAGGGAGAGCGATGAGCGCGCGCGTGGTGGTGGTGGGCGCGGGCAGCTGGGGCACCGCTCTCGCCAGCGTGCTCGCGCGCAACGCGCACGACGTGGTCCTGTGGGCGCGCGAGCTCGACGTGGTCGAGCAGATCAACCGCGCGCACGAGAACCAGCGCTTCCTTCCCGGCGTCCCGCTCCCCGAGGGCGTACGCGCCAGCTCCGACCTGGCCGAGTCGGTGGCGCGCGCGGACGTGATCGTGAACGTGGTGCCGTCGCAGTTCGCCGGCTCGGTGATGGCAGAGGCGGCACCACACGTGCGGGCGGGAGCTCAGGTGGTGAGCGCCACCAAGGGGATCGAGACGTCCACCCTGCGCCGCATGGACGAGGTGCTGCGCGACGTGCTCGGGCCGGAGCGGATGGCGGGGTTCACCGTGTTGTCGGGCCCAAGCTTCGCGCTCGAGGTCGCGCACGGGGCGCCGACCGCGGTGGTCGCGGCGAGCGCCGATCGGGCCGCGGCCGAGCGCGTGCAGCGGCTCTTCCAGAACGGCTTCTTCCGCGTCTACACCAACCCTGACGTGGTCGGGGTCGAGCTCGGCGGCGCGCTCAAGAACGTGATCGCGATCGCAGCCGGAATGTCGGCGGGATTGGGTTTTGGCCACAACACGCTGGCCGCGCTCATCACCCGCGGCCTGGCTGAGATGACCCGCCTCGGCGTGGCGATGGGCGCGCGCGCCTCGACCTTCGCCGGGCTGGCAGGCATGGGGGACCTGGTGTTGACCTGCACGGGGGAGCTCAGCCGCAACCGCTCGGTTGGGGTGCGGCTGGGGCAGGGGGAGTCGCTCGCCTCGATCCTGGGCGACATGAGCGCCGTGGCGGAAGGGGTCAAGACCGCCCAGGCCGCGCACGGGCTGGCCGAGCGGGAAGGGGTGGAGATGCCGATTACCGCCGAGGTGCGCGCGATCCTGGTGGAGGGACGCGATCCCAAGGAGGCGCTGTCCAACCTGATGCAGCGTGACCCCAAGCCGGAGGAATGGTCGTGACTGACGCCATCCTGAAGAAGGAGTACTACTCGATGGGAGAGGTGTGCGACCTGACCGGCCTCAAGCCCCACGTGCTGCGCTACTGGGAGACGCAGTTCGACGTGCTCCATCCGGTCAAGAACCGCGCGGGCAACCGCGTCTTCCGGGCCGCCGACATCGAGCAGGTGCTGCTGGTCAAGCATCTCCTGTACGACGAGAAGTACACGATCGAGGGCGCACGGCAGAAGATGAAAGAGCTGCGCGCCGGCGGGCAGCTGGTGGAGGAGCGGCAGGACGTCATGGAGCCCGAGTTGCTCGCCACCATGCGCGGCGAGCTGGAATCGCTCCTCCGCCTGCTCACCCTTCCTCCCGCCGCCGGATGAGCGGACGCTTGCGCATCCTGGTCACCAACGACGACGGCTACGCGGCGGCGGGCATCCGCGTGCTGGCCGCGGCCGCGCGCGCGCTCGGCGACGTCACCGTGGTCGCGCCCGACCGCGAGCAGAGCGCGACCAGCCATTCGCTCACCATCCACCATCCGCTGCGCGCCCGCCGCGCTCCCGACGGGGCGGGATGGACGCTGGACGGCACGCCGACCGACTGCGTCACGGTGGCGGTGAACGCGCTCCTCGAGCAGCGCCCGGACGTGGTCCTGTCGGGGATCAACCACGGCTCCAACATGGGCGAGGACGTGCTCTATTCGGGCACCGTGTCCGCCGCCATGGAAGCGACCGTGCTGGGCATCCCCGCGATCGCGTTCTCCTACTGCGGCGACCCGCTCGACCGCATCGAGGCGTGGGAGGGGCCGGTGCGCCGGCTGCTGCTGTCGATGCTGGACGAGGGCACCTTTCCGGCCAACACGCTGCTCTCGGTCAACCTGCCGTCGATCCCCCCCGAGCAGGTGCGCGGCGTGCGGGTGACGTCGCTCGGCCGCCGCCGTTACTCGGACTCGATCACGCGCGCGCTCGATCCCTCGGGGCGCGAGTATTTCTGGATCGGGGGGGGCGTGACGGAGTGGTCGGGGAACCCAGACTCCGACTTCCGCGCCATCGAGGGGGGGATGATCTCGGTGACCCCCCTCCACCTCGACCTGACGAACTACCGTCTGCTCGAGGAGATCCGGGGATGGGATCTCAAGGTGTGAGCGGGGGAGCGGACGACAACCGCTTCGTGGGGGCGCGCCGCCAGCTGATCGAGGAGATCCGCGGGAAGGGGATCGCCGACCTGGAGCTCCTCCAGCTCTTCGACCGCGTCCCCCGGCACCGCTTCCTGCCCGAGGGCGTGTGGAACCGCGCGTACGAGGACGCGCCCATCCCGATCGGGTACGGGCAGACCGCGTCGCAGCCATCCCTCCAGGCGTTCTACCTCTCGGTGCTGCGGCCGCGTCCGGACGAGAGCGTGCTCGAGGTCGGGACCGGGAGCGGGTTCCTGACGGCGCTGCTCGCATTGATGGCCAACCGGGTCTACTCGGTCGAGCGCGTGCGGGAGCTGTCCCAGCGGGCGCGCACGGCGCTGGACGCGCTCAAGCTGCGCAACGTGGCGCTCCTGGTGGGCGACGGCACGATCGGCTGGCGCAAGTACGCGCCCTTCCCGGTGATCGTGGTGTCGGCGGCGTCACCCTCCCCACCTCCCGCCCTGGTAGACCAGCTGGCCGACCCGGGCCGCATGCTGATCCCGGTGGGGAGTCGGGAGCGGCAGGAGCTGATGCTGATCGAGCGCGAGGGGGGAGTGGTGCGCGAGCGCTCGGTGCAGGACGCGTGCTCGTTCGTCCCCCTGCTGGGCCGCTTCGCCTGGGAAACTGAAGGGGCCTGACCTTCCGCCGACCGATGTTTCGCAGTCGGGCAGGGGTGGCCTATATTGCAGTGGGATCGCGCTTTCCGGTGTTGTCCCCCGTAGCCCCCCACGCTCGACCCGGAGCCCCGGCAATGCCCGACGATCGGCAGGGCAACGTCCAGGACGGCCAGCAGCCGCTGCCGCGCCCCCAACAGGGGCTGAACGGTCCCGGCGGTGGTGAGCTGGACCAGCTCCCGCCACCCGCGTTCCCTCCCGGCTTCCAGGGTGGCCATTCCCGGCGGAACCACCGCGCGGCGAACCTGCAGGCGTCAAGCGAGGGAGAGGGTGGCGTCCCCGACGAGGCGTTCATCTCGCCCGACGATCCCATCGTGCGCACCGGCTCCCGCATCGCGCCGGGCGCGTTCATCTCCCCCGACGATCCGATCCCGGCACGCGACCCTTCTCTCGACGATCTGGACGGCGACGATGGCGTGGTCACCGGGATCGGCGACGATGCGCACCTGGGCGATGGAGACCTCGCGATTTCGCGCCACGGCGATCCCTCCGTCGCGGACCTGGCACTCAAGGTTGGTCGCCTGGCGGATGCGCTGCGCGACAAGGGCGAATCCGGACTCCGCACCAGCTCCGACATGACCCGCTTCGAGGCGACCCTGAGGGCCTACTGCGTGGGCTATCTCGCCGCCCAGCGGGAGATCAAGCCGAGCTGAGCGCTCGCGGCAGCGAGTCCCCGTAGCTCAGCAGGATAGAGCACCGGTTTCCTAAACCGGGGGTCGCAGGTTCGAATCCTGCCGGGGACGCTCAAACCCAGTGATGAAAGAAGGCCCCTCGGTGCGTCCCGAAGGGCCTTCTTTGCAAATCCGTATGTCCGGGCTACTTGAAGCGGACTTTCCCCTCACTCGTCGAAGAGATCGGAATGAGTACCGGTTCGGACAAACGTGATTTCATCACCTTCGATCCGATAGATCAACAGCCAGTCGGGCTCGACGTGGCACTCCCGAAAATCCTCCCATTCGCCGCCGAGCCTGTGGTCGCGGAAACGTGCCTCGAGCCGTTCTTCATTGGCGAGACGACCCATGATCACCTCGAGCTTGTCGAGGCCCTTGCCTCGCTTGCCGACCCGCTTGCGGTCCTTCTTGAATGCCCCGGTGAACCGCAGGCGACGCATCTCTCTAACG
>CAXNGW010000039.1:0-11399 GCA_964201975.1 Longimicrobiales bacterium | reverse complement strand
GGCAGCTCGTACTGGTAGTAGCCCTCCGGCTCGACCTCGGTCCACCATTGATCGAACGGGTCGAGGAGCGCGAACGCGTCGTCCCCGGACCCGAAATAGAAGTTCGTGTAGTCGTACTGCATCGCCGTCCGCGTCTCGCCGTCGACGAGCAAGCGTTCCGCTGCTCGCGCCGGCGGGGTAGCAACCGCTTCCTCGACGGCAGGTGCTCCGGGTTGTTGTCGATCGAGATCTGCCATTAGCCTTGTCGTCTGTTGATTTCTCGCCGGGCGCTGCTTTACACCGCCCGCGGGTCGGCCGGAGATTCTGTTGAAGCTGAGAGGGTATCTGACCGTGGGAGTGATCGGGACGGGTCTTGTAATCGGAGACCTGTTCCAGCGGGTCGTCGTGGCCGGCCTCGCTCGGGCTCTCCCCGGCCGCCGCATCGCCATCCTCACCTGGTGGGAGCGCCTACTCGCGCATTTCGTGATGAGCTCTGCCCGGATCGTCGGCGGAGCCCACATCCCACCGCCTCCCGCGATCACCGGGGGTGAAGGGGTGCTGGTGTTGATGAACCACCAGTCCCTGATGGACATCCCCCTGGTGGTCGCCGCGGTGCGGCCCACCTATCCCCGCATCGTCACCCGGGCCCGCTACACCCAGGGTAAGGCCCTAATCTCGCACATGGTGCGGCTCTATCAATACCCGTTGGTGGACCCCCGGTCAAAGATTCGAGGCCAGCTGGAAGGGATCGCGGAGGCTGCCCGGACCAGCGCCGTTCCACTGATGATCTTCCCCGAGGGGACACGCACTCCCGACGGGAAAATCGGGCAGTGGCGGGAGGGGGGGCTGCGCGCGATCCTGGGCGCACGCCAGTGGATCGTCTATCTGATGGTGACCGATGGCTACTGGAAGAGCGCGCGCCTGACGGACTTCATGTCGAACGTGGCCACGATCGACGGGCGTGCGGTCGCGGTCGGTCGGTTCCAGGGCCCCGAGCCGGGGTCCGACCCGGAGCCGTTCATCTACGAGATGCGCGAGCGCATGGTGACCGCTCTGGCCGCGCTGCGGACGGGTGTTCTGGCCTCGTGACCGACTCCGCGCCGTCCGCCGACGAGGGAGCCGCGCGGCTGGTCCGCGCGCTCCTCGAAGCGGCGGATCCGGGCGCGATCCGCGCGATCCTCCTGTTCGGGTCGCGCCTCTCCCAAGCTTCCCCGGACCGCTTCAGCGCGTACGACCTGGTCGTGGTGGTCGAGCGCTATCGGCCCTTTTACGACGCGCTCGCCCGCGCCGGGCTGTCGACGCGGTCGCCCGCGCTCCAGGCTGCGCTCAACCACGTGCTCGCGCCCAACGTGATCGCGCTCGCGCCCTACGGCTGGGACCAGGGGCCGGTGGCCAAGATCATGGTGCTGGAGCCCCACGCGTTCGAGCGCAGCCTTTCGCCGCGCTCGCCCGACCATTTCCTGAAGGGCCGCCTGGTGCAGAAAGTGGCCGTCCTGCACGCCCACGACCGGGCCGCCGGGGATTGGGTTGCGGTGCACCTGGAATGCGCCCGCGCCGGCATCCTCGGCTGGACCGGGCCTTTCCTCGATGCGTCGTTCACGCCCGTCGACGCCGCACGCCGCATGCTGCAGCGCTCCTACGCGGGTGAGGTGCGGCCGGAGGCGGCCGACCGTGTGCTCGACGTCTTCGAGGCACAGCGTCCCTACCTCGAGACCTCTCTCTCGCGCGTGCTCGAGGAGGCGGCCGCTGCGGGCGAGCTCGTCCGTGACAGCGGCGTCTATCATTTCGTGCGCGCTCCCGACGCCCGCGACCGCAGGAGCGTGCAGCTCTACTTTCTCCGCTCGAAGGCGCGCGCCACCGCGCGCTGGCTCAAGCACGTGGCGACGTTCGACAACTGGCTCGACTACATCGCGCGCAAGATCGAGCGGAGGACCGGCATGCGGATGGAGATCACCCCCTGGGAGCGCCGTCTCCCCTATCTGCTCCTCTGGCCCAAGGTCGCGCGCGTGCTCCTCGGGCGCCCGCATCGGCTGACCGGGAAGGAGGGATCACGATGAGAGCCGAGCTGACCGTCCTCATCGCGTTGATCGGCGTCGGCCTCCTCTCCATGCCCGTGTATACCGGCGGGCGAAGCCGCCGCGGAGCGGACCGGCTCGAGGTAAAGGACCGGGGCACCTTCATCCTCGGCACGTTCCTGCGCGACTGGTTCTACTGGTTTCTCGGGCCCGTCGTACGCGCCAGCCTCGCCCTCGGCCTCGGGCCCCTGTTCTTCAATCTCGCCGGTGTGGTCTTCGGCGTGTTGGCGGGTGTCGCGTTCGCGTGGGACCGGCCTGTGCTGGGCGGCTGGGCGGTGCTGGTGGGCGGAATCGCCGACGTCCTCGACGGCCGCATCGCGCGTGCACTCGGCGTCGCGTCGGAGCGCGGTGCGTTCCTCGACTCGACGCTCGATCGCTTCGCCGAGATAGGCGCGTTCGTCGGGCTCGCGGTGCGGTTCGGCGGCTCCCTCTGGCCCACCGTGATGGTCGCAACCGCCCTCGGCGGCTCGCTCCTCGTGAGCTACACGCGCGCGCGGGGCGAGAGCGTGGGCGTGGTGTGCAAGCTCGGGGTGATGCAGCGCGCGGAGCGGCTGATCCTGCTCGGCCTCGGGGCGATCCTCGATCCGGGTGTGTCGGCGCTGTGGGGCGATGCGCCTTGGCGGGATGCGGGGGGCGGTGCGCTGCTGGTCCCCGTGCTCACCTTGATCGCGGTCGGCACGATCGGCACTGCGATCTTCCGCACCGTCTGGATCGCGCGGCGGCTGCCCGCGGCGGCGTCCTCGTCGTCGCGCTCAGTCGTTCCACCTCAGCTCCGGCGGCAGGACTCGAACCTGCGGCCCGGTGATTAACAGTCACCTGCTCTACCAACTGAGCTACGCCGGAATGACCTTGTAGAAAGGCCAGCAAAGCTAGCCCGCCAGGACTGGGGTGTCAACCGAAAACCCTTGTGTCTCTTAGGCTTTCGCCGGTCGGGGGGGCGAACTGCACGTCCCCGTCGGGCGCCGGAGTCCCCTGCTCCGCGCGGGCCAGGATCCCCGCGATGGCTGGCCGGATGTCGTGCGCCCGCCCCCACACCTCGGCGAAGCGGGCGGCGCTGCGCGCCGCGTCCTGCGCCCCATGTAGCGAAGCCAGCACGGGGCCGGCGTGCACCGTCCCGCGGTCAAAGCGGTGCGGCCCGACCAGAGCGGCGAATGGGCCGCCGTCCCCCCGGAAGATCGAGAAGTCGGGCGCCCACCCGCCGAGTGGAGCGGAACGGACCTCGATGCGTCCGAGATGGAGAAGCCTCGCGAGCCGCCGCAGATTCGCTGCCATGACCGCGTGGTGGAGCACCGCGTGCGCCTCCGCGTCGAGTGTCACCGCGCTCACCTCAGCGAGCAGGAGGCGGATCCGCTGCATCCGCGCCAGCTCGGCCTCGCTCAGGTCGAGCGTGGAGAGGCGGATGTGGGTGAGCGCGACGTCGAGCGCGGTGGAGCGGCTCGCCAGCGCGCCGAACACGTCGCGAAAGCCCGGCCGCCTACGATCATCGAGCAGTCGGGGGAGGCCGTCCAGCCAGGTCGGGTCGTCGGGTGGTGGTGAGCTCACGCCTCGACGATGCGCGGAGCCGCCGGGCGCGGGGATGGCGGCGTGGGTCGGCGTGCGGCTGCCCCCGTCTCGCCGCCCTCAGCGCCCCGAGATGATCAGGATCGCCGCGGTGATCGAGGTGACGAGAGAGACCAGGCTGCCCCAGTACTGGATGTCGTCGCGGAAGCGGCTCCGCGGCCGTGGAGGTACGCGGATCCAGTCCCCGGACTTGTATGCGGAGCTCGAGGACCACAGGGTCCGCGATCTCCGGACGCAGGTCCAGGGTCCTCGTCTGGCCCTCGCGCACGAGCCGCACGTGGGCAACGTCGGCGGCGGCTCCAGTATTGGTGATGCCGAGCTCGGACCCCACGCCACCGGCGTTGGAAAGCGCTTCCACGATCGTGGCGGTCGGATCGAGGAAGTAGTGACCCGGCCTGCCCACCATCCCGGTGATGTTCACCTTGAGCTTCACGTTCGCGGTGATGACGGGATCGTTGTAGAACGGGTCGAACTTCTGGAGGAGGAGGGAGCGGATACCCTCCACGTCGAGGCCCTCGACGTGGACCGTGCCGACGTACGGGAAGAAGACGTTCCCCTCGCGGTCCACCAGCCGGTCGCCCCGCACGGAGGCGAGCGCCTCCCCGCCGGCGGTGTAGAAGTCGGTCGTGATCTGGTCGCCCGGGTGGACGCCATATCCCGTCGGCTGCGGCACCTGGGCTCCCAAGCGCGCTGACGTGCAGAGGCACAGCACGGCGACCGCCGCGGCGACGGTTCGGAGCATGGGGGTGGCGGGCTCGAGCGAGAGGGGGGTGAGGGCGTGGCGGCATTGTTACCGGCGCCCCATTTCTCTGTCCAGCGGAGGCGAGCGATCATGAACGCTGGGCCGGGCCTCACCGGCGTGGTTCCACCCTCACCCGGGCGACGCACATGAGATGGAGGTGCCGGTGGCTTCCGACCGGGGTCGTCGCCGCTCTCGGGCTGGCGGTCGCGCCCGGGCGCGCGGCGGCGCAGGAGAGCCCGACCCTGGCGGTCTTCATCGAGGTGGACCAGCTCAGGGGCGACCTGCTCGAGCGCTACGACCCGCTCTTCACCGCCGGCTTCCGACGCCTGCTCGACCAGGGGTTTCGCTTCACCCAGGCGAGCCACCGCCACGCCGCGACCGAGACCGCGGTCGGGCACGCAACCCTCGCCACGGGCGTCTTCCCCTCTCGCCATGGGCTCATCGCCAACAGCTGGTCCGAGCAGCGCGGCGGCCGGTGGGTACCGATGTATTCGGTGGGCGATGACAGCGTCGCCGTGCTGGGCCGCCCCGACTCGGGCGGCCGCTCCCCCAGGAACCTGCTGCGCACCGGCATCGCGGACTGGATCATCCGACGCGATCCCGAGTCGCTCGTGGTGTCGATTTCCGGGAAGGATCGCGCCGCCATCCCGCTCGCGGGCAAGGTGAGGGGCCACGTGTACTGGCTGGACGGCGCCGAGTTCGTCACCTCGACGTTCTACCGGGAAGCCCTGCCTCCATGGGTGCGCGCGTTCAACGAGGCCGCCATGCCCGCGCTCTGGGCCGATACGGTCTGGAATAGCCGCGTGCCGCCGGCGGAGGCACACCGCTCTCGTCCGGATACTGCCGCGTACGAAGGCGATGGGGTCCACACGTCCTTCCCGCACCGCTTCGGCGCCGAAGCGAAGGGGGAGGGAAGGGGCGCGCTCCTCGCCTGGATGCAGGGCACGCCGGCGCCCGACGCCGCGCTCGGCGCGCTGGCCGGCGTCGCGCTCCGCGAGCTGGACCTCGGGCGCCGCGGGCACCTCGACTTCCTGAGCGTCGCGTTTTCCCAGACCGACTACGTCGGTCATCTGTACGGGCCGCTCAGCCGCGAGCAGATGGACAACCTGCTCCGCCTGGATCAGGTGCTCGGCACGCTCTTCGACGAGCTCGACCGCGAGGTGGGGGCGGGGCGGTGGGTGGCCGCGCTGTCGGCCGACCACGGAGTGCTGACTGAGCCCGAGTGGAGGAAGTCCGAAGGCGAGCCGGGCGCCCGTTTGGGATCGGCCGACCTGGCGCGGGTGCTACGGTACGCGGCCGCCCCCCCGGAGGACCCGGTCGCCGCGATCGAGGGGCTGGAAGCACTGGGCTCCATCGCCGCCGTGTATGGGCGGTCCGAGCTGGAGCGAGGGGCCGTCCCCGACTCCTTCGCGGTGCTGTACCGAAACTCGCTCTACCCCGGTCGGGTCAGGGGGCCCTTGGCCAGGGCCGGTCTCGAGGTGCGACAGACCGAGGGCACCGCCTGGTCCACCGCCCCGACCGGGACGACCCACGGCTCGCCCTACTGGTACGACCGCTGGGTGCCCCTTGTGTTCCTCGGTGCTGGCGTCCTCCCTGGGGTGTCGGAAGCAACTGTTTACACCGTGGACGCCGCCCCTACTCTGGCCCGTCTGGCGGGGGTCCCGACCCCGGAAGACCTCGACGGTAAGCCAATCTTACGGTG
Organism: Longimicrobiales bacterium; assembly: GCA_964201975.1. Taxonomy (GTDB): domain Bacteria; phylum Gemmatimonadota; class Gemmatimonadetes; order Longimicrobiales; family Gaopeijiaceae; genus UBA2988. Next base: position 5,341 of record CAXNGW010000039.1, on the reverse strand, counting down.
ATCTTACCGACCCGAGACTTTTTCTTGACACCGTGACGGACTAGGGACATCTTAGCAAACCTTCCCAGACAACAATCCAGTTTTCCCCTCGGTACGCGGGTGCGCTTCGAGCGACCCAGCGCGCGGAGCGAACCTCCGCGAACTCTAGAACGACGGTCTGCTTCCGCAGCGTCCGGTCGGGCGCGGACCGCAAACGAGAGAGGAAACACACGCTGGAAACGACCCGGACCCGACCCGCGGCATCAGGCGGGCCCAGGCGCGCCCCATGGCGCTCTTCGTTTCCTTCACCAACCCGTTGATGTCGCCCTCGGGAGAGGGCTGGGCTGTCGAGCGAGCCGAGGAGCTGCTCCGGTCCCTTACGGGTGTAGTGTCGGTGCGGATCGTGACCAGCCTGGCCGGCGAGGTCGAGGAGATCCACCTCCTCACGACCGAGCAGATCGGCGCCAAGCAGACGGTCCGGAACGTGGAGTCGGCGCTGCTCGCACATTTCGATATGGTGGTGGACCACCGCCGCATCTCGGTGGCGCAGACCAATGAGCAGGCCGCCAAGGCGAACGGCCACAACCGGTTCAGCGGGAAGGCCAAGGAAGGGAGGATCCTCTTCCTCGGACATCTTGCGGAGCCCGAGCGGACCCACCGAGTGCGGTATCAGGTACAGGTCGAGTGGGATGGAAAACGTTACACCGGGGACGCGAGCGGCGCCGACCTGCCCCGCAACCGCCTCAAACGGTGGTGCACGCGACCCTGCGCGGAGTGGAGGCGGCGGTTGCGGCGGTCCGGGAGGAGGAAGAGCCCAACGTCGCGCTCGAGCTGGACGGGGTGAAGCTGGTGGACGCGTTCGAGCGCACCTACGCGCTTGTCGCCATCCACGCGATCGGAGGGCGGGAAGTCAGACGGCTGTCGGGAGCCGCCGTGGTGGACGGCGCCCCCGAGCGCGCCGTGATCCTGGCGACTCTTCAGGCCACGGACCGCTGGGTCCGAGGGCGACTGAAGGCAAAATAGCAGGAGCGCAGTCGCAGACGCCGAGCCCTGAGGGGCTCACAAACGACTCAAACGGAGGACCCCCTCGGTCTGCCAGAGCGAAGAGGAGCGGATGAGCGGAGCACAGCGACTCTCTAGCGACGAGTCGACTCCACCCAAAAGGAGGTGAGAGATGTGTTCGCCCATCTGTTCGAAGGGATGTTGAGGGTCATATCGCTACTGGGAAACGGCTTGATCTCTTGGTAATGTGGCAGGCCGGGGGGGACTTTTTTCGATGCGTCCAACGCCGATCCAGCTATATGTGGCTGCAATGGCCGCCGCCGCCCTGTTGGGCGCGAGTCAGATACCATGGGATGGCGTGTTTGCCCTGCCTATGCGCGATATCGCTGGGCTGGGTTTCCTAATCGCGATCGGCGTCTTTTCTGAGGCGCTCGCGTTGAGTCTTTCCGTGCCCAAGAGCGCCTCTTCCATCACGTTTCTGCCGTTCCTTACAGCCGTAGTACTCTTCGGTCCTGCCGCGGGCGTAGTCTTACTGTTGACTGCCGGCTTTGTCGGCGAACGGCTGATCCGAAAAAAGGAGTCCATTCGAGTAATCTTCAACCTTTCTCAGTGGGTTTTGGGGAGCAGCCTCGCCGGCCTGCTTTTCATTAAGCTTGCTCCTTTGAGTGAGTCCCCTGCCGCAATGGATTCATTCCTGCTTCCGTTCCTCTTGTTCACTCTGTTTTTCCTCGCCTTCAATCAAATTGCAGTCTCGGTTGCGATAACCCTCAGCCAAGGGATTCCTCTTCGGAACGCGTGGCGCACCATTGTTGGAAGGGGGGGAGGGAATCCAACCTTTGATCTGCTAGTTGCACCAGTCGCCTTCGCCATTGCCTTTCTATACCGAGAGCTGTGGTTGGGCGGGCTGGCCCTTTCGATGCTGCCCCTCTTGTTCATACGTGCCGCCTACCTCAACACACGCCGCCTGGAAGAAGCCAACAGGAATCTGTTGAGCGCGCTCGTTAAAGCGATTGAAACAAGGGATCCGTACACATCGGGTCACTCGCTTAGAGTAGCCAAGCTCGCCCGTCTCATTGCCGAGAACATGAAACTGGGAAAACAAATTGAGTCTATCGAGACGGCCGCCCTGCTCCACGACGTGGGCAAAATCGATCCCGTTTACGTAGAAATTCTTCGGAATCCTGCATCTCTTTCCCCGGAGGAGCGGACAGTAATTGAGTCACACGTGACGAAGGGGGTAGAGCTGCTTACCAGTCTGACATCATTCTCCGCCGAAATCATCTTGGCGGTCAGGCACCACCATGAGCGAGTGGATGGGCGCGGTTACCCTGACAAGTTGTCGGGCGACCAAATTCCGCTCGCCGCGCGCATCATCAAGGTCTGCGACGCAATTGACGCAATGCTGTCCGACCGTCCGTATCGGAAAGCGCTCAGCCAAGCGCAAGTGCGAGAGCAATTGTCGCTCTACGCCAATACTCAGTTTGATGCGGCAATCGTGCGCGTCGTGCTCGAAATGCCAATTCTCGAGGAATACAACTATTCTACGGACGGTCCTGAGGCTCACTCTGTCGCCGGAGATCGTCAGTCCCCCGCCGCGAAGCAGCCCAAGGCTGCGCTGCAACCACTAATGGCTCTGTTTCAGCAGAGTCCCTAGAAATTGTAGGAACTCAAGACGCCGGGTGACAGTCGGCCTCCTCAATCAGTCTAAAGGCGGGCCATCCAATTGCGAAACTGAGATGCACGTGTCAAAAGATTCAGGCGATCGCAGAGTTCGATCGCGGCCCCTGCCCGGATAAGAGCAGTCTCTCGGTCTAGTTTCCAAATGAATTCAATTTCCAGCAACGCGAGCTTCAGCCAAGTTAAAGGCAAGCGACCCTGGATCCCCTGCGCCACTCGCCGCAGAAATTCAAGACCCCGATCGAGTTCCCCTTGGTGCCGTGACTGCTCGACGGCAAACCAAGTAGGAAGAGAACACTCAAAGTAAGTATCGCCGTCCCAGGCCAGGTCCCTCGAAAGCGAGCGAAAAGTCTTCAGGTCGCCAGACTTGAGCGCACAAAGACCGGCGCCCGCCTGGGCGAGAACCCGAATCAGACCTCCAGGTGACTCCATTTCTAGCACCCGGCGAAAACACGCCAATCCCTCTGGGAAATACCCCTCGTAGAGGTCTGTCTCTCCTTGGTTAATTAGTATGCGAGCGCCAAGTTCGCTTTCGTCATTCCGACCGATCACCTCTGTCGCAAGCGAGAAATAATGGCGGGCCTCTCCGAGGTTCCCGGTGTCAAGCAACCATGCTCCAACGCTATTGTAGCAGTTGACTCGCAACCACAGGTCGCCCGTTTTCCGGCCAAGATCTAGAAATTCAGTAATGGTGTATGGCGCATCCTGACATGCAAGTCGGCCCGTGAACATTAGAGTAACGAATAAACGATTCTCGGCGCGCTCGATAAGTGCCTCCAACCCTGCCTCCCGGGCGACCCGCACAGCTGCAAGCGCAGCCACCCACCCCCCCTCCCCCCCGAAAAGAACCTCAAGCGCCCTGATCGAGTGCGCCATGCAAGTGACCTCAGGGCCGGCGTCCGCCGGAACCCTGTCCACTGTCTTTACTGTGCGGCGTAGCTCTTTAATTTCGCCTGCTCGTTCCAATACTCTAATCTTGGTCTCGATGGCGCAAAGAAAGAGATCCCAACGAGACAACTCCTCTGCATCCATAATCAATCTATCGATCTGCTTGGAGCATTCCCGTGATTCAAGGACTCCAAGCTCACTCAAGGCACCCAATCTAAGGGTTGCACACGCAATAGCGTCGCCAATTCGCTCGAGCCTTCGCAGAACTTCTTCCGCCACTGAGAGCACGCCAACCGCAGCTTCTAGATCGCCAACCTGGAGGAGGGCCTTCCCTTCGTCTGCCAGAAAAGTCGCTGCCCCGCCTTCATCTGAAGCGTGCCGTCGCGCAATCCTCATGAATCGAATTGCCTCTGGGATGGCACCCTCGGTCGTAAAGCGCTCAGCTGCAAGTCCTGCATACTCAAAGGCGCGAGCAGAGTCGCCACCGCGGTCGTAGTGGATCGCCAATTCCCCTGCCCGTCGGTCGGCGCCGTCCAAGCTGATCAAGTCCGCAACGGCCCGATGGAGAAAGGCGGCGTGACCCATGGGAAGAGACGCGTACAGCGTTTGCCTAAGGAGCTCATGTCCCAATGCGACCGTCGTGCGGCTATAGCGCATCAGGCGCAACTGGGACAATGCCCGCACTTCGGCTGCGACTACGGATTCCTCGGTCCCCGTTAAGGCTTGAAGTTGGGGAAGCGTGAGGTCACCGCACACGCTGGCTACCTCAAGTATCTTTCGCTGCCGAGGCGAGAGGCCCGCCAGTCTATCAGCTAGAATCTTTTGGATGGAAATAGGCAGGCGCATCTCGCCGCCATGGTCGGGATCGAGCTTGAGTCGGCCTTGTTTGTAATCGAGGGATAGTTCTGTGAGGAAAAGGGGGTTGCAGCCTCCTAGCGAAACGATCTGGGGGATCACCTTGCTTGTCGAGGGGAGGCCAATCACGGAACCCACGAGTTCCCTCGCTGCGGAGTCGCTGAGATCGCCGAGATCAATTTGCAGCCGCTGTTCGGCCAGGTGTTCGATCAACCGAACCGACCGCGAGGCCTTGCCCCACCCGTCCCGAACACCGAGGCAAACTACCAAGCTGCCGAAAGTCCACCGTCGGAGGATAAATTCGAGGGCGGTTACGGTGGTTTCGTCTACCCAATGGGCATCGTCAATCCATAAGAGAAGCCGGCCACCCGATGCCACCCTCTCAAGCGCTCTCTGTAACGCTTCAAAAATTCGCCGCGAGACTGATCCCGGATCCACATATGGCACGTGGGCTGGCCCCGCTTCTGTGTCTTCCGAAGGGAGTAGGGTTTTCAAGACGCTACGCCACGGTTCCTCTATCGCTAGCCAGAATCGAGGTGACGCCCGGGGGGCCAAGGCATCTATTAGCGGGTTCAATGGAATCTGTTGCTCAAGGGCGGTCGAGCGTGCTCTCAGTACCTCGATGCCTTCGATCTCGGCGATCTTGCAAACTTCCTCTGCGAGCCGGCTTTTACCAATGCCGGGCTCCCCCCTAACCAACAGTGCTTGGGCACCTACGCCCCCGGGCATTACCAGAAGTTTCCGGATAACCGCGAGTTCCTCAGTCCTCCCCACGAAGGGCGGATCGTCACTCTCCCTAAGGGCATGTGATGAAATAAGTGCTGGATATCATGCACTATGAGGGGTGGGGTGGAGCGTGTAATTCCAATCACCATGAAAGCGGTGGCGCTCGATATTGAGCAGGTCCATCTGAGCCTTGGAGATTCGGATGCCCGCCGGG
>CAXNGW010000038.1:0-11872 GCA_964201975.1 Longimicrobiales bacterium | reverse complement strand
AGGGACCGCGCCCTAGTCCAGCGCCGCTCCGGTGGCGGCCATCGCCATCGCGCGCTGCATCACGCCCTGCTGCACGAGGTCCCTGATCTCTGGGCTCGCGCGGTACTGGCCGAGGATGCGCCGGCTGAGCGGCATCTCCTGCATCACGTAGGCGATGACGGTCTCCATCACCGCCCCCTCCTCCGCGCCGGTCTCCTTAAAGCGCCGGCGGAAGTCGCGCAGGACGGCGTCGAAGGAGGGGTCCTCCCACTCTTCCAGGCTCGCCCGCAGGCTCAGGAAATCGCTCAGCACCGCCGCGAACGCGGGCGGCGCCGGACGGTGCCAGAACGACACGTCGGTGCCGAACTGCCCGCCCTGCACCGGGAGGTACAGCTTCGCGCCCTTGGGGACGCGGCGGACCAGCGCGGGGTTGTAGCGCTTCAGCTGCTCGGGGGCGAGCCCGGTGCGCTGCTGGATGTCTGCGAGCGTGAACGCGCGCGAGGTGCGAATCCCGTAAATCTCATCCTGGGGCGTCGTCTCCCGCAGCGACTTCACGGTCGCCGTGTTGGCGAACACCATCTCCACGTACAGGTGCGAGCGCGGCCCGTACGAGCCGGTCACCTTGCGGAAGGTGCCGGGCGCGATCGTGCGCAGGTCGAGCGCGAGGTCGGAGCCCATGAAATACTGCTCGCGGATCTCGCTCCCACCGATCATGCCGCCGTTGATCACGGTGCGGCCGACGTTGACGCCCCCGGCGTGATGCTCCGACAGAGCCGGGATGAAGCTCTGGTACTTGGTCGCGAGCACCGACAGGTAGGCCGCGCAGTAGGGGGCCTGAGTGGTCTGGTTCTCGGCCTCGATCGGCTCGGCCGCGAGACGGTTGAGCCGAGCCCAGTTCCGCGGCAGCCACTGACAGAAGCCGATCGCCTTCGCCTCGGACTTGATCTTGCCGGCCAACCCCGACTCCACGATCGCCTGGGCGAGGCCGACCTCGGCCGGCACGCCGAAGCGCTCGTAGATCGTGCTCCACTCGGACAGGAAGCTGCCGTAGCGGCGGGCGTTGGGGAGCAGGAAGTCGCCGCGCGTCGGGTTGTGCACCACCCGCCCCACCGAGCCCGCAAGCAGCTGCGCGACCTGATCGCGGCGGTCGTCGACGCGCGACGGCAGCGAGACGCCCTCCAGCAACGCGGACAGGTCGTCGCCCTCCCAGCGGGCGCTCTTGCCCCAGTCGCCGCGGGTCGGGAAGCTCGCGAGCAGATGGCCGTCCTCGGCGCTACCGAACGCGATCTGCCCGTCCGGGATGCTGTAGACGTAGCGCCAGAATGAGTAGCCGGGGCGAAAGCGCTCGAGCGCGGCGACGTCCGCCGCGAAGCGCGTGTCCATCTCGTCGCGCACGACCTCTCCCGCCGACGGCGGCCGCAACCCTCCCCCGATCGACTCGACGAGACCACTGCCCGTGCCCGGGGCGGTGACCGCCAGAGCGAAAACGCTGAGAAAGGCTGCGACTCTCATGGGAGAATCCGTCGCGGGGCGTCGTGCCGGGGATGTAAGGAGGGCCGTGCGGGGGGTGCGAACGCAATGTTGCTCCTTGTATACACCGCAGGCAACCCTTTTCTTCGCCTCATGTCGTCGATCCGATTCGCCGCGTTGCTCAGCGTCACGATCATCCTGACCGCAGTCCCCGCGTGCGGTCAGGAAACCCCGGACACCCGCGCCTTCCGGCCCGGCGGAAGCACGGAGTGCGCCGTCGAGCGGGTGGTGGACGGCGACACGTTCGTGTGCCGGGGCGGGGAGCGGGTGCGGCTCCTCCTGGTGGACACCCCCGAGCTCGCCCAGCGCCCGTTCGGCGACTCCGCGCGCGCGGTGGCGCGGCGGCTCCTCCCGGCCGGGACGCGCGTGCGGCTGGTGTTCGACGTGGACGTGCGCGACCGCTACGACCGATTGCTGGCGTACGTGTACGTGGACGCGCCGCCGGGGGACCTGGCCGAGCCCCTGCTGGTGAACCATGAGATGGTGCGTACGGGGATGGCGGTGGTGGCGGTCTATCCGCCCAACGTGCGCCTGGTCGAGCTGCTCCGGGCCGCGGCCGACAGCGCCCGCACCGAACGGCGCGGGCTGTGGAGCGGGAGCGCGCTCGAGTGCAGCCCGGCGGATTACCGCGCGCGGCGCTGCCGCTGAGACGCGTCCTCGGCCTGGAGCGGCCGATCCGCGTCCTTGGCCAGAGCCCTTTCGAGGCGGTCGAGGCCGGCCGCGATGGATGCTTCCGCCGGCCCGAACGAGAAGCGCACGTGCGACTTGAAGCGTGACCCGCGCGAGGTGCGGCGCTTGCCCGGGTTCACGTCGAAGAACTCGCCCGGGACGGTGATCACCCCCTCCTCGAGCGCGCGGCGGAAGAAGCCCATCCCGGTGTCCATCGAGCCACCCAGCTCCGCGACCGAGCCCCACGCGTAGAACGTCCCCTCGGGGTCGCTCTCGAGGCGCACCCCCATCGCGCGCAGCCGCGCCACCATCAGGTCGCGCTTGCGCGTGAACGCGCGCTGGATCGCGGCGGCCTCGATGTCGGCGTACTCGGGCTCGAGCAGGGGGATCGCGGCGCGCTGGAGCGGGCGCGAGCCGCCCCCGTCCAGGAACGAGCCCGCCGACGCCACCGCGTCGATCACGCTCTTGGGTCCCACCACCCACGCCACCCGCCACCCGGGATAGCGCCAGTTCTTGGTGAGCCCATCGAGCAGGATGATCGGATCCTTGTTGACGTCGCGCACGTAGCGCGCTGAGCTGACCGGCGCGTCGCCGTTCCAGACGTAGTGCGCGTAGAACTCGTCCAGGATGAGCGCGCAATCGAGCGCGCGGCAGGTGTCCACCCACCCTTCGAGGGCGTCGCCCGACACCACCTTCCCGGTGGGATTGGACGGGTTCGAGGCGAGCACCGCGGACAGGCCGCGGCCGAGCACTTCGCGGCGCAGGTCGTCCGGCGTGAACTCGTATCCCCGCTCCGGCTCGCGCAGGATCGGGATCGACGTAAACATGCGGAAGATGTCGAGCAGCTCCTCGTACGCCGTGTAGTCGGGGAGGAAGTGCCCGAGGTTCACCGGCCCCAGCGCCGCCGCCACACGCGTGAGCGCGGCGCGCCCGCCACCCGCGATGGCGACGTTCTCGGCCGTGTACTGCGACGGCAGCCCCTGGCGGTAACGGCGGTTGTAGAACGCCGCTACCGCCTCGCGCAGCTCGATGATGCCGGCGACGGGCGCGTACTCGAGGTCGGTCGGATCGATCGTGACCTGGTGCACGCGCGGAGGCCCGCCCGGGAGCGGACCGGTCTCGGGCATCCCCTGCCCCAGGTTGGTCCAGGCGGGGTCGTTCGCCGAGTAGCCGCGCTTATCGGCCTCGGTGATGACGTAGATGACCCCGGTCCTCGGCACTTCTCGGAAGCCGGGGACTGGGGTCTCGGTCGGGTCGGGAGCTTTCTGGGAGGCTTTCACGGGCGAGCACGGTAGGAGCCCGCCCAGCCCCCCGGCAAGCTCAGCGCAGCCGCACCAGCTCGGCCTCGCCCTCCGACATGGGCCGCACCTCTCCGTGAGCGCGTCATGATGGTCGGGTGGCTGGAGGAAGTGGGCGGCGCACGCCACGGGTTGAAGCTGAGGCCGCGGCGCCCGCCGTCAAGCGAAGGACCGCTACGATGACACCGCCGCCTCGACGATCGACAGCGTGGCCGCATCGGCGTCCAGCCGCGCGCGCGCTCCCACCGGGAGCGTCCAGTTGTGCTCGATGTGACCGAAGGGCAGGTCGGCTACGGTCGGCAGCCGGGTCCGCCCCGCGAACTCGGCGAGCACGTCCCCGATCGGGTGGGAGTCGTCGGCCGCGCCGGTGAAGCGCCCGAACGCCAGCCCAACCGCCCCCTCCACCACCCCGGCCCGCTCCAGCTGGAGAAGCATGCGGTCCACCCGGTACGCCGGCTCGCCGATGTCTTCCAGGAAGAGGATGCGGCCGCGCGCGCGCGGCTGCCACGCGGTGCCGCACAGCGACGCGAGCAGCGCCAGGTTGCCGCCGATCAGCGGCGCTTCCACCGCCCCCCCCACCAGCGTGCGCGGCGCGGGGTCTCCGTCGCGCGTCGGCAACCGCCCCGCGGGCTCCGCCTCGAACAACACCTTCCGAAACGCCTCCTCGGTCGCGGCCGGGAAGTCGGCGCCGGGGTGGGGACCGTGGAACGACACCACGCCGAGCGACGCGTGCAGCACGTGCAGCGTGGTGTTGTCGCTGAAGCCGATGAACGGGATCGGCGCCTTGCGCTGCCGCCCCAGGTCGAGCCGGTCGAGGATGCGGAAGGTCCCGTACCCCCCGCGCAGCGCCCACACCGCGTGGATTGAAGGGTCGTCGAACGCCGACTGGAGGTCGGCGAGCCGTTCGGCGTCGGTCCCCGCGAGAAAGCCGTGGCGCGCCGACGCCGCGGGAAACACCACCGGGTCCAGCGCGAGCGCCAGGCAGCGCGCCACCGAGGCCTCGATGCGCTCGGGCGAGACCGGACCGGCCGGTGCCACCAGCGCCACGCGCGCGCCGGGGCCGAGCGCGCGCGGCCTCCTGAGCCTCACCGCCACCGGAACAGCCGCAGCGCGAGCACGAAGCTCCCCACCCCCCACGCCGTCACCACCGCCAGCAGCCCGGCGGTGCGGGCCAGCGGCTCCCCGTCGATCATGACCGCGCGCAGCGCGTCGTTGAGCGCCGTCAGCGGCAGCGCGCGGATGAAGGGCTGGATGGCGTCGGGGAAGTTGGCGGACGAGAAGAACACGCCCGAGAAGATCCACATCGGCACCATCACCAGGTTCATCAGCCCGGACACCCCCTCGACCGTGCGCGAGCGGCTCGCCACCAGCAGCCCGAGCCCGGAGAACGCCATCGCGCCCAGCACCACGATGAGCGACAGGCCGACCAGCGAGCCGCGCACCGGCACGTCGAACACGAGCACGGCGAACAGCAGCACCGAGCCGACCTCGAGCGCGAGAAACACCAGGCGGGCGAGGATGTGGGCGAGCAGGTACTGGCTCTTCGACATGGGCGACGCGAGGAAGCGCTTGAGCAGCTTCCCCGAACGCGCCTTCACCACCGCGAAGCCGATCCCCCACATCCCCGTCCCCATGATGTTCATCCCGAGCAACCCCGGGATCAGGAAGTCGATGTAGCGAGAGCCCACCTCGGTGACCCTCTGTTCGCGCAGATCGATCGCATCGCGCCGCCCCGACACCCGCTGCAAGGCGTTGGCGACCACCAGGCGCGCGAGGTGGCTCTCCTCGCGCGTCGAGTCGAAGCGGAGCACGATCGGGTCGGTCGGGATGATGACCATCGCGACCCGGCCGGTGCGGAGTTGGTTGTTCGCGGTGATTGAGTCCACCAGCACCGCCACGACGCTCGAGTCGCTCTCGATCATGGCGGCCACGACGACGGCGTCGGGCCCGGGCACGACGGCGACCCGAACCGCCTCGGGCCCCCGGCTCTTGAACGCGATTCCCAGCGCGAACGAGAGCAGCACGGGAAACGCGAACACCCAGAACACCGCCTCGGGCTCGCGCAGGAACTCGCGCACGCGCCAGAGCGTGAGCTCGCGGATCGCGCTGTAGCGGGTCTCACTCATCGCGCAGATGCCTTCCGGTGAGGGAGATGAACACGTCCTCGAGGGTCGCTCGGTGCGTGGTCAGCTCGGTGAGCGCGGCGTTGCGGTCGCGCAGCAGGGTCATGAGCGCGGGCATAGCCTCGTGCGCGCGCGTGACGGTCAGGCGCGTCTTGCCCGCGTCCGTGTGGACGCCGGTCACGCCCGGCAGGGCGAGGAGGGCGGGCTCGGGCAGCGCGGCCGCGCCCTCCTCGAGGGCGAAGTCCACCACGTGCTCGGCGCCGAGCGAGGCGATCAGCTGGGACGGCGAGCCCTGGGCGATGACCTTGCCGTGGTCCACGATCGCGACCCGGTCGCACAGCCGCTCCGCCTCCTCCATATAGTGCGTGGTGAGCACCACCGTCCCCCCGCGCGCCCGGAAGTCCTGGATGATGTCCCACAGCTGGTGGCGGGACTGGGGGTCGAGCCCGGTGGTGGGCTCGTCGAGGAAGAGGATGTCGGGGTCGCACACCAGCGCGCACGCGACCGCGAGGCGCTGCCGCTGCCCGCCCGAGAGCTTGCTCACCCAGGCGGCGCTCTTCTCCTGGAGGCCGACCTTGGCGAGCACCTCCGCGACCGGAACACCTTTGTCGTAGAAGCTCCGAAACAGAGTGATCGTCTCGAGCACGCTCAGCTTGTCGGGGAGCTTGGTCTCCTGGAGCTGCGTCCCCAGGCGCTGGCGCAGCTCGCGCTCGTTCCTCTGCCAGGTGAGCCCGAGCAGCTCGACCGAGCCCTCGTCCGGGGGAAGCAGCCCCTGGAGGATCTCGATGGTGGTGGTCTTGCCGGCGCCGTTGGGCCCGAGGAGACCGAAGCAATCGCCTCTCCCCACCTCGACGTCGAGCCCGTTCACCGCCACCACGTCGTTGTAGCGCTTCACCAGCCCGCGGCAGCGCACCGCCGGGCCGGACCCATTCGTCGTCAAGTCGTTGGCAGCCAATCCCCTACCTCGTCGTTACCCGCTCCCGGCCGACGCGGAACGTCCCTTGCATTGCCCCGCGGCGTGACCGGAGGACAGAGCTTGCGACTGCGCATCGTGGACATCGGCACCCAGGCGGGGGCCGATGCAATCGGAGTTTCCTTCTATGACTATCACCACAGGACCGGTGGCGGCTACCACGCGGACCGCTGGTTCCATGCCGCCAGCACGATCAAGGTCCCCGTCCTGCTCGGCGTCTTCGACGCCATCGCGCAGGGCAAGCTCCAGGCGTACTCGCGCGTCCACGTCCGCAACCGCTTCCTGAGCGCCGCGAGCGCCCAGCCCTTCCGGGTGGACTCGGACCGCGACTCGTGCGCCGAGGTGCACGCCCCCGTCGGGCGCACGCTCCAGGTCCGCGAGCTGGCCCGGCACATGATCGTGACCAGCAGCAACCTCGCCACCAACCTGCTCATCGACCTGGTCGGCCTCGGCGCGATCCAGGCCACCCTGGAGCGGTTCGGGCTCGTCGGCATCGAGATCTTGCGGGGCGTCGAGGACATCCCGGCCTACGAGGCCGACATCAACAACCGCGTCACCGCGGACGGCCTGCTCGACGCGTTCCGTATCCTCCTCGACCCGCACCATTTCTCCCCTGATCTTCGCCAGGAGATGCTCGACATCCTGCACGGGCAGGAGTTCAGCAGCGGCATCCCCGCGGGGCTTCCTCAGGAGGTCCGGGTCGCCCACAAGACCGGCGAGATCTCCACGGTCGCGCACGACGCGGGGATCGTCTTCCTGCCGGACCGCGAGCCCTATGTGGTGGTGCTCCTCACCGAGTGGCAGCCGGACGTGTCGGGGCGCAAAGAGACGATCGCCAACCTCTCCCGCCTCGTCTACCAGAACGTCACCGACGGCGGGGATGCTTGAGCGAGCCCGGCCTGCTCCCCCTGCCGGTGATCGACGCGCGCGAGCTCGATGCGACGCAGCGCGCGACGCTGCGCCCCGGGGAGCCTTCCACGACCGCGACCGCTGCGCGCGCCAACTCCCCAAGTTCTTCTACGAGGTAGACAGCTGGCAGACCGCGGTCCGCACCCAGATCACGGAGCATTTCGCGCTCTCCGAGTTCATGGGAGTGGACGTGCGGGAAGCGCGCTCGGTGCGGCTCTTCCCGCGCTACGTTCCGTGCGCGGTGACGCTGCTGGCGGCTCACCTGGAGCTGTTCCGGCGGGAGGCAGGCACGTTCGTGTTCATCGCCTCCAACGGGGGCTACCGGAGCCCCTCGCACGGGCTCGTGGACTACGCGTCGCCGCACTGCTGGGGAACCGCCGCCAACGTGTACCGGACCGGCGACGACTTCCTCGACACCCAGGAGAAGATCGAGCGCTGGGCCAGGATCGCCGCGCGCGTGTCGCGGGGCCTCTGGATCCGCCCCTACGGCCACGACAAGGGTGAGGCCGACGACCACCTGCACCTGGACGTGGGCTACGCGGTCCTGACCCCCCGCGGCGGCGAAGCGCCGCTGCAGTTCGCCGCGGTCGGCATGGAGGCGGAGTTCGAGCTGTACATCGACGACGTGCTGGTAAAGCCCGAGGACGCGTTCGGCGACCCGCGCGCGTTCATCCGCAGCCCGCTCATGCACCGCACCGGCACCTCCTACCACCTCCCCACCGGCGGCGTGGTCTACTTCGACACGGGCGTCATCGAGCTGGCGACGCCGGTGATCGAGATCGAGAGTGGCTGCGCGGCTCGCGCGGGGCGCTCGCTGTGGGAGAGCATCCGCTTCGTGCGCGGCGAGCTGGATGCGTGGGAGCGCGCCACCGGCCACGACGCCCGTCTGGGAGGCTTCAGCACGCACTACCACATCTCGTTCGAGCTGACGCGCGCGCAGCGCGGGCGCCGGCGCACCACCGAGAAGCTGGCGCTGCTGCTGTCCTACATCCTGCCGGTGCCGGTGATGCTGCTGGCGACCAACCGCTGCTCGACCGGGGTGGGGGTGCGGCCGCGAGGCAATCGCATCGAGATCACGGTGGACTTCACGCCCAGCGCGGCGCTCATGATCGCGACCGGCACGCTCATCACCGGCATCATGCGCGCGGTGATGGCGTGGCCGTCGTTCGACCTGGTGGCGTTGGAGCGGCGCGGCCTGCCGGTGATCGCGGGGTACGCGCCCATCCCGCACACGTCGCGGAAGGGATGGCTGGCGCGCTGGGACTGCTACCCGGCCAATCCGTTCGCCGCCGCCGTGGACGCGGCGATGTGGACGACCACGGCCGGCGACCCGCAGAGCCTGCGCCAGATCGGGGAGCGCGTGATGCGCTCGTTCTGGTGCTCGATTCGCCGCCTCTCGGATCCGTTCACCTTCCGCCTGATCGGCTCGGTCATGACCGGGCGTGCGCCCGCCTTGCTCGACCTCCCGGACCGCCCCTCCGAGTACGACGACGTGGGCCGGCTGTGCGAATGGGACGACCTCTTCCCCCCGGCGGCGTTGCGCCGGTCTCGCTACGAGCGCGTGCTCACCCACGCGATCGCGGGGCACCGCCTGCGGCTGGACGGGGAGTGGCTGCGTCCGATCGGGATGCGCGGCTGGTCCGAGGTCGTGTTCCGGCAGGAGGGCGAGGACAGCCGCCGCTTCTACTCGATCGACTACCTGCTGCGGCATCTCGACGACCGGGAGAAGGAGAACGGGTCGCCCTTCCCCCCACCGCACCCCTCGCGACGCCGGAATCCGACGCGCGCGAAACGCTGAGCGGGCTTGCCCAAGGGGCAGGCCCGGTTCTACCCTTTTCCGGAAATCCCGCCGAAAACTGTCCTTCCGACCGCGCCTTCCCGTCGGGCGCATCCGCGACATCCAAGCATCCGGAGGAGACTTTGACCACGATCGCAGCCGCGCCACCCCCCATGACCGATGCGGAAGACCAGCGCCGCCGCATCAAGGCGATCGTCGCCAGCGCGTCCGGGAACCTGGTGGAGTGGTACGACTTCTTCGTCTACGCGTCCTTCAGCCTCTACTTCGCGGGCCAGTTCTTCCCGGCCGGCGACCAGACCACCCAGCTCCTGAACGCCGCCGCGGTGTTCGCGGCCGGGTTCCTGGTGCGTCCGCTGGGCGGCTACATCTTCGGCTACATCGCGGACAAGCACGGCCGCCGCAACTCGATGGTGATTTCGGTCGTGATGATGTGCGTGGGCTCGTTCCTGGTCTCCATCCTGCCGACCTACGAGCAGATCGGGATCTGGGCGGCGGTGCTGCTCACCCTGTGCCGAATGATCCAGGGGGTCTCGGTGGGCGGCGAGTACGGGGCGGCGGCGACCTACATGAGCGAGGTGGCGCTCGCGGGCAAGCGCGGCTTCTACTCCTCGCTCCAGTACGTCACCCTGATCGGCGGGCAGCTGCTCGCCACCGTGGTGCTCCTCGTCCTGCAGAACACGATGGGAGAGGAGGCGCTGCGCGCCTGGGGCTGGCGCATCCCGTTCGCCATCGGCGGCCTGGCCGGCGTGGTTGCCCTCTACCTGCGGCGCAGCCTGCACGAGACGACCACCGCGGAGTCGCGCAAGCGCAAGGAAGCGGGCTCGGTGATGGCGCTGATCAAGCAGCACCCGAAGGCGGTGCTCATGGTCATGGGATTCACCGCGGGCGGCTCGCTCAGCTTCTACACGTACTCCACGTACATGCAGCAGTACCTGGTCAACACCGCGGGCATGGGGCGCGAGACGGTCAGCCGCGTGATGCTGATCTCCCTGTTCATCTTCATGTGCGCGCAGCCGCTCTTCGGCATGCTCTCCGACAAGATCGGGCGCCGCGCCAACATGCGAATCTACGGCTTCCTCGGCATGGTGCTCACGGTGCCCCTGCTGACCGCGATCGGGGGCGTCACGTCCGCGATGTCGGCGGTCCTGCTGGTCACGACCGCGCTGCTGATGATCAGCTTCTACACGTCGATCTCCGGGATCGTGAAGGCGGAGATGTTCCCGGCCGAGGTGCGCGCGATGGGCGTCGGACTCCCCTACGCGATCGCGAACGCGCTCGCGGGCGGCACGGCGTCCCTGGTCGCGCTCAAGTTCAAGGCGATGGGGCACGAGAGCTGGTTCTACTACTATGTATCGGTGATGATCGGGATCTCGTTCCTCGTCGCGCTGATCATGCCGGACGCCCGCAAGAAAGGCTACCTCCAGGGTCAGAGTGAAGTGAACTGACGACAGGCTGCAGGAGCCCGTCCGAGCAGGACCGGAGCCCCCGGGTCGCGCGTGCGGCCCGGGGGCTTTCCACTTCCAGCAGCCCGGAGCGACGTGAGCGAGCGAAGGCCCTATCCCAACTGGCCGCCCACCTGGCCCTACCGCCGCGACGAGCCGCCGGTGTCCGCGCGCACCGCGATGGTCGCCACCACGGACCGCTACGCAACGCAGGTGGGCCTGGAGGTTCTCCGCGCCGGCGGCAACGCGGTGGATGCCGCGGTGGCGGTATCCTTCGCGCTCGCGGTGGTGAACCCTGAGGCGGGCAACATCGGCGGCGGCGGGTACCTGGTGCTGCGCATGGCGGACGGCACCGTGCTCGCTCAGGACCACCGCTCGACGGCGCCGCTCGCCGCCAGCCGCGACATGTTCCTGGACGCCCACGGCGACGTCGGCGAGAGCGCGGTGATCGGGGCGCTGTCGGCGGGCGTGCCCGGCACCGTGCGCGGCCTGTGGGACGCCCATCAGCGTTTCGGCGCGCAGCCGTGGGAGGGGCTGGTCGAGCCGGCCGTTGCGCTCGCGCACGGATTTGAGGTGGGCGAACGCTTCCTGCGTTCGTACACGGCCGACGTGATCGACGGGCTGCGACGCTTCCCCGAAAGCGCGCGCGTCTTCCTTCCGGGGGGGCGCGCTCCGGCCGTGGGCGATGTCTTTCGCCAGGGCGACCTCGCGCGCACGCTCGCGCGCGTGCGCGACCATGGTCCCGATGGCTTCTACGGCGGCGAGACGGCGGAGCAGATCGCTGCCGCCATGCGCACCCGCGGCGGGCTCATCACGCGCGCGGACCTCGAGTCCTACGCGTCGCTGTGGTGCGAGCCCGTGCGGTTCCGCTACCGCGGTCACACGGTGCTGTCGATGCCCCCCTCCTCCTCGGGGGGCTCGACGCTGGCCGAGATCGGCCACATCCTGGCGGGGTTCGACCTGGGGGAGCTCGCCTGGCACGGGACCCGGCACGTGCACCTGCTGGCCGAGGCGTGGCGGCGGGCGTACGCGGACCGGAACGAGCTCGTCGCCGACCCCGCGTTCGCGGACGTCCCCCTCGACGCGCTCACCTCGCCCGCGTACGGCGCCTGGCGCGCGCGCGACATCGATCTCGACGCGGCCACGCCGTC
>CAXNGW010000037.1:0-12266 GCA_964201975.1 Longimicrobiales bacterium | reverse complement strand
GATGTAAGAGCCCGTCCTGGGACGCGGGCCGCGGGCCGCGGCCGTGAAGCCGGGCGCTCGTGCGTGTGTGGAAAAAGGCCGGCGCGCATGCGCGTGCGGGAGGTCCGGCGGAAGCCGGTGATAACCTATCCGGGGTGCCGGAGCGTGTCAACGCGAACGAGGTCTTCGCCGCGACGGAGAGGATCGCGCAGGTTGTGCAGCCACGGCAGCCCTTCCGCGGGCATGCAATACACACAGCGGAGGTTGCATTTGTCGGTGGCCGAAACGCGCAGGTACTCGATGCGCCGTCCGAAGCCGTCGATCATCGCGCCCTCGTCGCGCGGCCCGCGGGCGCGGCCGGCGGAACCCCAGCGGGCTCCACCGTGAGATCGTGACCGCGCACCCAGCTCGCGTCCCCCTCCAGGTAGATCTCCCGCTTCCACACCGGAAGGCGCTGCTTGATCTCCTCGATGACGTAGCGGGACGCCTCGTACGCCTGCGCGCGGTGCGGGCTCGACACCGCGATCGCGACGCTCACGTCGCCGATCGCCAGCTCGCCCACGCGGTGCACCACCGCGACGCGGTCGGTTCCCAGGCGCTCGGCGGCTTCCACCGCGATCGCCCTGAGCACCTCCGCGGCCATCTCCCGATAGGCCTCGTAGTGGAGCCCGCTCACCGACCGTCCGTCCGCGTGGTCGCGTACCGTCCCCAGGAAGAGGAGGACCGCCCCGTCGCCCGCGTCACCGACGCGCGCCAGGAGCGCGGACGGATCGATGGGACCGTCGACGATGTTTGCGAAGGGGCGCTCGCTCGGTGCCGCGCTCATCCGCCGGCCACCGGCGGGAGGAAGGCGATCTCGTCGCCGGAAACCAGCCGCGCGTCGCCCCGCACGAGGGTGCGGTTGACGGCGACCGCGGGAACGGCGGGAAGGCGGTCGAACGGAGCACCGCGAGAGCGCAGGCGGAGGACCAGCTCGCCGACCGTGGTCCCCTCGGGGAGATCGACCTCGAGGCTGCCGGTCCCGAGGGCGTCCCGGTATCCGGCGAAGAAGAGGGTGCGGACCTGCACGGGGACTCCTGCAAGAGACGTATGGGTGGACGCTATCCGAAGGCAGGTCCCCCCGTCAACCGCAGCGACCCCCAGATCAGCCGCCCCTGCGGGGGGCTCCGCGCGGCCCGGGTCCGGGAGGCCCGCCTCGCCGCGGACCGTCCTGCCGCAGCCGACGCACCCGGTCCATCAGGTCCTCGCGCAGCTCGTAGAAGCGGAGCACCTGGCTCGGCGAGAGAACCTCGAGAAGGCCGTCCATCTCGGCATTGAACAGGCGTGCCTCCTCCTCCCGCACCGCCGCCATCTCGCGCAGCAGCGAGCGGGCGTCGTCCTCGCTCCGAGCCGCGGAGCTCGCTTGGTCAAACCGCCGCCGCAGTGTGATCTGGCGCTCGATGAGAGCCCGCTGCTCGTCCTGGAAGGAGTCGACCATGCGGTCCACCCGCTCGCGCTGGTCCTGGGTGAGACCCAGCTCCGCCCGCACCATGTCGCCGAACCGGGCGCGCACGCGCTGCTCCATCTCGGTGCGATCGACCGCCACCCGCGGCCTCTGCGCGGTCACCGCGACCGGAGCGCTCAGCGCCGCAACCAAGAGAGCGGCCCGGATCCAACGCCCCGACCGCTCGCTCATCCGCCCATCTCCTCGAGCAGCGCGGCCAGCGCCTCGTCCGAGAGATCCTCGAGCACGGGCGCGCCCGCCACCATCCCGTCTTCCGCGATCCACACGCCGGCGTCGTCCACGACCGCCACCTCGCCGAGCGCGCTGTCGGCGTCGGTCGGCGCCACCCGGTTGCGCAGCACGGACGTCCCGATCGCCAGGACGAGCACAGCGGCCGCTGGCAGCGCCCACGCGGGACGGAGCCGCCGCGAGCGGTGGGCTGGAGCCGGGGTCTGCGCGCGCAGCGCGGCGGAGAGGCGGGGGGCGAGATCGGCGGGAGCCTCGGGCCGCGTGGCCAGAAGGGAGCGGAGCAGCGCCGCCTCGGCGGCGCAGCTCGCGCACGCCGAAAGGTGCGCCGCGACGCGACTCTCTTCGTCATGGGACGCATCGCGGGCCAGCCGTCCGGCGGCCCAGTCGGGCAACAGGTCCAGCACATCTTGGCAGGTCATTCGATTCATTCCTCGAGCCACTCCCGCAGACGGCGGATGCCGTGATGATAGTTCACCCGGGCTGCGCCTTCCGTCGAGCCGATCACCTCCCCCACCTCCCGGAAGCTCAATCCTTCGTCCACCCTCAGCTGCACCGCCATGCGCTGCTTTTCGGGCAGCCGCGGCAGCAAGGCCCGCACCCGCGCCGCATCGTCACGGAGCGCCAGCGCTTCCGCGGCACCGACCTCTCCCCCGGTGGACAGCTCGTCTTCCAGCGGCGCCTCGCGGCGACGGGTGCTCCGCCGCAGTTGGCTCTTCGCCTCGTTCGCCACGATCGCGAGCAGCCACGTCCGGAACGACGCCTCACCGCGGAAGTGGGCGAGCCCCTTGAGCGCTCTGACCATCCCGTCCTGCGCCGCATCGGCGGCATCGGCGTCGTCCCCAACGATCACCAGGGCCACCCGGAACGCCGCCCCGTGGTGGCGGGCCACCAGCGCGTCGAGCGCCTCCGGATCTCCCGCTCGCGCCCGGTCCAGGAGCGCCGCGTCCGCGTCTCCCGGGCTCGCGTGGGTCACCATCGATAGGACGCCCGCCCGCAGCCGAACGTTAAAGCCCGAAACGCGACCACCCGCCTCCGGATCGAGCGGGGGCGGGTGGCGGGTCGCGGTCGAAGGGCCTCGCTGGGGCCTGCGGCGGTCACTCCGCCCGGGTGGCTTCCATGCGGGCGACCTTGTTGCGGAGATGCTTGGACGGCTTGAAGACGGGCACCCCGCGCTGGGGCACCTTGACCGGGTCCCCGGTACGGGGATTCCTGGCCATACGGGTCTTCCGCCGCCTCACCTTGAACGTGCCGAAGCCCCGGATCTCGATGTTCTCACCGGTCGCCAGCGCCTTTTTGACGGCGTTCAGGAAGCCGTCCACGACCATGGCGCAGTCCTTCTTCGTGATACCGGGCCCGATCGCCTCCGCAACCTGTTCGACGAGGTCGGCCTTGGTCATGCCAGTCTCCGGGGGGGAACGCGGGCGGGTCGGACGCCACGGTACGACGCCGGCGCCGGAAGGTCAAGCCTCGGTTGAACCTACGCGATTCCAGGGAGACCAGGAATCAGCCCTGCCGACCCTCCATCAGAGTGATGAATCGGTCGAACAGATAGAGGCTGTCGTGGGGGCCCGGGGCGGCTTCGGGATGGTACTGGACCGAGAAGACCGGCCGCTCGGTGTGCTCGAGCCCCTCGACCGTCTGGTCGTAGAGGTTCAGGTGGGTCACCCGCAGCCCCGGTGCGCCGGGGACGGTCCCCCCCTCTCCCCCGCGCACCGCGAACCCGTGGTTCTGGGCGGTGATCTCGACGGTGCCGTGACCGAGCCGCTCCACGGGGTGATTCCCGCCGTGGTGGCCGAAGGGAAGCTTGTAGGTGGTCCCCCCGAAGGCCCGGCCGATCAGCTGATGCCCCAAGCAAATGCCGAACACCGGCACCCGGCGCTCCGACAGCTCGAGGATCGCCTCCGCCGCCTCCCGCACTGCAGCCGGGTCGCCCGGCCCGTTGGAGATGAAGAGGCCGTCGGGCGCCTCGGCGAGGATGTCCTCGGCGGGCGTGCGGGCCGGGATGACCGTCACCCGACAGCCCCGCTCGGCCAGCAGGCGCGGGGAGT
Source organism: Longimicrobiales bacterium (assembly GCA_964201975.1). GTDB lineage: Bacteria > Gemmatimonadota > Gemmatimonadetes > Longimicrobiales > Gaopeijiaceae > UBA2988. The sequence goes on along the minus strand of CAXNGW010000037.1, from coordinate 8,507 downwards.
GCGCCTTCACCCCGAAGTCGTAGGCGAGCACGTGGAAGCGCTCGTCCCCCACCGGCTCCACCTCATAGCGGCGGTCGGTCGAGACCCCACAGGCCAGATCGAGCCCCTCCATGCGCGGCTGCGCGAGCACGCGCTCGCGCAGCTCGGCTGGATCGACCGTGGCGGGCGCGATCGCCCCGCGCATCGCACCCTCGGCGCGGATGTGCCGCGTGAGCGCGCGCGTGTCCACGTCGCTGATCCCCGTGATCCCGTGGCGGTTCAAGTAGCCGGACAGGTCCCCGGTCGCGCGCCACGAGCTCGCCAGCCGGGCCGCCGCGCGGACGATGAAGCCCGCGACGTGCGGCGCGGCCGACTCTTCGTCCTCGGCGTTGACCCCGTAGTTGCCGATCAAGGGGTAGGTCATGGTGACCAACTGCCCGGCGTAGGACGGATCGGTGAGGATCTCCTGGTATCCGGTCATCGAGGTGTTGAATACCACCTCGCCGAATGCCGGGCCCGAAGCGCCGAGGCGGGCTCCGCGGAAGACGCGGCCGTCCTCGAGGAGAAGGATCGCGGGCTCGTTCAGGGTAGCCTCCGGTGGGGGAGCGGGCGGGCGCGAAAAAATAGCGCGTGCCCGGGGCCGGTCCAATCCCCGGAGCCGCAACGCGAGGGTGGGCGCGGGCCGTGCCTTCTCCTAGCTTCCGCCGTCCGCGCTCCCATCCCTCGAGCGATCACCGCTGATGCGCGAAACACCCGTCGTCCACGTGCACGCCGACGAGTCCTGCCTGGGCAATCAGTTCCAGGATCGAGACAACCCCGGGGGCGCGGCCGGGCTGGTCGAGCACTGGGCCGGCGACCGCTGGGAGCGACGCGACTATTGGCTCTCGGACCCGGCGACCACCAACAACCGCATGGCACTGAGCAGCGCCATCGAAGCGCTCACGCAGCTAAAGCGGCCGTGCCGCGTGCTGTTCGTCTCCGACAGCCAGTATCTGGTTAAGGGGATGTCCGAGTGGGTGCGCGGCTGGAAGGCGCGCGGCTGGACCCGCAAGGCCGGACCGATCGAGAACCTGGAGCTTTGGAAGGAGTTGGTCGCGGCGGCCGCCGGCCATACCGTCGAATGGCGCTGGGTGCGCGGCCACGCGGGCCATCCACGCAACGAGTACGCCAACCACCTGGCGACCGGGGCGGCAAAGCGGCAGGACGGCTCCGACGGACTGGTGCCGTCCGGGTTCGACGCCTGGCTGGAGGAGGAGCGGAAGAAGGGGCGATACCTCGACCTCTCCGAGCCGGTCCCCAACCGGTAGGGAAAGCGGACTTCTCCGCCCCAAAGTGTTGCTCAGGCGACGAGCTGCCGCCCGATCCGCGCTGCCAGCGCGACGGCGATCACGGTTTCCACTTCCGCGATCGGCACCGAGCGGCCCAGCTCGCGCTCGAGGGAGGTGACGCGCCGGTCGGAGATCCCGCACGGCACGATCGTCCCGAAGTAGTCGAGGTCGGTGGCGACGTTGAGCGCGAAGCCGTGCGACGTGATCCACCCCGACGACACCCGCACGCCGATCGCCGCGATCTTCCCCCCCTCCACCCACACGCCGGTGAGGCCGTCCGCGCGCTCGGCCGCGAGTCCGAACGCGGCCAGACCGTCGATGACGGCGCCTTCGAGGTCGCGGAGATAGCGGTGCAGGTCGCGCCGCTCTTCTTCGAGGGCGAGGATGGGATAGCCGACGAGCTGGCCAGGGCCGTGGTAGGTGACGTCTCCGCCCCGGCCGGTCTCGAATAGCTCGATCCCCAGGCGGACGCGCTCCTCCGGCCCAGCCAGAACGTGCGCCGGGTCCGAGCCGCTGCCCAGCGTGATGACGTGAGGATGCTGGAGCAGCAGGAGGGTGTCCGCGAGCCGGCCGGCCCTCCGCTCCCGCACCAGCTCCTGCTGCAGCGCGAGGGCGTCGGCATAGGCCACCGTGCCCAGTCTGCGCACGGCGAGCGGCGCGGCGGTCACGCGTCGCCGGGGAAAGCCTCCAGCACCTGCCTGAGGCGCGACAGGAAGCGCGCCGAATCGGCGCCGTCCACCAGTCGGTGGTCGTAGCCCAGGGAGAAGATGCTGCGTTTGCGGATCGCCATCGCGTCGCTGCCGCTCGCGTCCTCGATCACCACGACGCGCTTCTCGATCGCGCCGGTGCCGAGGATGGCGGCGGTGCCCTTCGGAATGATCGGCAGGCCGACCAAGGTTCCGAGCACACCCGGGTTGGTGATGGTGAACGTGGCCCCCTGGATCTCGTCGGGGGAGAGCTGCCGGCTGCGGGCGCGCTCGGCCAAGTCGGCGATCTTCTTGCCGATGCCCAGCAGGCTCAGGTGGTCCGCGTCGCGGATGACGGGCACGATCAGCCCCGGATCGAGGTCCACCGCGATGCCGATGTTGACGCCCCCGCGGTAGATGACGTTGGCACCCGAGATGGTGCCGTTGACCTGGGGAAACTCACGCAGCACGCGCGCCACCGCCCATACCACGAACGCGGTGTAGCTGACCCGCGCGCCCTGTTCCTCCCATTTCTTCTTGCTGTCCTTGCGGACCTTGTCGATCGCGGTGAAGTCGATCTCGATGAACGAATGCACGTGGGGCGCGATGCGCTTGGCCACCACCATGTGCTCCGCAGTCAAGCGGCGGATCTTGTCCATCGCCTCGACCCGGTCGCCCTCGCGGACGGAAAACTCGGGGTGCTGCACCTGCCCGTAGAACGCCTTCCACAGGTCGGACGGGGCGGCCGTAGGCGCGGGGGCCGCGGGCGCCTTGGCGGCGGACGGGGGCGCGGGCGCGGGCGGGGCCGCCCGGAGGGGTGCTTGGGGCTCCGCGCTGGGCGTCGCGGAACCGCCCTTGTCGATGAACGCGAGGATGTCCTGCTTGGTCACGCGTCCCGCGTGGCCGGTCCCCTCGACCTGGCCGATGTCGACGCCGTGCTCCTCGGCGATCTTGCGCACCACCGGTGTGGAGCGGGTGCGCAGCCGATCCTCGACGGAGCTCGGATCGTCGCCCTCGGCCGCCGAGGTGGCCGGCGGCGTGGGCGTGTCCGGAGCAGCCGCCGCGCTCTGCGGTTGCGCCGTAGGAGCGGGCTCCGGGGCGGCGGGCGCACTCACCTTCGCGGGCGCGACGCCGTTGCCGGAAGGCACACCCTCGGTGTCGATGTAAGCCACGATCGTGCCCACCGCGACCGTCTCCCCCTCTTGCACTTCGATGGCTACGATCGTGCCCGCTGCGGGAGCGGGGATTTCGGCGTCGACCTTGTCCGTGGAGATCTCCAGGATCGGCTCGTCTCGCTCGACCGTCTGGCCGACCGATTTGAGCCACTTGGAGACCGTGCCCTCGGCGATGGATTCGCCCATCTGGGGCATCGGGACTTCGATCCTGGCCACGCGTGTCCTCCAATGATGTACAGGGTCCGGTCGCGCTCGGGCGCTCGCCCCGGGCGACCGCCCTCGCCTACCCTCGGCGCGGGTGCCGGATCCCTGTCGCGGTGATGGTCACGGCCGGACGCCTCGCCGGCCGATGAGAAATCCTCTTTTCAGTAGCTCGACAGATACCGCGCCGCGGCTACCACGTCGTCGGTCCCGGGGAGGAAATAATCTTCCAGCGGGCCCGCGTACGGAATCGTTGCATCCAACGCGGTCACGCGCAGGATCGGCGCGTCCAGCCACTCGAAGGCGAGCTCGTTCACGCGCATCGCGATCTCGCCGGCGATGCCGCCGGTGCGCGTGTCCTCGTGCACGATGAGCAGCTTGCCGGTGCGGCGGACGCTGCCTGCGATGGCCTCGTCGTCGAGCGGCAGCAGAGTGCGCAGATCGAGGACCTCGAGCGACACCCCGTTCTCCGCCAGCCGCTCGGCCGCCTCCGCGCACTTATGCACCATCCCGCCGTAGGTCACGACGGTCACGTCCGTACCCTCGCGCACCACGCGTAGCTTGCCGAGCGGCACCACGTAGTCCTCGACGGGGAGGAGCTCGCGCAGGGCCGGCGCGCGGTAGAGGCCCTTGTGCTCCTCGAACAAGACCGGGTTGTCGTCGCGAATCGCGGCCTTGAGGAGCCCCTTGGCGTCGTACGCCGTGCTCGGGTAGACGATCTTGAGTCCGGGCGTGTGGAAGAACGCCATCTCGATGTTCTGCGAGTGGAACGGCCCGCCCCGGTTGCCGGCGCCCACGGGGCCCCGGATCACTACCGGCATCGGCCCCGAGCCGCGGTAGAGCGAATTCGCGAGGTAGTTGGTGATCACGTCATACGCCGGCGAGATGAAGTCCATGAACTGCATCTCGACGACCGGCCGGAACCCCATGTGCGCGGCGCCGGCCGCCGCCCCCGTGAAGCCGCTCTCGGAGATGGGCGTGTCGATCACCCGCATCTCGCCGAACCAGTCGCGGAACCCCTTGGTGACCTTGAATGCGCCTCCGTAGACGCCGACGTCCTCGCCCAGAATGAAGACGCGGTCGTCGCGCTCCATCTCTTCGAAGAGCGCCTCGCTGATCGCCTCGAGAAACGTGACCGGCTCACGCCGCGCGGTCTTGGTGACCTGCTCGGGGCGAGGGGAGCGCGTGGACGTGCCCGCGGCGGTGTCGGCTCCGGCGGCGGTCGTGCTCATCCGCGCGGATCCACCGGCGTCCGTCGCGTCCACGGGGCGCGCTGGACGTGATCCGTGTACACGCCGTCGAGCGCCGCGGCCGGCGCGGGAAGCGGCTCGGCCATCGCCTGCTCGGCGTCGGCGGCCACTCGGTCGTACACCTCGCGGTCGATCGCGTCGAGCTCGCCCGCGTCGCTCCACCCCTCGTCGAGCAGCCGCTGCCGGAACCGCACGATCGGATCCTTGGCCTCCCACTCCGCCAGCTCCGCCTTGTCCATGTACTCCATTGCGTCGTGCTGCGCGTGGCCCAAGCGGCGGAAGGTGCGCAGCTCGATCAGCTGAGTCCCCTCCCCCGCGCGGGCTCTGCCCGCCGCGCGGGCGACGACTTCGTAGACCGCGACCGGGTCGTTGCCGTCCACCGACTCGCCCGAAATGCCGTACCCGATCCCTTTGTCGGCGAAGCTCTTGACGCGCGTGAAGCGCTCGGTGCGGGTGGAGAACGCCCACTGGTTCGCCTCCACCATGACGATCAGCGGGCAGCGCTGGCCAGACGCGAAGGTGATCCCTTCGTGCCAGGCGCCGGTCGAGGTGGCGCCGTCGCCGTAGAACGAGATCCCGACCCGGTCCTCGCCCCTCATGCGGAAGGCGAGCGTCACGCCGGCCATCACCTGCACCATGGTGCCGAGCGGAGAATTGGGGCCGATGAACCCGCGCGCGTAGTCCACACAGTGCAGGTTGGCCTCTTTGCCCCTGGTCAGGCCGGTGGCGCGGCCGAGGTACTGCCGGAAGAGCTCGAGCGGCGTGAAGCCGAACACGAAGCAAGCGCCGGTCGCGCGCACGGTCATGGCGAGCACGTCGCCCTTGCCGTCGGCGCTGGGACGCAGCGCATACGCAGCGCCGACCGGACCGGCCTCCTGCCCGAGCGAGCGGTAGAGCCCGCCGTGCAAGTGACCCTGCTTCTGGAGGATCTCGAGCCGCTCCTCGGAGGTCCGCACCATCACCATCGTACGGTAGAGCGCGTGCAGATCGCTCCGACCGAGATCCGCCACCAACGCGCCGGCCGCCGCCACGGCGCGGCCTCCGATCAGCGGCCCGCGGCGGGCGTCGCTTCCGGGGCGGTCTCGCTCGCGGGGGTCGGCGCCGCGCCGGTCTCCGCTCCGCCGGGGAGGACGGGCTGCGGCTCACCCGCCGGGAGCTGCTGCTGCGCGCGGAAGTCATCCTCGATGATCGAGGTGGGCGCCTGCGCCCGCGACGACAGGATCGAAAGCACCAGCGCCAGCACCATGAACGTGCCCCCGCTGATCCAGCTGGCGCGGGTCAGCATGGTGGCGGCCTGGCGGCCGGCGAGGATCCCTTCGGTAGGCGACCCGCCCCCGCCCAGCGCAGCGAGGCCGCCGCCCTTCCCCGACTGGAGGAGGACGACCAGCCCCAGGACGATGCCGTCCAGCACCATCAGAGCGACCAGAAAGGTATACATCGGCGAGCCCCGGGTTCGGTGATCGGTCGGGAGCCCCAAACGTCGCCGGCGCCAGCCGACGATGTCAACGGTCCGGGGCAGCGTCCACGATGCGGGCAAAGCCGGCGGGGTCGAGGCTAGCGCCCCCTACCAGCACTCCGTCCACGTCGCGGGCCGCCAGCAGCGCGGCGGCATTATCGGGCTTCACGCTGCCACCGTACAGGATCGGGACCGCCCCACCGGCGTCCCCCAGCCGCTCGCGGAGCCGGCGGCGCAGGGCGCCGTGCGCCGCGGCCGCATCCGCCGGGGTCGCGTTCTCCCCGGTGCCGATCGCCCAGACCGGCTCGTACGCGATCAGGAATGCGCCCGGCGCGCGGAGCCCGTCGAGGGCGGCGTCCAGTTGGCGGAGGATCACCTCGTCCACCTGTCCGGCACGCCGCTCGGCGAGCGTCTCGCCCACGCAGACGACGGGGGTCAGCCCCTGCCGGAGGGCGGCGGCCGCTTTGCGGGTCACGTCGGCATCCGTCTCCCCGAACAGCTGGCGTCGCTCGGAGTGGCCCACCAGCGCGTGGGTAGCGCCGGCCGCCCGCGCGAGCGCGGCCGACAGCTCGCCCGTGAACGCGCCCGCGTCCTCCCAATGGATGCTCTGCACGCCGATGTCGACGCGGCCAGCCGCGGCCATGGCGGCCGCCCCGATCGAGACCGCCGGCGGGAAGAGGATCACACGAGGCCGCCCCGGTCCGGTGCGAGGGGCGAACGACGCGAGAAATGACCGCGTCTCGTCCGGCCCCATGTGCATCTTCCAGTTGCCGGCGACGACCGCAGCGGGCACGCGCTCCGCTCCGCTCAGAGATCGCTCAGCGCGAGCACGCCGGGCAGATCCAGACCGGCCAGGTAGTCGAGCGACGCGCCGCCGCCGGTGGACACATGAGTGAGCCGGTCGGCCACGCCGGCGATGTCGGCGGCCGCCGCGGAGTCGCCTCCGCCCACCAGCGTGAACGCCCCGCGGTCGGTGGCGGCGGCCACTGCCTGCGCGACCGCGACCGTGCCCTCACGGAACGCGCGCAGCTCGAACACCCCCATGGGACCGTTCCAAACCACGGTGCGAGCGCTCTCCAGCGCGGTGGCGAACACAGCGCGCGTCGCGGGGCCGATGTCGCCGATGTGCTCGCCGGGTCCCACCGAGTCCCTCGGCACCACGCGCGGAACCGCATCCTTGTCGATGCGATCCGCGACCACGCAATCCACCGGCAGAATCAGGCGCTCGCCCGCCTCGCGCAGGATCCCACGGGCAAGCTCGACCCGCTCCTCCTCGACCAGCGAGGCGCCGACCTCGAGCCCGAGCGCGCGCAGGAAGGTGTTCGCCATGGCGCCCCCCACCAACAGCCGATCCACGCGCCCGAGCAGGGCGCGGATGACCTCGACCTTCCCCGACACCTTGGCGCCGCCCAGGATCGCGACGAACGGCCGTTCCGGATCGCGCATGACCCGGCCCAGCACCTCCAGCTCCTTCTCCATGAGCAGGCCGGCCACGGCCCGGCCGCCGCGACGTCGGATCTCCTCGGCCACGCCCACGGTGGAGGCGTGCGCGCGATGCGCGGTCCCGAAAGCGTCGTTGACGAACACGTCGCCGAGGTCCGCGAGCGCGCTCGCCAGCACGGGATCGTTCTTGGTCTCGCCCGCGTGAAAGCGGGTATTCTCGAGCACGAGCACGTCGCCGTCCTGGAGGCCGTTCACGGCCGCCTCCGCGTCGGGCCCGACCAGCCCCGGATGGAAGCGCACCCCCCCGAAGCTCTCGTCCAGGTGCTCGACGACGACCTGGAGCGAGAACTCCGGATCGGGCCCTTGCGGGCGTCCGAAGTGGGACATCACCACGATGCGAGCCCCGGCCTCGCGCAGATAGAAGAGGGTGGGGATGGATTCGCGGATCCGGGTCTTGTCCGCGATCAGGCCGTCCGCGAGGGGGGCGTTGAGGTCGGCGCGGACGAGCGCTCGGCGACCGGCCAGATCGGCGCGGCTCAGGTCTCGAATGGAAGCTTTGGCCATGGGGGCTGAACCTAAGGAAGCCCCTCCGGCGCGACAACGCACCCAACAGGTCGCTGAAGCGGGGACTCTAGCGACGCTCGACGGGACGCTGCAGAACGATCGGGCGGCCGCGCGACGGGCCGGGCCACAGGGCCCGCGTGAACGAGGAGCCGAAGCGGGTCTCGCCTGCGGGTCGAGCAGCGGGCCGACGTCGCGGATGCGCTCGGCCTCCTCGCCGGACAGGCCCGCGAGCCCGGCCTCCAGCTCCTCTCCCCCGGCCGTCACCACGCCCGCTCGTTCGCAGGACGCGCCCGCCAGCGCCTCCGCAGGCAGCCGTCCGAGGTGGGCATCACCCTGGAGTACGCGGGCGAAAGCCGCCGCGTTACAGAGAGGAGGGGCTGGGTGCCGGGAACGGCGGCCGGGTGCGGGTGCGGAGCGGAGTCGGC
>CAXNGW010000036.1:0-12405 GCA_964201975.1 Longimicrobiales bacterium | reverse complement strand
GGTTCCGTCCCTGCGAGCAGCAGCTGCGCGAGAGCTGCAACCCCACGCTCGTGCCCCGCCTGAACCCGCAGCTCCGCTTCGGCGTCCAGGTGGGCGGCACGATCGCGGACCGCCTGCAAGTAGATGTGGACTACGATCAGCTGCGCGAGTTCGAGGCCGCCAACACGATCAGCGTCCGCTACCTGGGCGGCGACGACGCGGTGGTGCGCCGGCTGGAGGTCGGCGACGTGACGTTCCGGCTCCCGGCTTCGCGCTTCCTGACGCGCGGGCTCCCCGCCGGGAACTTCGGTTTCCAGGCCGAGGGGCATCTGGGCCCGCTCGACGTGCAGGCGGTGTGGGCCGAGCAGAAGGGCGACCTCTCCACGCGCGAGTTCCGCCTCACCGGGGTGGGTTCCGAGCGCGGTTTCGTCCAGCAGGATACGCTCGTGCTCGACGACGCCGACTACGCGCGCGGCCAGTTCTTCTTCCTCGTGGACCCGCGCGAGCTAGCGGACTACCCGCACGTGGACGTGCTCGCGCTCGATGCCTCGGCGGCGAGCCCGTTCGTCGCTCCGGGTCCGGAGCCAATCCAGCTCTACCGCTTCGAGAACGACCCGCTGCTGCGCAAGCAGGTGGAGGGGTTCATTCAGGCGGACGCGCTCGCGGGCACGGGTGCCGACGCCGTGCGCGAGTCCGGCTGGTTCCGATACCTGCAGCCCGGGCTCGACTACTTCGTGCACCCGAGCGGGCTCTGGATCGCGCTCAGGAATCCGCTCGCACGCGACGAGATGCTCGCGGCTACCTACGTGACCGCGGTGGGCGACACGGTCGGCACCTACAACCCGGAGCGGATCTACGTGCGGGGGGGGCGGCCCCGGCTCCGCCTGCTGAAGGCGTCGCCGGCGTTCCACCAGCCGGGGCGGCCGACATGGGAGATGGAGATGCACAACGTCTACCGGGTGTCGGGCTCGGGCGACGTGGATCCGGCCACCGTGGACCTCACCATCTCACTGGGCGAAGCGAGCTCGGGGCGCACGTTCAAGCGCGCCGCGACCGGCGAGGACGTGTCGTTCCTGCGGCTGTTCGGTCTGGACGAGGAGTCGCCGCTCGACCGCGTCGATCAGGCGCGCGTCTACCGCCCCGCGGGCGACCCTGACCTGTTCCAGGATCAGCCGCCCGTGCGGGGGACCTTCATCGTCTTCCCGACCCTGCGCCCTTTCCGCGACCCGCCGCCGCTCCCGTCGCTGCGGCTGTCCGCGGCGGAGACGAAGGAGATCCTCGGGCCCGACGCCAACGCCCGCATCTATAACGCGGCCGATCCCTTCGAGCGCGACAACGGTGGGCTCTTCCGACTCACCGTCCCGTACCGGGTGAAGAGCGAGGGGCTGATCTCGTCGTTCTCTCTGGGAGCGCTCGGCATCCGCGACGGCAGCGAGCGCGTCTACCTGGGCGACCGCCTGCTGACCAAGGACGTGGACTACCTGATCGACTACGACGTCGGCCAGGTGACGCTGCGCGACGCGGAGGCGCTGTTCGGCGCGAGCCCCGACGGCGTCGTGCGCGCCACCTGGGAGCAGAAGCAGATCTTCCGGACGGCGCCCACCTCGGTGGCGGGCTTCCGCGCCACCTACGGGCTGGGCGAGCGCGGGTCGGTGGATGTGCTCGGCCTCTACCGGAGCGAACAAACGCTGGCGAACCGGCCGCAGCTCGGGGTGGAGCCGGGGGCGGTGGCGCTGGGTGGGGTGAACGGGAGGTACCGTCTGGACGCGGGTTGGCTCGACCGCTGGCTCGACGGGGTGCCGGGGCTGCGCAGCGTCGGCGGCTCGGGGCTCGCGCTCACCGGCGAGCTGGCGCTGTCGCTCCCCAACCCGAACCTGAAGGGCGACGTATTCCTGGACGACTTCGACGCGACCGCCGCGCTCCCGCTGTCGCTGCTCGCGCAGGATTGGCAGCTCGGCTCCGCGCCCGAGACGAGCGTCGGCTTCGACCACCTCCTGCCCGCGCCTCCCGGCCCCGACAATGCGGCGCCGCTGACGTGGCAGCACGCGTGGATCGTGGAGAGCCCGACCGGCGACAGCGTCGGCGCGCACGAGGGCTTCCTCCCCCGCCAGGAGATCGACCGTCAGATCCGGGTGTCGGGAAGCGAGATCCGCGAGCCCGGACTCCGCCTCACGTTCGGGGCGCGCGGGGCAGCGGTGGCGAGCCGGTGGCGCTCGATCACCACCACGCTCTCCGAGACCGGCGCCGATCTGACCAAGACCGAGTTCCTCGAGTTCTACGCCGCGGGCGACGAGGCGCTGAGCCTGGTGGTCGACCTGGGTCTGGTCAGCGAAGACGCGCTCTTTCTGGACGCGGCGGGTCGCACGTCCGGAACCAAGGCCGCCGGGGACCCCTGGGGCCTCGGCCTGCTCGACCAGGAGGCCGACCCTGCGCGCGGGGAGATCTGGAGCGACGTGACCGACCGCCGCGGCGTGTGGGGCGAGGACTGCCACGCCGCGCCTCAGGCGCTCTACCGGATCGGCGACGCGCGCGCGAACTGCACGCGCGGCAACGGCCGGCGGGACAGCGAGGACCTGGATGGCAACGGCAACCTGGAGACGCGCGAGCGACATTTCCGGTACGTCGTCGAGCTGAATTCCCTCTCTCCCTACCTGGCGCGCACGTCGGCCGAGACCGGCACCGGCTTCCGGCTGTACCGCGTGCCGATCCAGGATCCGCGCGCGCAGCACGTGGGGGGCTCGCTGACCGAGGCGGATCTGCGCGCGGTCAAGCACCTGCGCGTGACGGCGGTGGGACGCCGCTCCGGCGCGGTCACGCTCGCGCGCATGAGCCTCACCGGGTCGCGCTGGATCAAGCGCGCCGGCGAGGGCGTGCTGCGCGGGATGATCGGCGACACGCTCGCCGGGGGCGTCGGCCGCCTCGAGGTCGCCTCGGTATCCCGCGTGAGCGAGGGCGACGCATACCAGTCGCCGCCCGGCGTGCTCGAGCAGCTTTCCGACCCCACCCTCGCGTTCGGCGGCGTGGGGGTCGAGTTCAACGAGAAGAGCCTGGGGCTCCGCTTCGACGATCTCGGGGAGGGGGAGCGCGCCGAGGTCTATCAGCGCTTCCCGCAGCAGCCCCGCGACTTCCTTCCCTACGGCGAGGCGCGCTTCTGGGTCGTCCCGCGCTTCGGCGACTGGGGCGCCGATCGTGACCGCTTTTTCTTCTTCAAGGTCGGCAGCGACGCCGAGAACTTCTACGTGTACCGCACCCGCCTGGGGTCGTCATCCAACCCCGCCGGCGTGAGCCCGGGAGACTGGGCGCCCGAGGTGGTGGTGGACTTCACCATCTGGCAGGAGCTGCGGCGGCGCGCCGAGGAGGTGCTCAACCTCATGCCACGCACGCCGTGGGACCCGCCGCTCGAGCTGTGGAGCGCGGACTCCACCTACGCGGTGGTGATCCGCGACCGCGGGCGCGGGCCGGATCTCGCCAACGTGCGCGAGCTGTCCGTGGGAGTATGGAACGCCGGCGCCTCCTTCGGCGGGGAGTTATGGATAGACGAGCTGCGTCTGGCCGGGGGCGTGCGGACGGGCGGCGTCGCGGGCGATCTCGACCTCGATCTGATCGCGGCGGACGTGGCCGACGTGCGGCTCTCGGTGCGCGGGCGGGGGGCCCACTTTAGGCAGCTCGAGGAGCAGGCGACCTATCAGACCGACCGGCTGGTCACGATGTCCTCCACCGTCCGGCTCGATCGCTTCACCCCCCTCGACTGGGGCCTCGACCTGCCGCTCGGCGTCACCTTCGACCGCACCACCCTCGACCCGTTCTTCCTGCCCGACAGCGACGTCCGCGCCGACCGCATCCGCGGGTTGCGCGCGACCGGGTCCGAGCAGACGCGGGTGAGCCTCGGCATGCGCAAGCGCACGCCGTCCGTGAACCCGCTGGTGGGCGCGCTGCTCGACCCGCTGGACCTGCGCCTCGGCTGGTACCGCGCCGCCAACCGCACCATCGTGAGCGACCAGAGCGCCACCGGCATGGACGCGCGCCTGGGCTACGCGCGCACCTTGGGCGCGCGCGACTTCGGTCTGGTCCCGGGCTTCCTCCAGCCCGTGCTGCGCGCGCTCCTCCCCGGCTTCCTGGAAACGGCGGTGGTGGACGCGCGGCTGCGCTGGTCTCCCGAGCGCATCGCGCTGGGCACCACGTGGACGCGGCAGGACGCGCGCCTCACCCGCTTCGACCGGGTGGTGGTGCTGCCGGCGGACAGCCTGGCGGTGCCGACGCGGCTGCCGCGTGAGGCGATGGAGACAGCGGGCGAGATCCGCCTCGCGCCGCTCCCGTCATTGCTCGCTGACCTCACGCTCCTCACCACCCGCGACCTGCTCGATCCGGAGCAGGCGGTCAACGACCCGGGCGTGCAGAGGCTCCTCGAGGCAGAGCGCAGCGGCCTCGCCGGGATCGACCTGGGGTGGGAGACGCGGCGTGACCTGCGCACCCGCGTCACCTACCGTCCGCGGCTGCTGTCCTGGCTGCGCCACGACATCACCTGGACCACGCGGTATCTGTCGGACCGGAACGCTAGCTTCGTGCGGCGGCGGGAGGTGGGCGGCGACACCCTGCTCGACTTGCAGCGCACCGCGGATGGGCAGCGCGACGTGCGCGCCTCGGTCGCGCTCGACGCCGCCCGGCTCTCCGACCTGGCACTGGGCACCGAGGCCCAGGATCTGCTCGCGCTCCTCCTCCGCGGCATGCGCCCCATCACCGCCGTGTGGCAGTCGGGGATCATTGCCCGCTACCATCGCGAGCCGGTCGATCCGGGCGCCGCCTTCCAGTTGGGCCTCGGGAATGACGATTCGTTCCGCGCCCTGAACGGGGACAACGCCGCGTTCCTCACCGACCGCACCGTGTGGACGTTGGGCTCTGGTCTGGCGGGCCGCCACGCGGCCGCGGATATCGCCTGGTCGCGCACCCGCGCAAACACCCTCGACGCGCGCAGCGACCGCGCGGTGCGCATCTCCAGCTGGCCCGACGTGCGCGTCTCGCTCGCCGACGTGGCCGCACCTTGGGGCGTGCGCGGGAGCCTGTCGTCGGGGGTCCAGCGGCTGCGGCGGGAAACCTCGTTCGGCGTGGGCGGGCAGCAGCTCCGTACCGACGACGAGCTGCAGCTGCCGGCCGAGGTGACGCTCACGTGGGCGCGGGACGCCGTGCTCGGGTACCGCGGTGCGGTACGCGTGGGGGAGGGAAGGGATCCCACCGGGGACACGGAGCGCGACCGGGCCAGCCACCGGGTGAGCTTCAGCTCTTCCGTGCTCGCCCCCGCCTGGGTCCCGGTCGATCTCCAGCGTCCGTTGCGCGTGGCCGTGGTGTGGGGGCTCAACGGCGAGCGCGATTGCCGGGAGGTGGCCGGCAGGGATTCGTGCGTCGCCTTCGTGGACCAGATCAACCGCAGCTTGAGCGTGTCGCTCGACACCCGCATTGCCGGTCTCGAGATGGGGCTCAACGCAGGCTACGTGAACCGGCAGTCGTTCGTGGGGCAGCGCAGCGGCTCGACGCAGTTCCAGCTCGGGCTGTTCGGGCAGTTCCTGTTCGAGGCGGGAGAGATGCCGGTGCGGGGGGTGCGGTGATCAGCGAATTGGCGCTGCGGCGCTCGCTTCGCCCATCCGCTCGCGCAGCTCCTCGAACCAGTTGACCACCACGGTGAGCATGGCGTCGCCGTCGGCCGTATCCCCCTCGCGGGCGAGGAAGACGAACCGCTCCCCGTCCGGGTGGACGTCGTAGGCGGCAGGAGCGGTGCCGCGGGTCCCGAGATAGCCGGAGAGGTCCGCAAAAACCGTGTCCCGTGCGAGGACCCGGAAGGCGGCGTCGAGGGCGACCGTTACAGCCAGCAGCGCGTTTCCGGCGCGGTAATACAGCCGCCTTCCGTCCGGCGACCAGACGGGCTCCGTTCCGCCCTCGACCGAGATCTGAGACCGGCCGGCCGGGTCCGGGAACGTTCGCACGGACACCTCGAAGCGGCCCGACTCGTCGGACATGTACGCGACGAAGCGTCCGGCGGGGGAAACCTTGTCGATCAGCCGGCAGCCGCTCGAGCGCCTTGGCGAGCGCGGCCTTGACGTTGGCCGGAACCGCTCGCCGTGCCTCCGTCACCGGTCGTGGCTCCGCCGTGCGGTCCGCCGCGGCCTGCTCCGGGCTCATGTAGAACGGCGTGCCGAGCGAGAGTCCGGTCTCGGTCAGCCTCCCGCCCCCGGCGGCGCTCACCGCGAGCGCGATTCCGAAGTCCGCCACCATCGGCTCCCCGTCGTGCAGGAGCACGTTCTCGGGCTTCACGTCGCAGTGGATCACGCCGTGGCGGTGCGCGTAGTGGAGCGCGTGCGCTACGGCGACGGCGATCCGCACCGCTTCCTCCACCGGTAGTTGCTTGTCGCGCTGGAGCCGCTGTCGCAGCGACTCCCCCTCGACGTACGGCATGACGTAGAAGAGGAAGCCGTCGGCCTGACCGGAATCGAAGAGCGGGAGGATGTGCGGGTGCTGGAGGTTGGCCGTGGTCCGGATCTCGGCCAGGAAGCGGTCCACTCCGACCACTGCGGCCAGCTCGGGCTTGAGTACCTTGAGCGCAACCCTGCGGTCGTGGCTGAGATCCTGGGCCAGGTAGACCGTGGCCATCCTGCCCCGACCGAGTTCGCGCTCGATCAAGTAGCGGTCCGCGAGGGTCGCCCTCAGGCGTTCGGGGAGATCGCTGATGTCGGGGTCCGGTGAGCGAGGAGGAGGTCGCCAAGATGTGCCCTCAACTGGCCTCGACCGCAAGTTCCTCCACCTCGCGGGAGGGCCGCCATAGCATAGCGATCGCCCACGCGAGGTCGAGGCGCTCGCCCGTTCCCCGCGGCGCCGCCGTCCAAGCATCGATCTCGATGCCCGCCGCCGCGTGCGCTTGCACGAGTGCCTCGATCGGATCCGCCGGAAGCGCCGGAGCCGACGGCACGTCCGGTATCACGGCCCCGTCCGGCCGCCGGAAACGCGCCTGGCCGCCAACCATCTCCACCTGAAAACCCTCCTCGTGGATCGCCCTGTGGTGAACCCTGCAGACGAGTAGCAGGTTGTCGAGCCTGGTCTCCCCGCCGTCCGCCCAGTGGCGAACATGGTCCGCGTCGCAGAAGCGTGACCCACAGCCCGGGAAACTACAGCCCCCATTCCGGTGCTCGAGCGTTCGGCGCAGGGCCGGATGCACCGTGCGGGTCTTCCTGCCCACGCTCAGCACAGAGCCGTCCTTCCCGTGCGTCATCCTGACGCGGCTCGCATCGCACGCGAGGCGCCGGGACGTTTCCGCAGCAACGCGGGTGCCGTCTTCCAGAACGGCATCACCCTCTGCGGCGCTCTCGCGCAGCACGGACTCGTCCGCGTGGATCACGACGAGGTAGCGATCGGCGCGGCCGATGGTTGCGGCGGCCCTCCCAGCGTCCCCCCCTTCCACCTGGTTCGCCGAAGCGCTGGCAGCCAGCCCACCCCGCAGCGCGCATTCGGCCACCAGCCCGATGGCGTCGGCCCGCCACGCTGCCGCGGGCGTGTCCCGTGCGGGTTCTTCATCGTGCCGGTAGAGCGCCCACGATGCCGCCTCGAGCGCGCGCTTGAGCGCCATCGCGACTTCGGGGTCGAGCTTCGCCCTCAGGTTGTACATCCCGTCGCCGTCCGGGACGAGGCTCAGATGACGGCTGGCGTGGCGCTGCCGCTCCTGGGACGCCTCTTCTTCCCGGTCCACCCGCCGCCAGGCGCGGACCAACCTCTCGACCTGGGTCGCCGTGCCGTGCAGCGCGAACTCCATGAGCGACTCCTCGTTCGCGTCCGTGGCGACTCGCGTGAGCGCCCTGACCTTGGAGTAGGAGAGGGTGCCGCTCCGCATGCCCTCGCTGATGCGGGGCAGATGCTCGATGGCCCGGGCAACTCGGACCTGTTCGCGCGCGGCACCGCGCTCGATCCCGGTGCGCCAGCTCAGCCAGTGGCCGCAGCTGGCGAAGCCACCGCCCCACCCTTCGGCGCGATCGAACTCGCGCAACCGGATCAGGAGATGGTACGTGGCCGCATGGATGCGCGCGGCGAGCACGGCGATCTCGTCGCCGATGCGCTCGACCTCCTGGGGGGAAGGCTTGGTTGCGGGCAAGGGGATCGGCAGCATGGGTGTATCCCTCGAGTGGGCGTCGATCGCGTGAATCGCTGCCGAAAGATATTGGGGTCGCCGTCGGCCTCCCTTGCGCCGCTGAGAGCCTCGAGATGAGGGGAGATCCTCTCAATTCGGAGTCCCCCTCGTGCCCGGTGCTCCTGGAGGACCGCGGAGGGATCTGTGGGCGCTTCCGACCACCGTCCCGGAGTGCCTGCGCTCGCCCCGTGGAAATCCTGTCAATGTCTCGTTGGGACTCCGAGATGTCAGAGGTTGCGGACATGTCCGGAACGCCCATCCCGGAGCCCCGCCGCCGCGCCGAGCTTGAGCCGTGAACGACGCCGAGACGCGCGTGCTCGCGCGCACTGCCGCGGTGCTGCTGGTAGTAAGCGCCGCGCGCTACGGATGGGAGACGCGCCCCCGTCCCGAAGTGCTGCCCGCGGGTGCCGACGACCTCCCGGGGCTGCTCGCCGAGAGCCGCCGCCTTCAGGAAGACGCCCAAGTGCGCTCGCGTCCGCTCGGCCAGAACGAGACGATCGACCCCAACCGCGCCACCGAGGCCGAGCTCGACCGGCTCCCCGGGGTGGGCCCGGCGACCGCCCGGGCGATCGTGGCCGCGCGCGAGCGGGACGGCCCCTTCAGCGCCGTGGACGACCTGCTTCGGGTTTCCGGAATCGGACCGGGGACGCTCCAGCGCATGCGGCCCCACTTGGGGCTGGCCCCGGACGCCCGCGTGGTCGGGCGGCGGCCCGCCGCGCAGTCGAGCGTCCCCGCGCGGCCCGCTCCGGCCCTACCCTCGGCTCGACCTCCGGCACGCCCAGCCCAGGCCGGCGGCGCAGGCGCCGGATCGCCCCTCGACCTCAACAGGGCCGCCCCCGCCGATCTCGAGCGGCTCCCCGGCATCGGCCCCGCCCTGGCCGGTCGGATCGTGGCCGAGCGCTCCCGCCGGGGCGGCTTCCGGACCGTCGAGGATCTGCTCGCCGTGCAGGGCATCGGCCCCGCCATCTTGGAGCGGGTGCGCCCGCTCGTGCGGGTGGGCGGAGGGTGATCCGGTATTGCAAGCGTGACGCCTCCGTGCGCGGAAGGCCTTGGGCGCGCGGACGTTACGGATTGACCGAGCGTGCGCCGAAAGCCTAAGTTCGGGTCGCCTTAAAGGAGCCATCACCTCTCGAATTTCTCCGATTCCTTGAACGGGCCGGGCCGGCCCGATATCCTGGGATTCCGATCGGTCCGCTCCGCTGCCCGGTCGGCCCCGGGTCCCTCCGCCCCCCAGAGGAACGACGGCGATGGCAACCAACATCGCGCAGGACCGCCTGGGTGATCTCTTCGTCCGCGAAGGGCTGATCACCGAGGCCCAACTCGTCCAGGCGCTCGCGGAGGGGAAGAAGGAAAACACCCGCCTCGGCTTCGCCCTGGTCAAGCTGGGCTTCGTGGCCGAAGAAGAGCTCACGCGCATGCTGTCCAAGCAGTATCGCGTGCCGGCGGTCGACCTCGAGAAGGTGATCTCGATCGATCCCAAGATCGTCAAGAGCATCACCCCCGAGGTCGCCTACAAGCATCTGGTGCTCCCGCTGCGCAAGCAGGGCGCCAAGCTGACGGTGGCGATGACCAACCCCACCGACCTGGCCGCGATCGACGACCTGCGCTTCATCACCAAGCTCACCATCGAGCCCGTGATCGTCGGCGAGTACACGCTCCGCAAGCATCTGGAGAAGTACTACGGGGTCCTGGCGGGCGCCGACCAATCCAACCTCGGCGACCTCATCAGCGAGATGAACGATGAGGACATCGAGTTCGTCGAGGAGAAGGAAGACGAGACCTCGATCGCGGCGCTCCAGGCGCAGGTCGAGGACGCCCCGGTGGTGAAGTTCATCAACGGGCTGCTGACCGATGCCGTGCTCAAGGGCGTGTCCGACATCCACATCGAGCCGTTCGAGAAGGAGATCCGGGTCCGCTACCGGAAGGACGGGATACTCATGGAGGTCATGAAGCCGCCCATGCGGATGAAGGCGGCCATCACCTCCCGCATCAAGATCCTGGCGGACCTGAACATCGCCGAGCGGCGCCTCCCGCAGGACGGGCGCATCAAGCTGAAGATGAAGAGCAAGGTGGTGGATTTCCGCGTCTCCACCTTGCCCGTGATCTTCGGCGAGAAGATCGTCATGCGAATCCTCGACAAGGGGAACCTGACGTTCGACCTGCGCCTCTTCGGGTTCGAGCAGAAGGCGCTCGACGACTTCATGTGGGCGATCGGACGTCCGTACGGGATGGTGCTGGTGACCGGCCCCACCGGGTCCGGCAAGACCACCACGCTTTACTCGGCGCTGTCGCAGATCAACACGATCGACACCAACATCATGACCGCCGAGGACCCCGTCGAGTACAACCTCTACGGCATCAATCAGGTCCTGGTGCGCACCGACATCGGGATGACCTTCCCCGCCGCCCTGAAGGCGTTCCTGCGGCAGGATCCGAACATCATCATGGTCGGAGAGATCCGCGACCTCGAAACCGGCGGCATCGCGATCAAGGCGGCCCTCACGGGGCACTTGGTGCTCTCCACCCTGCACACCAACGACTGCCCTTCGACCATCACCCGTCTGATGGACATGGGGCTGGAGCCGTTCAACGTCGCGTCGGCGCTGAATCTGCTCACCGCTCAGCGTCTCCTGCGCAAAATCTGCTCTGTCTGCAAGGAAGAAGCGACGTACCCGGACGAGTACTTCAAGGCCGCGCGCATCGAGTTGGACTGGGCCCACAAGACCACGTTCTACAAGGGCAAGGGCTGCGATAAATGCGGCGGCTCGGGCTACAAGGGTCGGCAGGGGCTGTACGAGGTGCTGCGCAACACGAACGCGATGCGGCACGCGATCATGAAAGAGGTGGGCACCGACGAGATCCGTGAGATCGCGGTGTCCGAGGGGATGTTGACGCTGCGCATGGACGGGCTGGTCAAGGCCGCCAAAGGCGCGACCACGCTCGAGGAAGTCGTGAAAGAGACCACCGCGGTCGACTGACCATTCAGCGCGAGACGACCACAGAGCTCATGGAGCAACCGCAGGCGCGCCCCCAGCAGGCAGCGAATCCGCCGCCGCCGCCGCAGGAGCTGTCGCTCCGCATCCTCCTCCAGGAGATGATCCAGAGGGGAGCGAGCGACCTCCACATCACAGTCGGGGACAAGCCCAAGCTGCGCGTGGACGGCGACCTCACCAACTCGAACATCAACTACGTGCTGGCGCCCAAAGACACGCTGGCGCTCGCGTACTCGATCCTCACCGAGAACCAGAAGAAGCGCTTCGAGACCGAGGACGAGCTCGATTTCTCGTTCGGGGTGCAGAACCTGTCCCGCTTCCGCGGCAACGTCTACAAGCAGCGCGGCTGCGTGGCGATGGCGATTCGGCAGATCCCCTACGAGATCCACACGCTGGAGAAGCTCAATCTGCCGCCGGTGATGAACAAGCTGGCGGACCGCCCGCGCGGGCTCGTGCTGGTCACCGGGCCGACCGGCTCCGGCAAGTCCACCACGCTCGCGGCCATGCTCGACAAGATCAATCGCGAGCGGAAGGGCCACATCATCACGATCGAGGACCCGATCGAGTTCATCCACCGGCACAAGTCGTGCGTGGTGAACCAGCGCGAGGTCGGTGCCGACACCAAATCGTTCACCGCCGCGCTCAAGTACGCGCTGCGGCAGGACCCCGACACCATCCTGATCGGCGAGATGCGCGACCTGGAGACCATCTCGGCCGCGCTCACCATCGCCGAGACCGGGCACCTGGTCCTGGCGACGCTGCACACGAACTCCGCGGCCGAGTCGATCAACCGCATCATCGACGCCTTCCCAGGACACCAGCAGGGCCAGGTTCGCGCCCAGCTGGCGTTCGTGCTCGAGGGTGTGATCACGCAGACCCTGATCCCCAAGGCGAAGGGACGAGGGCGCGTGGTCGCGGCCGAGGTCATGATCTGCACGCCCGCCATTCGCGCCGTGATCCGGGACGAGAAGATCCACCAGATCTACTCGCTCATGCAGGCCGGCAAGAAACACGGCATGCAGACGATGAACGACTCGCTGCGGATGCTCTACATGAAGGGAGAGGTCACCCTGGAGGAGGCGCTCAAGCGCTCCGGTGACCCAGCCGAGCTGTTGCGTGCGGTGGGCGAGCCGGTCCCGCAGGGCTAAGCGCAAAACACTCTAGAGACGAGCCCAGATGCCGACCTTCGCGTACAGCGCCCGGCCCGCCACCGGCGGGGACATCCAGTCGGGAGAGATCGAGCTCCCTACCAAGGACGACGTCCTCGCC
>CAXNGW010000035.1:0-12796 GCA_964201975.1 Longimicrobiales bacterium | reverse complement strand
GCCCTCATCGAACCAGCGCGGCACCTGGAGGCCGGGGAGCCACGCGTGCAGCCCCAGGTGCGCCCACTCGTGGCGCACGACGGCGAGCTCGCTCCCGGGGGCGGAGCGCCCGGACGCGTACGCCGGGATCACGATGACGCCCTGGTCGGGGAGCGCGACGCCAGCGCCCCAATCCGGAATCCTCCCGCCGGTCAGCGCCTGGAAGGCGGCTTCGTCTGGGGCCAGGTACGCGACCGCGCGCGCAGGCACGCCCGCCGGGAGGGCCGGGAGGCGGGGCTGTGCCAGCAGGCGCTCGAGCAGCCGCTCAGCACGCAGCGAGTCGCCGGGAGCGAAGCGAACGGCGATGCCGGACCGTTCGACTTCGGCCCAGGGGGTAGCAGACGGAACGCCTTGAGCCACCGCAGAGGAGGCGGTGAGGAGGAAGGCGAGCAGCGCCGCAGTTCGTCCCACGAAGGCCCACCTAACTGAGGCTTTCGAGGTTCGTCCGCACCAGATCATTCCGCGGATTCAACTCGAGCGCGCGCCGCCACAACAGTCGGGCCACATCGAGGTCCTGATCCTTATAGGCGATGTTGCCAAGGCGCAGGTAGATGTCGTCGCCCAGGCGAGGCTCGAGCTTAACGGCTTTTTCGTAGTGGACGCGGGCCGCGGTCTGGTCGCCGCGCGCCCACGCCTGGTCGCCCAAATTCTTGTGCGCCTGCGCGGGCACCGGCTGCGCCTGCACGGCGCGCGTGTAGAGCGCCTCGGCCGCCTCCGCCTCGCCCTTCCGCTCGAGCACCGCGCCGGCGTTGACCAGCAGCGGGCCACACGACCCGTAGAGGGTGAGCCCCTCGCGCCCGACCTGCACCGCGTAGTCCAACTCTCCCGCCAACGCGGCCGCAAGGCCGGTGTACGCATAGTACAGCGCGGACGGTTTCTTCAGGCTGGGCGACGTGCGATACGTGCGCAGCGCGTCCATCGAGCCGCGCACGTCACCGGCCTTGAGCTTGACGATGCCGCGCGCTAGCGCCAGCGCGGGATCGCCCGGGCGGATCTTCTCGGCGCGGTCGAGCGTCTCCAGCGCCTCCGGATACCGGTACAGATGCTCCAGCGCGAGCGCCCGGTTGCGGAGCACGGAGTACGACTGGCGCGCGTCCCCAGGCATGCGGTCGAAGTGCTCGAGCGCCTCGGTGAGCCGACCGGCGCGGAACGCGATCAGGCCGAGGCGGAAGAGAGCGCGCGGGTGCTTCGGATCCTTTTCCAGGACCGCCTGGAACTCCCGCACCGCATCCTCCATCATCCCGGAGCGGTAGAAGGCGACGCCGAGGCTGAGCCGCTGCGCCGCCTCGCCGTCGCTCGAACCCTGGGCAACCGCGTCGCGCTGCCCGGCGCGGCCGACGAATCCAGCCTGGACGAGTCCGTACAGCGCCTTCGCGACCTCGAACTCGACCATTCCCGATTCGTGCACCAGCTCCGCGACCGTGCGCTGCCCGTCGATCAACGGGATGAGCTTCTTCTGCTCGCTGGTGAGCTCGACGTCCTTGGCCTCGTCGGGACTCTTCTCCACCGCAAAGACCGCATCCATGGACGGGATCTTCTTCTGCAGCAGGCTCCACTCGTCCACCCGCCGCGCGCCCTCCATAAGGAGGCTCTCGGCGGAGATGTTGACGAGGAAGACGCCCGCGTCGGGGCGCTGGTCGGGGTCGAAATGGAAGGAGCCCTGGTTCCAGGTGAAGAGTTGGTAGACGGCCTCCTCGATCTGGAGCGAGATGTAGCGCTGCAGCTTCTCTTCGGTGATCGCGCCGTTCCTGACCAGCAGCTCGCCCAGCCGGAATCCCTTCTGGTGCGCCTGCGCCTCCATCGCGGCCGACAGATCGGCGCGCGTGATGACGCCGTTGCGGACCAGGAGCTCGCCCAGGCGATCGGGTCGGTTCAGCACCGACGAGAAGATGACCCGGCCGCCGTCGAAGTAGACGTAGCCGAAATTGGACCGGTCGGTGAGGCTCAGGCAGCCGGTCTTGCGGCCCATGGCCAGCAGCTGGCAGATGTCGGCCAGCGTGACGTCCTGGAGTGACCCTTCGATCGCCATGGGCTACTCGAAGTCCTCGACCAGCCGGTCCTCGATCGGCCAGTTCCAGACGACCTTTTCGTGGGAAGGGACCCAGCCGCGCACTGCCGGCTCGGCGGCCACGGGGGCCGCGGGCGCAGGCGGCTCGCTCCCCATGAACAACCCGCCGCGCTCGCCGATCAGATCCGCGAGCGGTGGGATGTCGGGCCCCCTCGCCGCAGCAGGGGCGGCCTCGGCGGGCGCCCCGCCTTTCGTGGTGCCGGCCCAGATGTCCTCCAGCGACGCCTTCGCGGGCGCCGCCTTGCCGCTCTCCACCAAGACGATGGTGCCGGCAGCGGCGGGCACCTTGACCTCGACCTCGAGCACGAGCCCGCCCTCGAAGCGCGAGCGGAGCCGTTCGTCGATCCCCGCGATCTCGGACGGCGGTCGGTTGGCGGCGAACATCACGCGCGAGCCGCGGCGTTTGAGCGCCTCGAACAGATGGAAGAACTCGTCCTGCGCCCGCTCGGTGCCCGACAGCGCTTCGGTGCCGTAGACGAGCAGCAGATCGACCGTCCACCACCGCTCCCGCCACGCCCCGGCCACCCCCGCGGACAGCGCACGAATGAAGTCCTCGGCGAACTCGGAGACCGACGTCACCGCCATGCGCGCGTCGGCACGCTGGAAGGAGCGGCCGGAGGCCGCGAGCACCGACTGCGACGACGCCGGGTCCCGGCTCCACATGTACAGCGGGTTGTACTTGGGCTTGTCGGCACCGACCAGCTGCTCGGCGGCCTTGATCGTGATGGTCTGGTGGCCCTTGAGATCGATCAGGCGCGGACCAGGCGCGAGCGCCGGAAAGGGCCGCATCCGCTCGCGCACCGACTCGAGCAGGGATTCGGCCTCCCCGAGGCGATCCGGATCCTTGAGCACCCCCTGCGCCGCCTCGGGCCAGGGGTTTCGCAGCCGGTCCAGCTCGGCCTCGATCTCGCGCAGGCGCCCGAGGTCGGCGCGGAAGCGCTCCGCAGCGGCCTCCCAGCCTTCCGGCTCGCTCCCCTCCAGCTGCTCGCGCAGGCGGCCGGCGCTGAACCCTTCCCGCTCGGCGGCCTCGGCGGCCTGCCGGAAGAGCTTGCGCCAGGGCTCCTCCTGCGCCTCGACGGTGGCCGACACCGTCTGCGAGATCTCGCTCATGAACGACGCGAAGTCGTCCTGCTTGGACACCGCGGCCTGAGGAGCGGCCTGACCCATCATCTTGGCCACCTCCTCCACCCCGACCGGACGCCCCTCGAGATCCTGGATCGCCAGCACGCGGTTGAGGCCGCCGCCCAGCTGGCGGATGTTGCGAACCGGCACGCGCGCGAGCGCTTCGGCCACCCCGGCGGAAAGCGTGGCGCCCGAATTCTCCGCCTTGCGGCGGATGATGGCCACGCGCGTCTCGTACTCGGGCGCCGCGATGTCTACGATGAGGCCGCCCGAGAAGCGGCTCACCAGGCGCGCGTCCAACCCGTTGATGTCGGCGGGGGGACGGTCGCTCGCGAGCAGGATCTGGCTCCCCGATCCGGTGAGCGCGTCGAGGGTGCCGAGCAGCATCTCCTGCGCCTCGGGCTGCCCGGCCAGGAACTGGACGTCGTCCAGGAGCAGCACGTCCAGGTCGCGGTAGCGCTCCCGCATGGCGTCCCGCTCGCCGCTCTCGAGCGCGCGAGTCAGCTCCTCGAGGTAGCCCTCCAGCGTCTGGTAATTGACGCGGAGGCGGGCGTTCGCCTTCTGGGCGTGGTGCGCCACGGCCGACAGGATGTGGGTCTTGCCCAGCCCGGACGCCGAATAGATGAACAACGGGTTGTACGAGGTCCCCGGGGCGTCCGCCGAGCGCCGCGCGGCCGCAGACGCGAGCCGGTTGGCCGGCCCCACAACGAACGTGTCGAAGGTCAATTTGGGGTCGAGATCGGTCATGACTATGGCGTCTGCGAGGCCCACTCGTGCTGGGGATAGACCTTTAGTATCGCCCGCCCCGGAAGGGGAAGAAAGCCCTTCAACCGGCCCCCTCCGAGCTGGTCTCCCGGGCCCAGCGCGCGGCCTCCTCGAGCTCCGGCGGGAGGGGGGCCTTGAAGACCATCCGCTCCCCGGTCCGCGGGTGGTCGAAGGCGAGCTCGGCGGCGTGCAGAAAGGGGCGCGCCACTCGGCGCGCCAGCTCCCGCGCCCACTGCCGGTCCCTCCCCCCCATTCCCCGCTCCCAGCCTGGCCCGTACAGGGGGTCGCCGACCACCGGGTGGCCGCGATCGGTGAGGTGGACGCGGATCTGGTGGGTGCGGCCGGTCTCGAGCGCGACGTCGAGCAGCTCGGCCGCCCGCCATCGTTCGCGCACGCGCACGCGCGTGACCGACCGCCGCCCGCCCTCGACCACCGCCATCCGCTTCCGGTGGCCCGGGTCACGGCCGATGGGGGCGTCGATGACGAGGACCTCAGATTCCTGGATGTGGCCCCACGCCGCGGCCTGGTAGAGCCGCCGCACGCGGCGGCGCTTGAGCGCCTCCGAGAGCCGCTGGTGCGCCTGGTCGGTCTTGGCCACCACCATCAGACCGGAGGTGCCCTTGTCGAGGCGATGCACGATCCCCGGGCGGAGCGCCCCGCCGATGCCGGAGAGATCGTGCACATGGTGGAGGAGCGCGTTCACCAGCGTGCCTCCGGAGTGGCCGGCGGAGGGGTGCACCACCATGCCCGCCGCCTTGTCCACGACCACGACGCTCTCGT
Organism: Longimicrobiales bacterium; assembly: GCA_964201975.1. GTDB lineage: Bacteria > Gemmatimonadota > Gemmatimonadetes > Longimicrobiales > Gaopeijiaceae > UBA2988. The sequence goes on along the minus strand of CAXNGW010000035.1, from coordinate 8,022 downwards.
CCTGATAGACGATCGCGATCGGGAGGGGCTCGGCGTCCATCGTGAGCGCGACGGGGTCGGGCACCGCGACCGTGAGGCGCTGCCCCTGGCTCAGAGATTCGGACTTGCGGGGGACCTTGCCGTCGAGGAGGACGCGGCCCTCCTCGATGAGCTTGTGCACACGCGTGCGGGAGAGCTCGAGGGCGGCGGCAACGAAGACGTCCAGCCGCTCCCCCTCCCCGTCGGGCCCGACTTCGATCTCGCTGATGCTCGGGCCCGTCATTCCGGCGCCGGCCGGGGCTCGGCGTCTTCCCAGAGGAGCAGCACGAGCACGAGCGCGCCGACCGTGACACCCACGTCGGCCAGGTTGAATACCGGCCAGCGCAGCGGCCCCACCCCCACGTCCATGAAGTCCACGACGGCGCCGCGGCCCACCCGGTCAAGCAGGTTGCCGGTGGCGCCGCCCCCGACCAGCGCGAGGGCGGCGAGCCGCCCGCGCTCACCGTCGGGGATGCCGCGCAGCGCCATCGCGATCACGACCAGCGCCACGAGCGCCAGCAGGGTGAAGACCGCGCGCGAGTAGACGCCTACGTGCAAGCCGAACGCGGCCCCGGGGTTCACCACGTAGGTGAGGCGGACCCAGTCGCCCACCAAGGGTACGCTGTCCCCCAGCCCCATGGCGCGATTCACCCACCATTTGGTCAGCACGTCGAGCACCAGCACCGCGCCGGCGATGCCGACGCACGAACGCCATTTTTCGCTCATCTATGCGTCACCGTTGGCCATCGGAGCGCGCTTGAACGTCACGCCGACTGTGACCTCCATGGCCTCGCCCACGGTTCCCTTGAATCCATCCTTCACGGTCCCGTAGGCGACTGCCACGGCGAGCGTCTCCTCGGCGATGAAGCGCTCGTGGAAGCGGGCGGCGGCGACCACGGAGTCCGGTGCCTCCATGGTGAGCTCGATCCGGTCGGAGACATCCAGGCCGGCGTCCCTGCGCGCCTGCTGCACCGCGCGGACCAGATCGCGCGCGATTCCTTCGGCCTCGAGCTCCGGGGTCACGGTCGTATCCAGCACCACGAGCCCGGAGCTGGACGGGAGCTCGGTGGCAGCCCCCGGGTCGCGCGCGACGAGCCTGCGCTCGTACTCCCCTTCGCGCAGCTCGATCCCTCCCGCCACCACCCGTCCGTCGGCCGCCCTTGTCCATTCTCCGGACTTGACCGCCTTGATCACGGCCTGGACATCCTTACCGAGACGGGGGCCGGCGACGCGGGCGTTGACGGCCAGCTCGAAGCGGCCGTGGGCGGCGACGTCGCTCGTGAGCACGACTTCCTTGACGTTGACCTCGTCCCGGATGACGTCGGCGAAGTCGGCCAGCCGCTCGGCGTCGGCGGCCGCCACCAATAGCCGTGGGAGCGGCAGGCGCACGCGCAGCTTGTTGGTCGCGCGCAGCGCCAGCGCCGCCGAGCACACCTGCCGCACGCGGTCCATCGTTGCCACCAACGCCGGGTCGTTGGGCAGCTCGTCGACGAGGGGCCAGTCGGCGAGATGCACGGACCGCCCTCCTGTGAGGCCGCGCCAGATCGTCTCGGTGGTGAGCGGCAGCAGGGGCGCGGTGACCCGGCAGGTCGTCTCCAGCACCGTGTGGAGCGTGTCGATGGCGTCGCGGTCCCCGGCCCAGAAACGGTCGCGCGAGCGGCGCACGTACCAGTTGGTCAGCACCTCGAGGAACTCGCGCACCGTCGCCGCGGCGCCCGCCAGGTCAAAGGCGTCCAGCTGCGATTCGACGTCCGTGACCAGCTCGTGCGCCTTGGCCAGGATGTAGCGATCGAGCACGTGCCGCGAGTCCGTTCGCCGCTTTCCCTCGATGTCTTCCGCGTTCGCGTAGAGGGCGAGGAAGTAGTACGAGTTCCACAGCGGCAGGAGCGCCTGGCGTACGCCTTCACGGATGCCCTTCTCGGTGACGATCAGGTCGCCGCCGCGCAGGATCTGGCTCCCCATCAGGAACCAGCGCATGGCGTCGGACCCGTCGCGATCGAACACCTCGCTCACGTCCGGATAATTCTTTCGTGACTTGGACATCTTCATGCCGTCGCTGCCGAGCACGATCCCGTGCGCCAGGCATGTATGGAACGCGGGCCGATCGAACAGCGCGGTGGCCAGCACGTGCAGCGTGTAGAACCACCCCCGCGTTTGCCCGTTGTATTCCACGATGAAGTCGCCCGGGTAGTGGTGCTCGAACCAGTCCGCGTTGGCGAACGGATAATGCACCTGGGCGAAGGGCATCGAGCCCGACTCGAACCAGCAGTCGAGCACCTCGGGCACCCGACGCATGGTCGCGCGGCCGGTGGGATCGTCCGGGTTGGGCCGCGTCAACTCGTCGATGAACGGCCGGTGCAGGTCGGACGGGCGCACGCCGAAGTCGCGCTCCAGCTCGTCCAGCGATCCGTACACGTCCACGCGCGGATAGGTAGGGTCGTCGGACACCCAGACGGGAATCGGGGAGCCCCAATAGCGGCTCCGTGAGATCGACCAATCGCGGGCGTTCTCGAGCCATTTGCCGAACTGGCCATCGCGGATGTGCTCGGGCACCCACCTGATCTGCTGGTTCAGCTCGACCATGCGGTCGCGGAAGCGGGTGACGCCGACGAACCACGAGCTCACCGCACGCTGGATAAGCGGGTTGTCGCAGCGCCAGCAGTGCGGGTAGGGGTGGTCGTACGTCTCGTGGCGCAACAGCGCGCCGGACGCCTTCAGATCCTTGATGATCGCCTTGTTGGCCTCGAACACGTGGAGGCCCTGATAGGGCGGCACCTGGGCGTCGAATTCCCCGTGCGCATCGACGGGTGTGACCGGCTCGATGCCCGCGGCGTCGGTGACGGTCTTGTCGTCCTCCCCGTACGCGGGCGCCATGTGGACGATTCCGGTCCCGTCTTCCGTGGTCACGAAGTCGGCGGGGAGGAGCTGGTGCGCGTGCTCCTGACGGCCCGCGAAGAAGTCGAACACGGGCACGTAGCGCGTGCCCACCAGCTGCGCTCCGGTGAACCGGGCCAGCACGGGCGGTGCGTCGCCGAACTCGCGGGCGTACGCGGGCAGCCGCAGCTCGGCCAGCAGATACCGCCGCCCGCGCGCCGCGACGACGACGTACGTGACCTCGGGGTGGACCGCGGCGGCCAGGTTGGACGGCAGCGTCCAGGGGGTCGTCGTCCAGACGAGCGCCTCCACCCCGTCGAGCTCGGGAACCGCCGACCGAAGCTTGAGGCCGACCGTAACGGCCGGATCCTGCCGGTCCCGGTAGACGTCGTCCATCTTGGTCTCGGTGTTCGACAGCGGCGTCTCGCAGCGCCAGCAGTACCACAGAACGCGAAAGCCTTCGTAAATGAGGCCCTTGTCCCACAGGGTCTTGAAGGCCCACAGGACGCTTTCCATGTAGTCGAGATCGAGCGTCTTGTAGTCGTTCGCGAAGTCCACCCAGCGGGCCTGCCGCGTCACGTAGCGCTGCCAGTCGTTCGTGTAGCGCAGCACCGAGGTCCGGCAGGCGTCGTTGAATTTGGCCACGCCCATCGCCTCGATCTCGACCTTGTGCGAGATGCCGAGCTGCTTCTCCGCTTCGAACTCGGCGGGGAGGCCGTGGCAGTCCCAGCCGAAGCGCCGCTCCACCCGCCTTCCCCGCATCGTCTGATAGCGGGGGACCACATCCTTGACGTAGCCGGTCAGGAGGTGGCCGTAATGGGGGAGTCCGTTGGCGAAGGGGGGGCCGTCGTAGAAGACGAACTCGTTGGCCCCGTGCACGCCCGTCTCGCGGGCCGCGACGCTGGCCGCGAAGGTGTCGTCCGCCTGCCAGTAGGAGAGGACGCTTTGCTCGAGCGCCGGAAAGGATGGCTGCGAGGGGATGGGGTCGGTGTCGCTGCGCTCGCCGAAACGAGCCCTGGGGTACGGCACGGTGCGCTCCTCGCAAATCGTCTCAGTGTCCGGGCGCACGGCGCCGAAGCCGCCACACCCACACGGGGACGACGCGCACGACCGGCGGTGCGCTCCGCGGTACCACCCCGTTTGTCCGTGCCTGCTGCCACGGACCTCTCGTCGAGCGGCTGTGTCGGGCCGCACCCGCCGGTTCTAGTCGGGTCCCAGGGACCCTTTCTTCCGGATGGCTCCCCGGTGATGGCCGGATCGACGCCCAACGACACGTTCGCGTGCCAGATAACTCTAACTCATTCGCATTCCCCGCGGGCGCGTCAGACCTGCGCGACCACGCCGCGGACGAGCGCGGCGAGGCGATCCTCAAACCCCCCGAGCGCGACCAGGGCCAGCACCCGCAGCCCCATGTGTCGCGCGACGACCACCAGCGCAACCCCGCCCATCCCCACCCAATCGGCGCCCAGCCGCCGGAGCATCCTGTACTCCGCTGGCGTCGCCAGGTTCGGGCCCGGCAGAGCGGCGTAGACCCCCTCGCCCAGGGACAGACCCATGCGCTCCGCTTCCCGGCGCGCGAGCGCACGGAGCGCCGGATCGTACGCCTCCGACATGTCCGGGAAGCGCGGCCCCAGGTCGTCCGAGTTCGGGCCGATCAGCGGGTTGGCTACGAGCAGGCCGATATGGTCCGTGACCACGCCGACCCCGGTGCCCAACTCCGCATCCAGCGGGCGCGCGCTCAGGCCGAGGAGGAGAATCTCGGCGCCCAGCAGGCGGGCCGCGCGCACGCCGTCGGGCTCGGGGGGAACGACGGCGACGGGCACACCGTCCAGCTTGCCCAGCCGGAACGGCCCGTCCACCACCACGTCATCGGCCAGGACGGAGGCGAGCGAATCGAGCGGAGGAGCATCCACCAAGGCGACCCGTGGGACCAGCGCGCTGCGCGCTCGGAGCCGCTCCGCAACCAACCGGTACGCGCCTCCTCCTCCGTCCGCGGTCAGCTGCCGGGCACCCCGTCGGGATCGGCGGGCGCCGCGCGCGGGTCTTTGCCGAGGCCGAGCCAGAGCTCGCCCCGAACCTGACCGCCGCTCCTGCGCACGGGCGGCGCTCCGTGCGTTTCCCCGCCGGAGGCAGGGTCCCGCTTCTGGCCGCCCGTCAGCTCGAGGTCCACCGGGGCATCGTCCAGGGGCGTGCGCCCCTCCTCGACCGCGACCACGTCGAGTTCGCGCTCCAGCAGTCGGCGCAGCGCCTTGAGGAACCGGCCGCGCTTGCGCTCGAGGTCCTCCAGCACGGCGCGCCTCTCCTCGACCCCGCGGTCGGCGTCGGCCAGCACGCGGCCCGCTTCGATCTCGGCCTCCCGGCGTACGACCTCGGCCTCGCGGCGGGTCTGCTCACGCATCTCCTCGCGCATCGACTGCGCGGTGACAAGCACGTCCTGCACCGCCTTTTCGCGCCCGGTCTGGGCGTCCACCTGGGCCTGGAGCTGGGTGGTGCGCTCGCGCAGGGTGAGCGTCTCCTTGACCAGCTCCTCGAGCCGCTCGGCCACCAGGTCCAGGAACGTGTCCACCTCCTGGGTCTCGTAGCCGCGCATCGATTTCTTGAGATCGCCCCGCTTCTTGCGGACGTCCAGGGGGGTGATGTCGATCATGGCCGCTCTCCGAAAAGGGCCGTGCCGATCCGGACCATCGTGCTCCCCTCCCGGATCGCCACCGCCAAGTCGTTGGTCATCCCCATCGACAGCTCGGGCCCGACGCGCGCGGACGCGGACCGCAACCGGTCACTCAACTCGCGCAGCCGCGCGAAGGTGCCACCCTGCACGCGCTCGTCGTCGGTGAGCGGGGCCATCGTCATGAGACCCTCCACCCTCAACCCCGGCAGCTCGGCGATGGCGATCACGACCTCCGCCGCCTGCGCGGGACCCAACCCCTCCTTCGACGCCTCGCCCGACGTATTCACCTGCACGAGCACGGCGAGCGTCCGCCCCGCCGCGGCGGCCGCGCCGCCGAGCCGCTCCGCCAGCTTGAGCGAGTCCACCGAGTGGACCCAGTCCGCGAGCGCAGCCGCGTCCCTCGCCTTGCGGCTCTGCACGTGCCCGATCATGTGCCAGGCCACCCCGTCCCTGCCGATCGCGCCGACCTTGTGGGACAGCTCCGCGACCCGGTTCTCGCCCAGGTCGGTGAGGCCGAGCGCCAGCGCGGCGCGGACCGCATCCAGCGGATGGCTCTTGGTCACCGCCACCAGCCTGACCCCGGCGGGATCGCGCCCGACGGCCCGCGCCGCCTCGGCGATGCGCGCGCGCACGCGGGGCAGCGCGTCGGCAAGCCGCTCCGCGTAAGCTACGGGCACGGGCGCACTATACCCAATCGGAGGTGCCATAGGTCGCCCGGACGGGGCCCGCACGCGCGCGCGGCCGCGCGGTCAATGCGCGGGAGCCGCGAGCGCGCCGCGCGCTTCGGGCAGCGCCCCGGTGAGAATCTCGCGCAGACGCGCGGCATCCACATCGCGCTCGAGGCGGCCGCGGCGCGCCACCGACACGCTCGCCGTCTCCTCGCTCACCACGATCACGATCGCGTCGGTCTCTTCGGTGAGCCCGATGGCGGCGCGGTGACGGGTGCCCAGGGTCTTGCCAGGGATCGCGTACTGGGTGAGCGGGAGGATGGCGCCGGCGGCCTTGATATAGTCGCCCTGGACGATGACCGCGCCGTCGTGCAGGGGGGAGTACGGGGTGAAGATGGTGGTGAGCATCTCGGACGAGACGCGCGCATCCACTCTGCTGCCCGTAGCCGCGTACTCGTCCAGCCCCACGTCCCCCTCGATGGCCACGATGGCGCCGATCTTGGAGCGGGCGAGCTGCTCGACCGCCTCGATGATCTCGTCCACCACCGCGCTCTCCTCCAGGCTGGAGAAGAGCCGGAACATGCGGCTCTGCCCGAGGCGGGCCAGCGCGGAGCGCAGCTCGGGCTGGAAGACGACGAGCGCCGCGATCGCGCCGTACTGGAAGAGGAAGGCGAGCAGCGTGCGGATGAGGACGAGGTCGAGCCGACCGGCGATCAGGTACACGGCGCCGAGGAACAGGATGCCCATGAGCATCTGCATGGCGCGCGTGCGATGGATGAGCAGCAGCAGCCGGTAGAACAGCACCGCCACGATCGCGATCTCGATGAGGTCCGCCCACCCGGGACGGAGAAATCGGAGCTGCTCGCGGACCGCGTCCATTACGGCGTCAGCGGCGCCGATCCTCTTCGGGGCCGGCGGCGCGGAAGGACGCCTTCGCCTCGCCGGGGAGTCGCACGCGCGGGACGCCGGCGGGGATGCCCGCGCCCAGCGGCTCCGGCGCGGGCAGTTCGAGCGGCGGCAGCTCCAGCCCCTTGGCGATGAGGCCGAGCTCGGCCCGGTCCAGCGTCTCGCGGTCGAGGAGCGCCTGCGCGAGGCGCTCGAGCAGGTCGCGGCTCTCTTCGATGATCACGCGCGAGCGGTCGTGGGCCTCGTCGAGGATGCGCTTGATCTCCAGGTCCACGAGCTGCGAAGTGTGCTCGCTCACGTTGCGGCGCTGGCTCAGATCGCGGCCGAGGAACACCTCGTGGTCGCCCTCGCCCACCGCGATCAGCCCCACCTTCTCGCTCATGCCGAAGCGGGTGACCATGCGGCGCGCGATCGCGGTGGCCATCTCGATGTCGCCCCCCGCCCCGGTCGTGATGCGCTCGGGCCCGAAGATCAACTCCTCGGCGACGCGGCCCCCGTAGAGCATGGTGAGGCGCCCCTCCAGCCACTCCTTGGTGTGGGTGTGGCGGTCCTCCTCGGGCAGGCTCGCGGTCAGCCCGAGCGCGCGCCCGCGCGGCACGATGGTGACCTTGTGCAACGGATCCGAGCCCGGCACGCGGATGGCGATGACGGCGTGGCCGGCCTCGTGGTATGCGGTCAGCCGCCGCTCCTTCTCGGTCAGCACCATGCTCTTGCGCTCGGCGCCGAGCATGACCTTGTCTTTGGCTCGCTCGAAGTCGTCCATCGTGACGCGGTCGGCGCCGCGGCGCGCGGCGAGCAGGGCGGCCTCGTTGCAGATGTTGGCGAGGTCGGCGCCGGACAGCCCGGGGGTGCCGCGCGCGAGGATGCCCAGCTCGACGTCGTCGGCCA
>CAXNGW010000034.1:0-13264 GCA_964201975.1 Longimicrobiales bacterium | reverse complement strand
GTTGACGGCCAGCCAGGGGAGCCGCGTCTGCACCGCGTGCCGCCAGCCCGAACGCAGCTCCTCCTCGTCGGAGAGGCCCGCCATGAGCATCAGGTCTTCGGTCTGCTCGGCCTCGATCACGTCGATCACGTCGTCGAACGTGACGCGGCCGATCAGCACCCCGGACTCCTCGATGACCGCGATGTTGACGAGGTTGTAGCGTGACATCAAGCGGCCGACCTCTTCCTGGTCCACTTCGGGGGTGACCGTCGCGGCAGGCGGCACCACCAGCGTCGCCACCGGGCTCGACGGATCGGCGACGATCAGATGGTCGAGTGAGACGGTGCCCTGGAGCCGCCCCTCCTGATCCACCACGAAGACGCTGTAGAAGTCCACCACCTCCTGTCCCTGCCGGCGCACCTCCAGGATCGCCTGCTCGGCGGTGATATCGGCACGGATGGAGACCAGCGAGGCAGTCATCAGCCGCCCGGCGGTTTCCTCCCCGAACAGGAGCAGCTCGCGGATGTCGCCGGCCTCTTCCTCGGACAGGCGTGCGAGGATGCGGCGCTGGTCGGCGGGCTCCAGCTCCGCGATCAGATCTGCCGCGTCGTCGTCCTCGAGCTCCTGGAGCAGCTCGGCGCCCCGCTCGGGGGCGAGCGCGGCGAGAATGTCCCCGCGGTCGGCGTGCTCCTCCATCTCCGCCAGCGCCTCGGACGCGAGCTCGACCGGAAGCGCCCGGATGAGGGCGACGCGCTCGTCCTCGGCCAGGGAGGTGAGGACGTCCGCGACGTCGCGGGGGTGAAGATCGGGGAGGAGGAATTCGAGCGATCCCAGGTCGCCGGTCTCGACCATCTCGCGCACGCGCCGCCGCACGTCGCGCTGATCGAGGTCGGAAGTCATGGGATCTCCACGCGGGGGAACGCCGATCGGGAGGTCGGACGGGAGGGGAAGATCCCCGGTGGACCGGGGACGCCGCAAGCGGCCGGCGCGGGTGTCAGCCCGAGCGCATCACTTGCGCGACGAGACTTTCCTGTCGGTCCCACATCGGCGACCGTACTCTCTCGTCGCCGGCGACGGGATGGTCCCATCCCAGCACGTGCAGGGTGCCGTGGACCGCGAGCCGGACCAGTTCTTCCGCCTCCGGGACGCCCGCCTCGGCGGCCTGCCGCCGCGCTTGCTCGACCCCCACGTAGACGTCCCCCAGAGGGGGCTCGCCCGCGCCGTGCAGCGCGAACGAGATCACGTCGGTCGGCTCGTCGTGCCCGAGATGCTCGCGGTTCAGCGCCGTGATGCCGAGGTCGTCCAGGAGCGCCACCGACAGCTCCGCGTCCTCGGTCCCCTGGGCGGCGAGCGTCTCGCGCACCGCCCGCTCGAGCAGGGCCCCCAGGGCTGCGAGAGAAGGCGGAAGATGGCCGACATCCACCCAGACCTCGATCACTGGGGGGCTGGCTCGGCCACCGGGGCCCGGGTCAGGTGGCGGGTCTGGGGATAGTCGATGCGGTGGTGGTAGACGCTCGCCAGCACCTTCCCGAACTGCTCCTCCACCTGCCGGATCTCGCGCAGCGTGATCGGCGACTCGTCCAGCTGGCCGTCGCGCATCTTGCCGTCCACGATCGAGTGGATGAGGTCCCGAATCCGCTCCGGCGTCGGATCCTGGAGCGCGCGCGTCGCCGACTCCACCGAATCCGCGAGCATCGCGATCGCGGTCTCCTTGGACTGCGGCTTGGGACCGGGGTAGGTGTAGTCGGCTGGATCGACCTTCTCCTCCCCGTAGGCCTCCTTCGCCTTCTCGTAGAAGAAGCCGATGCGCTGCGTCCCGTGGTGCTCGGGGATGAACGCCGCGACCACGTTCGGCACCTTCGCCTCGCGTGCCAGCTTGAGCCCCTCGGTCACGTGCTCCTTCACCACCGCCGCCGACTCGTCGGGCTCCAGCCGGTCATGGGGATTGCTCCGGTCGGGCTGGTTCTCCACGAAGTAGTGCGGGTTGATCATCTTGCCGACGTCGTGGTAGTAGAGGCCGACCCGGCACAGCAGGCCGTTGGCGGCGATCGCGTTGCACGCCGACTCGCCGAGGTTGGCGACGTTGATGGTGTGCGCGTAGGTGCCCGGCGCCTCCATCGACAGCCGCTTCAGGAGCGAGCGGTTGGGATCGGCCCACTCGAGCAGCGTCTGGTCGGTGGTGATGCCGGTGAAGAGCTCGAACACGGGGACGAATCCCATCGCCAGCACCGCCGACAGGATCGCGTTTCCCAGGGCCGCGGCGAGCGCCACCCCGAGGCCGTCGCGCTCGCCCTGGCCGAGTAGCGCAAACGCGAGCAGCGTGGCCGCGTACGCGAACGCGATGATGGCCACGAAAATCCACGTCTGCGCTCGCCGCCGGACCGCCCGCACCGAGAGCGCAGCCGCGGAGCCGCCGATGAGCGTGAAGGCGAGGACGTGGAAGCCCCCGAAGTCCGTCTGGGCGGCGGTGAGCACCGCCAACACCATCACCATGACCAGGGCCATGCGTCCGTCCCACAGCACGGCCGTGACCAGCGCGACGAACGCGATCGGCAGCAGCTCGGGGGGGAAGTCGCCACCCGCGATCACCGCGGCCGAGACGAAATAGGCGATCGCCAGGATGGCCAGCGTCAGCACCCAGCGGAAGTTCGCGTCCACCTCGAGACGAAAGAAGAAGACGAGCAGCCCGAATACCGCGAGGATGAGCACGTTGAGCAGACCGGCCCCGAGCAGCGGCCGCCACTGGACGGCGCCCTCCTCGAGCAGACCCCGCCGCCGCAGCTCCCCCTCGTAGGCGGTGAGTCGCTCGAGCCGGTCTGGGGTGATGAGGTCGCCCGCGCGCAGCAGCACCTCGCCCTCCAGCACGCTCTCCTTGTTCACCGCCACCGAGCGCGCGGCCGCGTCGCCGTCCAGCTCGGTGGCTGCGTCGTCAAGTCGATACGTGTACTCGATAAACTGGATCAGGACGAGGCGCAGGATCTCCTGCGCGTCGGGGCTGGCCGAGGTGGGAAGCAGGCCGACCGCGCGCTCGAAGAAGATGCGCGACGCCAACACCTCGCGCGTCGGCACCGAGCGCTCTCTCGTCTCCACCTCCGGCCCGCCGGCGCCCCCGGTGGTCTGCCGCACCGTGATGTTGTCGGTAGAGATCGCCTGCAGCTGCGAGTTGTCGGCGACCCCGCCGGGGAGAATCTCGCGGGCTGCGCGCAGTGCGGTGCGGCGCACCAGGTCGAAGACCCGGTCCTCCGCGAGCAGAGCGACCTGGGCGGGCTGCGCGGCGATCGAGCTGGCGCGCAGCACCTCGTGCAGCGCGGCCGTGTCGCCCATGCGACGCGCGCTGTCCATGCGCACGAAGAAGCGGGTCAGCCGGGCAGCCATGGTGTCCGCGGCGGCGGGCACGTAGTCGAACGTCGGCGGCACGGCGGCGCGCGCCTCGGAGCGGTCCCGCGCCAGCGCGTCGGCGGTTTTGGGCACGTCGAACGCGATCTCCGCGAACACGTCGGCGGCGGCGACCCGCCCCGGCTCGTAGCGCTCGACTCGCATCTGCTCGACCGGCGGGAACAGCACCGTGACGACCGCTGCCACGCCCAGGAGGACGGCAACGCGCGCGCCGTGGTAGAAGAGCCGATCGGGGGGGCGACTCACCGGGTGCTGCCGCGGCTCAAGTGGAGTCCGCGTCCGTCCCGAGCTCGGTGTAGGCGCGGATGATATCCTTCACGAGGCGGTGCCGGATCACGTCTATGGCATCCAGGTAGAGGATCGAGATCCCATCGATATCCTTCAGGATCTGCTCCACCTGGAGGAGGCCGGAGTCCTGCTTGCGCGGCAGGTCGATCTGGGTCTTGTCCCCCGTGATCACCACCCGCGAATTCAACCCCAGGCGGGTGAGGAACATCTTCATCTGCGCGGTGGTCGCGTTCTGCGCCTCGTCGAGGATGACGAACGCGTCGGAAAGGGTGCGGCCACGCATGTACGCGAGCGGCGCGATCTCGATGGTGCGATCCTCGAGCGCGCGGCGCACGCGTTCGACGGGCATCATGTCCTCGAGGGCGTCGTAGAGCGGCCGCAGGTAGGGGTCCACCTTCTCCTGGAGGTCCCCGGGGAGAAAGCCGAGGTTCTCCCCCGCCTCCACGGCGGGACGGGCCAGGATGATCCGCTTCACGCGCTTCTTGTAGAGCGCGTCCACGGCCTTGGCGACCGCCAGGTAGGTCTTGCCCGTGCCCGCCGGGCCGATGCCGATGACGACGTCGTTCTGCGTGATCGCGTCGAGATAGCGGCGCTGCCCCTCCGACTTGGGCGAGATCACCTTGCGCGAGCCCGGCAGCGCGATGCGGATCTCCTCGCCCGCCGGCACCGGCGCGTCGGCGCCGCCCGCCTCGAACCCCTCGGCGAAGCGGGCCACATCGTGGGTGTCGAAGGGCGCGCGCAGGCGCGACAGCTCGATCATGTGCTGCACGACGGGGACCGCGCGCTCGATCGCGTCCAGGTCCCCCGACAGCACGACGTGGTCGCCGCGCAGCACCACCCGGATCCCGAACAGGCGTCCGATCTCCTGGCTGTTCTGATCGTTCACCCCGGCCAGCATGAGCTGGTCGGCGCCCTCTGCGTCCAGGCGATGCTCCACCGTCGTACCCTGTCCGTTCGCCACGCGCGCGCTACTCCTTCGCGAGCCGGATTCCCAGCTCGGCGAGTTCTGCGGTCCGCACCGGGCTCGGTGCGCCCTCGAAGAGGGCGCGGGCCGCGGTGGTTTTCGGGAACGCCACTACGTCGCGCAGGCTCTGCGCGCCGGTGAACATCTTCACGATCCGGTCCATGCCGAGCGCGATCCCCCCATGGGGCGGAGCGCCCGCCCGCAGCGCCTGCAGCAGGTGGCCGAACTTCTGCCGCATCTCTTCGTCGCCGATTCCCAGCAGGCGGAAGATCCTCTCTTGCAGCGCCGCGTCGTGGATCCGGATGCTGCCGGAGCCCAGCTCCGCGCCGTTGTACACCAGGTCGTACGCCAGCCCGCGCGCCTTAGCCGGGGTCGCGTCCAGCACCGCTCCGTCCTCCGGGTGCGGCAGCACGAACGGGTGGTGGCCGGGGGAGAGCCGACCGCCCTCCTCCTCGAAGAGGGGGAAGTCGAGCACCCACAGCCACGCCTGCTCGCGCACCCGCGGCAATCCCAGCGCCGCGATCACCGCGGCCCGCGCCGCGGACAGCGCGGGCGAAGTGATCTTGTCGAGCCCCGCCGCCGCCAGCGCCAAATCTCCCGCCTTGAGGCCCAGCGCATCGGCCCCCGCTTCGTTCACGAACCGGGCCATCGGCCCCGACAGCCCCTCCGAGCCGCGCTTGAGCCAGAGCAGTCCAGGCGCCCCCGCGGCCTTAACCTGCGCCTCGATCGCCTCGATGTCCTTGCGCGACAGGCGGCCCCCGCCCTCCAGCAACAGCCCGCGAATGCGGCCGCCCGCCTCCACGGCCGAGCGCAGGATGGGCGACTCCGCGGCGGCGAGCGTCCCGGTCCAGTCGCGGATCTCGAGCTCCCAGCGCAGATCCGGCCGGTCGTTGCCGAAGCGGTCCATCGCCTGCGCCCACGTCATGCGTGGGAAGGGCGGACGCGCCTCGACCCCGGCCAACCCGCCCAGCGTCGCCATCAGCCCCTCTATCCACCCGAAGATGTCCTCGGGGCCGACGAACGAGGCCTCGACGTCGATCTGGGTGAACTCGGGCTGCCGATCGGCGCGCAGATCCTCGTCACGGAAGCAGCGCGCGATCTGGAAGTAGCGATCGAAGCCGGCCACCATGAGGATCTGCTTGTACAGCTGCGGGCTCTGCGGCAGCGCGTAGAACTCCCCGGGGTGCACGCGGCTCGGCACCAGGTAGTCGCGCGCGCCCTCCGGGGTGGGCTTGGTGAGGATGGGGGTCTCGATCTCGAGGAAGCCCTTCGCGCTCATGTACGTGCGCGTCTCGAGCACGAGGCGGTGGCGGAGCTCGAGAGCGCGCTGCAGCTCGGGCCGCCGCAGATCGAGCATGCGGTGGCGCAGACGGAGATCCTCCGAGGGGGGCTCCTCGTCGGGCGCCCGATAGACCGAGATGGCCGGGGTGACAGCCGGGTTGAGCACGGTGAGCGTCTTCACGCGCACCTCGACCGCGCCCGTGGCGAGCTCGGGGTTGGGGTCGGGACGCATCGCCACGACGCCCTCGGCCGCGATTACGGTCTCGGGCCCGATCGTGCGCACCGCTTCGAGGCCAGCCGCGTCGGTCCACTCGGGCCCGAACGAGAGCTGGAGGAGGCCGCTCCGGTCGCGCAGGTCCACGAAGTAGAGCCCGCCCAGGTCGCGGCGGCGGTGGACCCAGCCCACCACCCGCTGGCTGGAGCCCGCGTCCGCCGGACGCAGATCGCCCGCCATGCTGGTTCGTTGGGTCGTGCTGCCGTTCTGGTTCACTGATCTCCCGCGTCGCGCTTGGTGGGGTTCATGCCGGCGCCCGACCGGTGGCGCGGGCACGCTGCCGGAGGAGGACCAGCACCGTCCAATACCCTGCCGCCACCCCGCACAGGTCCGCGACCCAGTCGAGCACGGAAACCTGCCGGCCGGGAACGAACGACTGGTGCCACTCGTCGCTGGCCCCGTAGAGAGCCCCCGCGAGGATCAGCGCCGCGTGCGGGATCCCCTCCCCCACCCCGCGTCCCCGGGCAAGCAGCGCCCCCAAGACCCCATACAGGACGAAGTGCCCGAGCTTGTCCCCAGCGGGCACCCAGTCGGTCAGCCCTCCTCCGGGCAGATCGGGCAGGGAGCTCAAGAAAAAGAGGACCGCGGCCCAGAAGACCGCCGGCCCCCATGCGAGGACGGCTCGGCTCAACGCGCAGGCTTGGCGAGGACAGGACGGATGGACCGTTCTCCGGGGGTGCTCCGGGGCGAGCAGCGACGCTGGAATTGTATACCCACCCCCCCACCCCTTCAACCCGAGGGCTCCCCTCCCCGGCTCTCTCGCCTCCCGGCCGGGTATCAAAAGGTCCGCCCCACCAGAACGACGAACGTCGAGGCCAGCGACTTGAGCGACCCCAGAATCGACCTGCTCGGCCTCACCCCCGGCGAGCTGCGGGAGCGCGTCGGCGACTTCCTGCGGCTGCAGGGCGAGCCCGCCTACCGCGCCGAGCAGGTGGCCGAGTGGGTGTACGGCGGGGAGGCGCGCTCGGTCGCGGACATGACCAACCTGTCGCGTGAGTTGCGCGAGGCGCTCGCCGGCGGCTTCACCCTGGCGGAGCCCGCATCCGAGCGGGTGAGTCGCTCGGCCGACGGCACCGCCAAGCACCTGTGGCGGCTGCCCGACGGCGAGCTCATTGAGTCGGTGCTGATCCCCACCCCCGACCGCCTGACGCTGTGCATCTCCTCCCAGGCGGGGTGCGCGATGGGGTGCACGTTCTGCGCGACCGGGTGGAGCGGATTCGCGCGCCAGCTCGACGCGGGGGAGATCGTGGCGCAGTACCGGGCGTCGCGGCGCTGGGCCGCGGCCGAGGGGTATGGGCCGATCTCGAACATCGTCTACATGGGCATGGGGGAGCCTCTCTCCAACCGGAGCGCGGTGATGCCCTCGCTCACGATCCTCAACCGGGGCTACGGCGTGGGCGCGCGGCGCATCACCGTGTCCACCGTGGGCGTCGTGCCGGGCATCCTCGAGCTGGCGCGGCGGCCCGAGCAGTTCCGCCTGGCGGTGTCGCTCCACTCCCCCGACTCCGAGCTGCGCAAGGAGCTGATTCCGCTGGAGAAGCGGTATCCCCTCCCTGAGCTGATGGAGGCGCTGCGCGCGTTCGATGCGGCGGGCGGCAAGCGGATCACGTTCGAGTACACGATGATCCAGGGGGTCAACGACGACCCCGCGCTGGCCGCGCGTCTCGCGGAGCTGGCGGCGGGGCTGCAGGCGTTCGTCAACCTGATCCCGTTCAACCCGATCCCCTACCGCGACTGGACGCCGAGCCCGCCGGGCCGCATCCGCGCCTTCCTGAGAATCCTCGAGGATCGCGGCGTGAGCGCGGCGGTGCGTGAGCCGCGGGGGCGGGACATCGACGCCGCGTGCGGTCAGCTCAGGGCGCGCGCGCTGGGCGAAAAGGGGCTGCCGGTGGTGCAGTCGGCCTAGCCGACGCCGACCGCGTCCCGACGGTGTCGGTGAGCGCCTTCATGAACGCAACCAGGTCGCTCTTCTCGCGATGGTGAGATCGAGCCGATCCGGCGCCAGCGTCTGGTGCTCGAGCTCGATGCCGATCCCCGCACCGCCCCCGCGATCGTAGAAGTCCACCACCTGCTCCAGCGTCGCGTACACGCCGTTGTGCATGTAGGGAGCGGTCAGCTCCACGTTGCGTAGGGTGGACGTGCGGAAGGCGAATCGATGGAGGGGACTCCGGTCCACGCGGAACCGCCCTTCGTCGGCGTCCACCGTCGCGCCGATGGTGTCGGGCGACGACGGCACGCCGAGCACCTCGACCTCGGTCTTCCCGTACGTGGGGGAGCGGACGTACGCGGGACTGCGGCCGAGGCGCGCCGCCACCTCGCCGGAGGAGGAGTGCATCTCGTTGTTCACCACCATCGTGTACGTGTCGTCGAGGTTCCGGAGCAGCCCCGCCCCGTCCGCCGAGCCGCCGAAGACGAACGTCGGCGAGCCGGCGAGCACGTCGTCGCTGGAAATCAGGCTGTGGACCGACACGCCGCCGGCCAGGTTCTTCACCAGGCTGGGCGTCGACGAGTGATTCGCGAGGGTCACCTGGGGACGGTCGGACGGCGCGGTGCCGTCCTCGCAGCTCACGCTGCCCAGCGTGGTGAGCCCGGCGATTGCCGCCAGGGCGACCCGGGATCGAACGGTGCGAAGCGCCATATTTTCCTCAAGAGAGCTGGAATCGGACCCCTGATCGGGGTACCGGGAAGCTCTCCGGAGGCGTGCGCGGGAACGGCGGCGAATGCGTAACGAACATGCACCGTGTCGAGCGCGGTCCTGCGCTCCGCTAGTGGATGCCGCTGCCGATGCGGCCCCAGCGCACCTCGCGCAGAAAGGCGAACGGGCGCGGGGAATCCCTGTTGTAGCTGAAGTAGATGAACACCGCGCGCCCCTCCAGCCGCCACCGCTCGAGCAGCCCCCAGTAGCGCGAGTCGAGGCTCGAGTCGCGGTTGTCCCCGAGCATGAAGTAGTGCTCGGGGGGCACCACGAGGGGACCCCACGTGTCGCGCGTCGGCCGGTAGCTCGCGGGCGCCACGTCCGCGGGGAGATGGTCGCGTTGCCACTCCATCCACGGGTGCACCTCGTCCCCCGCGCCCTCGTACCGCACCCACGGCTCGTCCACCTGCTCGCCGTTGATGAAGAGCAGCTGACTGCGCATCTCGAGCGTGTCGCCCGGCATGCCGATCAGGCGCTTGACCAGCTTCAGGTTCGGCTCGTGCGGCGGGTCGAACACGACCACGTCGAAGCGGTGCGGCTCGGAGTAGCCGGGGATGAGCGTACGGGTGAACGGGATGCGGCTGCCGAGGGCGACGCGGTTCACCATCAGGAAGTCGCCCACCAGCAGAGTCTCGATCATCGAGCCCGAGGTGATGACGAAATTCTGGATCACGAACGAGCGCAGGAGCAGGAAGAGCGCGAAGGCGAGCAGGAGCGATTTGGCTCCCTCCCACAGCGAGCTGGCCGCAAGCGGCCCCGGGGGGGTGCTCGCCTCGGTCGCATCGGCCTTGCCGTAGACCCGTTCGCGCTTGCTTCGCTTCTTGGCCATCTACCGTCCGCTCTCCCGTCCCGGGTCTGCCAGCGTCCCGCCCGGCCGCTCGTCGGCCGGACCCTCGTCCACGCGCGGCAGGAAGCGACGGACGTCCCACCAGGAGGGAGCCTGCCCCGGAGCGGCGGGCTCCACCGCACGCGGCGCGTCCCATCCGCCTCCCAACCGTACGGACACGTCCACGAAGAGGTTCGTGTCCGGCTCGCTGCGCACGCTGCGGATGCCGAGCGCGTCGGCCACCCCGCGCGCCAGATCGAGGCGCCCGACGCGGTCCAGCACGATCGACGAGTCCTGGTCGAAGGTGCCCGCGTTGCCGAAATAGACCACGTCGAAGCCGCCGTCGCGCAGCACATCGGTGGCTTCCCGCGCCATGTTCGGGCGCCCGCCCGCGTTCACCACTTCCACCCGCACGCGCTCGCGCGGCCGCAGCGCGGCGTCCGCCGCGCCCGCGGCGGCGACGCTGCCGGGCACCTCCCACCATTGCGACAGCGCGGAGCCGGCGAACACTCCGACCGCGACCAGCGCGGCGACCAGAATCAGAGCTCGGACGCGGCGGCTCACGACCGACCCCCGGCGAGGCGGTTCCAGAAGCCCATCGTCTCGGGACGCACCGGACGTCGCTGGTCGAGAAGATGGGTGATGCGGGCGGCCAGGATCTCCTTCACCACGTCGCCCATCTCCCCCGGCATGCGCGCCCGCAGCGCCGCCCGCCATTCGTTCGCGAGGTCCCGCCCCGGCTCCAGGAAGTCCGCGGCGAAGAGCGCCCAGCCGGTGCGCCCCAGCTCGGCGTGACCGAGCGTGTGGTAGGTGAGCGCCAGCAGCAGCTCGCGATCGTCCACCCCCTCCCGGCGCAGCAGCTCCGCCACCGCGGGACCGTGCAGGAGGGGCTCTGGAAGATCGCGCGCCGGGCCGGCGAGCAGAGCGCGCAGGTCGGCCTCGGGCTTCTCCTTGACCGCATCATGAAGATAGCCCGCCGCGACCCAACGGGTACGCTCCGCCGGAGGGAGGCTGCCCGCCACCGCCCAATCTTCGAGCAGTCCCGCCACCCGCTCCACGTGCCTGCGCCGCTTGTCGCCGAGCGCGGCCCACGCCGGCAGCCGACCCTGGGCAGCTCTCTCCACTAGCGGGTGCGTCAAGCCGACTCCATCGTCGCGTTGTCGATGAGGCGGGTGCTCCCGCAAAAGCCGGCGAGCGCGAGCACCGCGCCCGGCGGCACCGGGTCCATCGGCTCGATCGAGCCAGGGTGCACCGTCTCCACGTACTGGACGCGCAGCAGGGGCTCGGCCGCGACCGCGGAGCGCACCTCCTCGACGAGCGCCGCCGCGCTGCGCTCGCCGGCGCGGAAGCGCGCGGCCGCACGCAGCAGTCCGCGCTGAAAGGCGGGCGCAGCGCGGCGCTCGGCGGCCGACAGGTAGCTGTTGCGCGAGCTCATCGCGAGTCCGTCCGGCTCGCGCACGATCGGCGCGCCCACCACCTCGACGCCCAGGTCGAGGTCGGCGGACATGCGACGGATCAGCACCAGCTGTTGGAAATCCTTCTGGCCGAAGACGGCGACCTCCGGACGCAGAATTCCGAAGAGCTTGGCCACCACGGTCAGCACGCCGCGGAAATGGCCCGGCCGGAAGGCGCCGCACAGGCGGCTCGCCAAGGCGCCCGGATCCACCGTGACGCGCGGCTCGCCGGCGAGATAAATCTCCTCCACCGGCGGAAGGAAGACGACATCGACGCCCCGCCCCTCCAGCAGCTCGAGGTCGCGCTCGGGCGAGCGCGGGTAGCTGGCGAGGTCCTCCCCCGGCCCGAACTGGAGCGGGTTCACGAAGACCGACGCGGCCACCACGTCGGCGCGCGCGCGCGCGGCATCCACCAGAGACAGGTGCCCGTCGTGCAAAGAGCCCATGGTGGGCACCAGCCCGACCCGCCGCCCCGCGGCGCGGGCGGGGGAAAGCGCGCGGGCCAGCTCCGCGCGCGTGCGCGCCACGATCACCCGGCGCCGCGGACCGGGCTCACGGCTCCGTCCCGAAGGAGTGCTGCCCATCGGGATAGCTCCCGCCGCGCACCTCCTCGGCGTAGGCACGCAGCCCCGCGCGCGCCGGGCCCTCGAGCTCCGCGAAGTGCTTCAGGAAGCGGGGACGGAAGCCGCCGTTGAGTCCGAGCGCGTCGTATAGAACGAGGATCTGGCCGTCGCAGCCGACCCCGGCGCCGATGCCGATGGTCGGGATCCCCGCCGCCGCGGTCACCTCCTCCGCGAGCGCCGCGGGCACCAGCTCGAGCACGATCGCGAAGGCGCCGGCGTCCTCCAGCGCGCGCGCGTGATCGAGCAGCTCGCGCGCCCCCTCCTCCCCGCGGCCCTGCACGCGGTAGCCGCCCAGGGCGTGGATGGACTGCGGGCGGAGACCCAGGTGGCCCATCACCGGGATGCCGGCCGTCACCAGCGCGTCCACCATGCCGCAGCTGCGCGGATCGCCGCCCTCGAGCTTCACCGCCTGGACGCCGGTCTCCTTCAGCACCCGCCCCGCGTTACGGATCGTCTCGTCCACCGACACCTGATAGGTGAGGAACGGCAGGTCCATGACGACGAACGACGCGGGGGCCCCGCGCCGCACCGCGGCCGCGTGGTGCATCATCTGCTCGAGCGTGACCGGGAGCGTCGAGTCGTAGCCGAGCACCACTTGGCTGAGGGAATCCCCCACCAGGATCAAATCGACCCCCTCCTCTTCCAGCAGGCGGGCGAAGAGGGCGTCGTAGGCGGTGAGCGCGACGATCTTCTCGCCGCGGCGCTTCATGTCCTGGAAGCGGCGGACGGAGGGCCTGCCCTTGGCGGTTGGGCTCTCGGTGGACAACGGGATGGCCGGGGGGGCGAGGGACGGGGAAAGTGGCGCGAAACGGGAGACGGTGGAAACCCGCATCCCCAGGAGCGGTTCCCGCGGGAGCGCCGCTATACTGCGCCATGTCCCTCGTCTTCGACGCCGCGCTCGTCGCGGCCCTCGCCCGCGAGCTCGACGCGCGCCTGCGCGACGCGCGCCTGCGCGCGCTCCGCTGGGACCGCCCCGGACGGGCCCTGTCGCTGCTCTTCCGGGAGGGAACGCTGCGCTTCGGCCTCCATCCCGAGGCGGGGACCGTCGCCTGGCACGACCCCGCCGAGCCGACCGCCGGCGACCGCCCGCTCGCCGCGCGCGTCCGCCGGGTCGAGGCGCTCGCTGACGACCGCGTGCTGCGCGTCTCGCTCCTGCGCGCACGCGGCTCGCCGCCCGCGGTAGATCTGGTCGTCGAGTGGATCACGAAGCGCTGGACAGCGGCGGTCACCGAGGGCCCCGATCGGGTGGTCCGCCAGCTCCTGCTCGAGATGGAGGGGGAGCGCGCGCCGCGCACGGGCCACCCCTGGCTCCCGCCCGCGGCGTCCACGCGCGCGGGCATCGCCGATGATCTTTCCTGGGAGCGCTGGCGGGAGCTCCTGCTCGCGCGCACGCCGCCGGAGAGGCGGCGCGCGCTCCTCGACGGCGTCGCGTGGACCTCCGCGCTCAACGCGGGCGCGCTGCTCGGGAGCGCGGGCACGGGCGA
>CAXNGW010000033.1:0-13359 GCA_964201975.1 Longimicrobiales bacterium | reverse complement strand
GAGCTGCGCAATCTGGTGGAGAGCATGGTGGTGCTGTCCCCCGGGCGGGAGATCCAGCCCGGGGACATCCCGCCGGAGGTGCGCGGCGGGGGTGCGTTGCTGCCCGTGCTCGTGCCCCGGGGCGAACCGGGGGAGGGGGCGGCTGGGGGCCTGCGCCCGCAGCTCGAGTTCATCTTCCGCACGCTGGTCGATCTGCGCGTGGACATGGACGACCTGCGGCGCGAATTCGATGTGTACCGGGAAGATCTAGGCGTCCGCACGCTGTCGGCCCCGGCCCCGGCCGAGATCCGGGTCAGCCCTCCGGTCAACGGCCACGCCATCGCGGTGGATGAGGCGGGCGTCGTGGTCTACCGCGCCGGGATGACGATGGAGGAGGTGGAGCGGGGGACCATCCTGGCCGCGCTCCGGGACGAGGGGGGGAATCGCCGCCGCGCGGCGGAGGTGCTGGGGATCGGCGAGCGCACCCTGTACCGCAAGATCAAGCAGTACGGGCTCGAGGTGTAGCGAGCGCTACCGCCCGCCCAGCCCCGCGCGCGCCCGCGCGCGACTCCGTTCCATCTCGAGCCGCTGCAGGATTTCTTCCCACGCCGAGCCGCTGGCGTCGCCGTACTCGACCGCCAGCGCCTGTTCGAGATCGACTTCGGCCGGGAAGGCGTACACGGCGAGCTGGGTCCCCCCCTGCGCGACCCTCCCCTCCCCCCAACCCGACGTGATCGGCCGCACCAGCAGTGCGCGCAGCCGGCGCCCGCGGTTGACGATCTCCACGTCCTCGGGCCGGAACGCGGCGCCGGGGGCGGCACCGAAGAAGGAGACGAGGAAGAGAGCGGGCCGCTCGACGCCGGTGCGGCGCACCACCTCGTCCCGGTGCGCGACGGCGAGCGACGACAGCCGCGACCAGGTATCGGGCGCGGTGAGCCGCACCACCCACTCTTCCAACGGAGTGACCTTGAGGAGGACGCCGTCGCCGCGGACGGTGAGCGTGATGTCGTCCTGCAGCAGCGAGCCGTGGCCGGAGGGCACCAGCAAGTCGGCCGCGCGGTCATCGGCGCGCGGCGGCGCGATCACGCCGGGCGCGGCCGCCGCGCACCCCGCCAGCAGGCACGCGAACGCGAGGGCGAAGCGGGGTTTGGCACCCCGCTCGCGAAGTCTCTTACCGATCATTATCTGTGTCCCCGCCCACGAGCAGAGCGTCAAGCGCGTCGAGTAGCTCCTCCCGCCCCTCCCCCGTGTGGGACGAGAAGGGGACCAGCTGCTCCGCGTCCAGCTGGAGGTCGATGCGGATGCGCTCGAGCTGCTTGTCCCGCTCGCTCTTCTTGAGCTTGTCCATCTTGGTCGCGACGACGAGGGTGGGTACGCCCAGCTCGCCGAGATACTCCAGCATGCGGCGGTCCAGGTCGGTCGCGGCCCGGCGCGCGTCTACCAAGTGGACGACGCCCTTCAGACGCGGGCTCCGGGAGAGGTAGCCCTCGATCAGCTTCCGCCACTGGTCGTGGGTGTCGGTGGGCACCCGGGCGTAGCCGAACCCGGGCAGATCCACCAGGAAGAACTGGTCGTTCACCCGGTAGAAGTTGAGCGCCCGGGTCTTGCCGGGGGTGGCCGAGACGAGGGCGATCCGCTTCCGCGTGCGCCTGAGCAGCACGTTGATGAGCGACGACTTGCCCACGTTGGAACGCCCCGAGAAGGCGATCTCGGGCAGCTCGCCCGGGGGGGCCTGCGTGGGGGTCGCGACGGTGCCCGCGTACTCAGCGGTGCGGATGTCCACAGACTCGCCGGCTACGAAACGGCGCCCAGCTCGGCGCCGCCGGAGAGCATATCCCGCACTCCCTCGGTCATGCGGGGAGCCGGGAGGGTGGCCAGCGCGGCTGCCAGCACCTCGTCCATCACCCGTACCGGCACGAACTGGATTCCCGCGAGCACCTCGGCGGGCATCAGCTCGAGCTCGGGGACGTTGGCGGCGGGCAGGATCACCGTGCGCACCCCCGAGCGGAGCGCGGCGACGGCCTTCTCCTTCACTCCGCCCACGCCGAGCACGCGCCCGCGCAGGGTGATCTCGCCGGTCATCGCGACGTCGGAGCGGGTGGGGGTGTCGGTGAGCGCGGAGATGAGTGCGACCGCGATCGTGATCCCGGCAGAGGGGCCGTCCTTGGGGGTGGCGCCCTCGGGAAGGTGGATGTGGATGTCCACCTCGCGGTGGAAGCGCGGGTCGAGCCCCAGGCGCCGCGCGCGTGAGCGCGCGAACGTGACCGCGGCGAGCGCGGACTCCTTCATCACGTCGCCCAGCGTCCCGGTGAGCCGCACCTCGCCGCTCCCCGGCACGACCGCGACCTCGACGTCGAGCACCTCGCCCCCGGCCGCGGTCCACGCCAGGCCGCGCGCGATCCCGGCGCGGTCGAGCTGGTCCTCGTGGTCGGGGGGGAGATAGGGCGACGGTCCCAGCAGCGCCCGTACCTGCTCCGTCCCCAGGCTGGCGGGGGGTGGGGCGCCGTCGGCCACCTGGCGCGCGATCTTGCGAGTGACACGGCCCAGCCGGCGGTCCAGCTCGCGCACGCCGGCCTCGCGCGTGTACAGGTGGATGATCGAGTCGAGGGCGCCGTCCTGGAGCGTGAACGCGTCCGCGGAGATGCCGTGGCGCTCCACCTGCCGCGGCCACAAGAAGCGGCGCGCAATGACCCGCTTCTCGGTGTCGAGGTAGCCGGGGAGCCGGATTACCTCCATGCGGTCGCGCAGCGGCTCGGGCACCCCCTGCAGGGTGTTCGCGGTTGCCACGAAGAGGACGTCCGAGAGGTCGAACTCCAGCTCCAGATAGTGATCGGTGAAGGAGCGGTTCTGCTCGGGATCGAGCACTTCGAGCAGTGCCGCGCCCGGGTCGCCGTGAAAGTCGCGCGCGAGCTTGTCCACCTCGTCGAGCAGGAAGACCGGATTCCGGGTGCCGCTCCGGCGCATCCCCTGGAGGATCCGCCCCGGCAGCGCGCCCACGTAGGTGCGCCGGTGGCCGCGGATCTCGGCCTCGTCGCGCACGCCGCCCAGGCTCACCCGCACGAACTCGCGGCCGAGCGCCCGCGCGATGCTTCTCCCCAGCGACGTCTTGCCGACCCCGGGCGGTCCGGCGAGGCAGAGGATCGGACCCTTCAGCTCCCCTACCAGCGACAGCACGGCGATGTGATCGAGGATCCGCTCCTTGACCTCGCCCAGCCCGTAGTGCGCCTCGTCCAGCACGCGCGCGGCCCGGGGCACGTCGACGTTGTCCGCGCTCTTGGCCGACCAGGGGAGCGCCAGGATCCAGTCCACGTAGGTGCGGATCACCGCCGCTTCGGGGGTGACCGGGTTCAGCTTGCGCAGCCGCCCCAGCTCGCGCTCCACGCGCTCGCGCGCGTGCACCGGCAGCTCGCGCGTGCGGAGCAGCCCTTCCAGCTCCTCCCAGTCCTCCTGCTCGCCCGCGCCCAGCTCGCGGTGGATCGCCTTCAGCTGCTCGTTCAGGTAGAACTGCTTCCGGTCCGAGTCGAGCTGCAGCCGGATCTGCTGATCGAGCTTCTCCTCGATGCGCAGGATCTCGAGCTCGCGCATGAGCAGGCCCTGCACGAGCCCCAGCGCGATGGTCGGGTCCGCGGCCTCCAGCACGGGCTGCTTGTCGAGGGAAGGCACGAGCAGGTGCCCGGCGACGACGTGGAGCAGCCGCACGCGGTCGCGCGTCTCGGCCACCAGCCGCGGGAGCTCCTCGGGGACGCGCTCGTTCAGCCGCGCGTACTCGTCGAACAGGCGGGCGACGCCCCTTCCCACCGCGTCCAGCTCGGGGCCGGCCGTGGCGGTCTCGGCTTCCGGTGCGAAGGAGCGGATCTCGGCCCGCAGCGCGCCGTCCTCGGCGGGCAGGAAGCGCTCCACCCGCGCGCGCCCGATCCCCTCGAGCACCACCCGACAGGTCCCGTCCGGGAGCGTGGTGACCTGGACCGCACGCGCCACCGTGCCGACGCGGAAGACGTCCTCCTCGGTGGCGTCGTTGCGCTCCGGATCCTTCTGCGCGAGCAGCAGGAGCAGCCGGTCGGGCGACGCCTCAGCTTCGCGGAGGGCCACGGTCGAACGCGGCCGACCGATGAGAAGAGGGAGCACCATGTAGGGGAAGAACACCAGATCCCGGAGGGCCACCACGGGAAGACGATCCGGGAGCTCGACGGTACCATCGAGGCGGATCAGCGTGGGCACGGGGCCGCCCGAGTCCTGCGCACGACGCGCGCTCTCAGGCTTCCTTCCGTTCGGGCTCGGGGCGGAGGACCAGGAGCGGAGGAGTGCCGTGCTCGACGCTCTCGGTCGTCACCACGACCTCGCGCACGTCGGTGCGGGAGGGGATGTCGAACATGACGTCGCGCATCAGCCCCTCGATCACCGAGCGGAGGCCGCGGGCGCCCGTGCCGCGATCGAGCGTCTTCTTGGCGATGGCCTTGATGGCATCCTTGTCGAAGGTGAGCCCGACGCCTTCGAGCTCGAACATCTTGGCGTACTGCTTGACCAGCGCGTTCTTGGGCTCGACCAGGATGCGGCAGAGCGACTCCTCGTCCAGCTCGGTGAGCGCTACCGTGACCGGCAGCCGCCCCACCAGCTCGGGAATGAGGCCGAAGCGCTGGAGGTCCTCGGGCTCGACGCGCGCGAGCAGCTCCTGGCGCTCATCCTCGGAGCCGGTGCCGGTGGTCTCGCCCGCGAAGCCGATGCGGCGTTTGCCGATGCGCGACTCCACGATCTTGTCGAGGCCGTCGAAGGCACCCCCGCATACGAACAGGATGTTACGGGTGTTGATCTGGACGTACTCCTGTTGGGGGTGCTTGCGGCCCCCTTGAGGCGGCACGCTCGCGACCGTCCCCTCCAGGATCTTGAGCAGCGCCTGCTGGACGCCCTCGCCGGACACGTCGCGCGTGATGGACGGGTTCTCCGACTTGCGCGCGATCTTGTCGATTTCGTCGATGTAGACGATGCCGCGCTCGCATTCGGCGACGTTGAAGTCAGCCGCTTGCAGCAGCCGCACCAGGATGTTCTCCACGTCCTCGCCGACGTATCCCGCCTCGGTGAGGGTGGTGGCGTCGGCGATCGTGAACGGGACCTGGAGGATGCGGGCGAGGGTCTGGGCGAGCAGCGTCTTGCCGACCCCGGTGGGGCCGATCAGCAGGATGTTCGCCTTGTCGATCTCGACATCGTCGAGAACGCCGTGATGGTTGACCCGCTTGTAGTGGTTGTAGACCGCCACCGAGAGCGCGCGCTTGGCGTCCTCCTGCCCGATCACGTACTGGTCGAGGACGTCCTTGATCTCGGCCGGTATGGGGCTGGGGGCGACGGCGTCGGCTTGTTCGCGCTCTTCCTCCTCCGCCAGGATCTCGTTGCAGAGGGAGATGCACTCGTTGCAGATGTAGACCGAAGGACCGCTGATGAACTTCTTGACGCTGTCCTTGGATTTTCCGCAGAAGCTGCAGCGGAGGTGCTTGTCGCTCGACATGACGAGTCCTTGGTGCGGGGGCCTGGAGCCCTAATCCCTGGACAGGGTGGCCGAATCCATCGGCTTTTTCCCATTCTGGACCGGTCCCTCGAGCACCCGGTCGAGGAGGCCGTATTCGACCGCTTCGTAGGGGCTCATGTACCGGTCCCGATCCGCATCTTCGGCGATCCGCGCCACGGTCTGACCCGTGTGCTTGGAGAGGATCTCGTTGAGCTTCTCTCGCATGTGCAGGACTTCCTTGGCCGCGATCTCGATGTCCGAGGCCGTGCCCTGCGCGCCCGACGAAGGCTGATGGATCATGATCCGTGAGTTGGGCAGCGCGGCCCGCTTGCCCTTCGCTCCGGCGGTGAGCAGGACGGCGCCCATCGATGCCGCCATGCCCACGCAGTACGTCGAGACCGGTGCTCGAAGGTGTTGCATCGTGTCGTAGATGGCCAGGCCCGCGTACACGCTCCCGCCCGGGGAGTTGACGTACATGTTGATGTCGCGCTCCGGATCATCGGCATCCAGGAAGAGAAGCTGGGCGACGATGATGTTGGCGACGTTGTCGTCGATGCTGCTGCCCAGGAACACGATGCGGTCCATGAGCAGGCGGCTGAAGATGTCGTAGCTACGCTCGCCGCGGCTGGTGCGCTCGATCACGTAAGGCGGATAGATCGCCATGATTTTTTCTCGCGTCTCTCTTGGTGGTGTCCTATTCGTCCCGGATCTCGGACTGCGACCGGAGGAAGTCGAGGACCTTCCGCTCGGTGATCTCGTGCGCCAGCCCCTCCAGGCGGTTCGCCTTCTGCAGCTGGGCGCGCGCCTGGGCGGGCGTGATGCCGCCCCGCTCGGCGAGCGCGGCCACTCGCTCCTCCACCTCCGCCGAGGTCGCGTGCAGCGCATGCAGGTCCGCGACGCGGCCGATCGCGAGTAGCCGCTTCACCCCTTGCTCGGCCTCGGGCCGGATCTGCTCCCGGGCCTTCTCGACCGTGCCCGGCGCGGCCTTGCTGGTGTCGCCCAGCAGCGACTCCACGTAGCGCTCGACCATCGATCGCGGCACCTCGAAAGGATTGGCGTCGAGCACCGCGTCGAGCAGGCGCGCGGCGACCACGCCCTCGGCGTGGGCCTCTGACTCCTCCTCCAGGTCGGTGCGCGCGCGCGCCCGCAGCGCGTCCAGGTTGTCGAAGCTGCCGACCGAGCGGGCGAACTCGTCGTCCACAGCGGGCAGCTCCTTGACCCGGCGGTCGAGGACGGTGATGCGGAGCCGCTGCTCTTCGCCTCGCCGCTCTTCGTTCGGGAAGTCCATCGGGAAGCGGACGGTGAAATCGCCGGTCGCGCCCGGGGCGATTTTCATGATGGCCGCTTCGACGTCGGGGATGGCATCGCCCTCGCCCACCACCAACTGGTAGCCCTGCGGCTCGCCGTCGGGCTCGCCGTCGTCACCCAGGCGCGCGATCCGCACCGACGCGAGATCGCCCTCCTGGGGGGGGCGGCCGTCGTCGAGCGGCCGCCACACCGCGCTCTGATCGCGCAGGCGCTCGATCACCTTCTCGATCTCGAGCTCGCCCACCTGCGCGACCGGACGCTCGACCCGGAACCCGCCCAGCCGCGCCAGCTCGATGTGCGGCCGGACGTCAAACGAGATGCTGAACGTGAGGTCCTGCTCGGGTTGGTAGTCGACCTTCTCGACCTCACCCTCGCTGATCGGCTGCAGCGAATGCTCGGCCAGGGCGGTGCGGTACGCCTCGCCGATCACCCGATCGAGGGTTTCCTTCTGGAGTGCCGACCCGTACTGCCTCTCCACTACCGCTGCCGGTACCTTGCCCTTGCGGAACCCCGGGAGCTTGAGTTGGCTGGCCAGGCGCTTCGCGGTTTGCTCGCGCTCCTGGCGCACCACGTGGGCCGGAACCGTGACCGACACGGTGCGGCGCCATCGCTCCTGCTCCTTGACATCGATTACAAGCTGGGCAGACGAGAGGGTCATGAGCGCGCCGGGCCGGTCAAAAAAGAGGAAGTTCTCGGGTCGTCGCAGTGCGAAAGGGGGGAGTCGAACCCCCACGGCCGAAGCCACGAGATCCTAAGTCTCGCGCGTCTCCCATTCCGCCACTTTCGCGCGATTTGCGAGGATATGACGAAGATAACGGCGCGCGCCCGGAGGGATCAACGACCTGGGCGGGGAGCCTCAGTGCGCCGGCATGCGCACGTTGACGATCTGACTGTTCCCCTGAGGCGGCTGCAGGAGGAAGGAGATCACCTGCCCGGGCCGCACCGCGTCGAGCGCCTTCCGCACGTCCTCGGGGGCCGTCACCGGACGCCCGTCGATCTGGACGACCCTGAGCCCCGGCACGATGCCGCGCTGGTCGGCGGCGCTGCCCGCCTGGACCTCGGTGATCACCACGCCGCCCGCCTCGCCGATCTCGTACTCACGCGCGGTGCGCGCATCGAGCGCCTCGACCCGGATCCCGATCCGCTCGTCGGCGAGCTTGGGGCTCTCCACCGCGCGCGGGGCGAGGGCGTTGATCGGAGCCTCGGACAGCCGCACCGGGATCTCGATCGCCTTGCGGCCGCGGTACAGGGTGAGCGTCACCCGGTCGCCGGGGCGACGCTCCGCGATGCGCTGCTGGAGCTGGCCCGAGTAGCCGACCGGCTTCCCATCCACCGCCACGATCACATCGCCCATGAGGACGCCCGCTCCCTCGGCCGGTCCCTTCGGGCTCAACCCCTGGACCAGGGCGCCCGACACCGTGGGTAGGCCGTAGACCTCGGCATCCTCCGGCGTCACCGTCTGCATCTCCACCCCGATGAGCGGGCGCTTGACTGTGCCGTACTCGACCAGGTCCTCCATCACCCGGCGCGCCAGGTTGATGGGAATGGCGAAGCCGTAGCCCTGGTAGTAGCCGGTGTTGGTGGCGATGGCCGAGTTGATGCCGACCACCTGCCCCAGGAGGTTGACCATGGGGCCGCCGGAGTTGCCCGGGTTGATGACCGCGTCGGTCTGGATGAAGTCCTCGATCGCGAAGCGGGGCAGATCCCGGGTCTGCTGATCGGGAGAGTTGCCGAACTGCTGGAAGAGCTCGCGCTGGAGGATGTTGAGCCCGCGTCCGCGCGCGCTCACGATCCCGGCGGTGACGGTGTAATCGAGCTGGCTGCCGGTGCCGAAGCCGGGGTTGCCGACCGCGAGCACCCACTGTCCGACCTTCACCCCCTCGGAGTCGCCGAACGAGAGGTGGGGGAGCTGCTCCGGCACGTCGATCTTGATGACGGCGACGTCGGTGAACGGGTCGCTGCCGACGATGCGAGCTTCGAAGTAGCGCCGGTCGCGCAGGTACACTGTGACCTGGTCGGCGCCCGCGACCACGTGGTTGTTGGTCAGGATGTAGCCGTCCGCGGACATGATGAACCCGCTGCCGCCCGCGAAGTCCGGCCGCGGCGTGGCGTCCTGATCGCCCTCCGGCCCGAAGAACCGGAACATGCCCTCGTTTTCACCGCTGGCCGCCACCCGGGCGGGTCTGCGGGCCTGGATGCGGACCACCGCCGGCGTGACGACGTCGGCGATGTTGACGAACGCCTCGCTCAGATCGGCGGCGGGCTTGATGGCATCGGCCGAGAGGGCGGGCTTCTCGTCGACCACGGGCATGGCCAGGGAGGCCCGGGTCCAACCGAGTCCCGACGCGATGCCCAACCCGAGAAAAAAAGTCGCTCCCCCGTAGAGTGCGACCTTAGCCTTGGCCCGCAGTGGATCGTACATGGGTCCCTCTGCTTTGCGATCTGCTTTGCGATGGAGACGGCGCGAATGGCCGTCGATTGGGTACACCTGGCCGCTGGTCACGGGTCCGGCCCCTGGCTTCCGGCGGCCGGACGGTGATCCGACTACTTCTTCTGTTCGTCCACGATCTCGTAGTCCGCCTCGACCACACCCTCGTCTGGGGGGGGCGATCCGCCCGCCGCGCCGGCGTCGGGGTCGGTTCCAGGGGCCCCGCCGGAGGCCTGGGCCTGGCTCTGGTACATCTCCTGGCCGGCGGCGCTGAACGCTTGCATGAGCGCGTCGCGGGCCGAGTTGATGACGGTCGCGTCGTCGCCCTTGAGCGCCTGCTTGGCCTTGTCGAGCGCCTCGGTGAGCCTCCCGCGGGTGGCCTCGGAGACCTTGTCCCCCCACTCCCCGGAATCCTTCTCCACCTGATAGATGAGCGAGTCGAGCTGGTTGCGCGCCTCCACCTTCTGGCGGCGCTGCTCGTCCTCGCTCGCGTGCGACTCGGCATCCTTGACCATCTTGTCGATCTCGTTGTCGGACAGCCCGCTCGACGCCTCGATCCTGACCTTCTGCTCCTTGCCTGTGGTCCGATCCTTCGCCGACACGTGCAGGATGCCGTTGGCGTCGATGTCGAAGGTCACCTCGACCTGCGGCATGCCGCGCTGCGTGGGCGGGATGCCGGTGAGCTGGAACTTGCCGATGGTGCGGTTGTCCTGCGCCATCTTCCGCTCGCCCTGCAGCACGTGGATCTCCACCGTGGTCTGGTTGTCCTCGGCGGTCGAGAACACCTCCGACTTCTTGGTGGGGATGGTCGTGTTGCGCGGGATCAGCGTGGTCATGACGCCGCCTAACGTCTCGATGCCGAGCGAAAGCGGCGCGACGTCGAGGAGGAGCACGTCCTTGACCTCACCCGCCAGCACACCGCCCTGGATGGCCGCGCCGACCGCGACCACTTCGTCCACGTTCACGCCCTTGTGCGGCTCCTTGCCGAAGAATTCCTTCACGATCTGCTGGATCTTCGGGATGCGGGTGGAGCCGCCCACCAGGATGACCTCGTCGATCTCGCCGGGTTTGAGGCCGGCGTCGGCCAGGGCTTTCTCCATGGGCGGGATCGTGCGCTTGATGAG
This sequence comes from Longimicrobiales bacterium, assembly GCA_964201975.1. Classification (GTDB taxonomy): domain Bacteria; phylum Gemmatimonadota; class Gemmatimonadetes; order Longimicrobiales; family Gaopeijiaceae; genus UBA2988. The sequence continues at coordinate 3,023 of CAXNGW010000033.1, read as the reverse complement.
GTCGTCCACGAGCTGCTCGAACTTCGAGCGCGTGAGCGTATAGTTGAGGTGCTTGGGACCTTCCTGCGACGCGGTGATGAAGGGCAGGTTGATGTCCGTCTGCATAGTCGTGGACAGCTCCATCTTGGCCTTCTCGCCCGCCTCCTTGAGACGCTGCAGGGCCATCGCATCCTTGCTCAGATCGATGCCCTGATCCTTCTTGAATTCGGCAACCAGCCAGTCGATCACGCGCTGGTCGAAGTCGTCGCCGCCCAGGTGCGTGTCGCCGTTGGTGGCCTTCACCTCGAAAACACCGTCACCCAATTCGAGCACTGATATATCGTAGGTGCCGCCGCCGAGATCGAAGACAGCGATTTTCTCGTCGGCCTTCTTGTCGAGTCCGTAGGCGAGCGCGGCCGCGGTGGGCTCGTTGATGATGCGCTTCACCTCGAGGCCGGCGATCTTGCCGGCATCCTTGGTGGCCTGCCGCTGCGCGTCGTTGAAGTACGCGGGCACCGTGATGACCGCCTCGGTCACCGGCTGGCCCAGATAGTCCTCCGCGGTCTGCTTCATCTTCTGCAGGATCATCGCCGAGATCTCGGGCGGGTTGAACGTCTTGTCGACGTTCCCGACCGCGACCTGCACCCGGTCCTGGCCGTCGGTGCGGACCTCGTACGGCACCTTGCTTTTCTCGTCCTGTACCTCGGCGCCGCGCCGGCCCATGAAGCGCTTGATCGAGAAGATCGTGTTCTTCGGGTTGGTGATCGCCTGCCGGCGGGCCACCTGACCGACCAGCCGCTCTCCGTCCTTGGTGAACGCGACCACCGACGGAGTGGTGCGTCCGCCTTCGGCGTTCGGGATCACGACGGGCTCGCCGCCCTCCATCACGGCCACCACGGAATTGGTGGTTCCGAGGTCAATGCCGATGATCTTACCCATGCGAGTCTCCCCTGAGGGTGTTGGTTGGAGCGGGTCCCGCCCTTGCGACGCCCGGGGGCGTGCAACGTCCATGCCCTATGCGGAGGGCCCGTTTCGCGCCATTCTGGCACCGCAGCAAGGCGATTACGCCGCAATGACAGGATGAGCATGTGTTTCCATTCAAGGATGAAGCGCGCGCATGTGAAGTTTCCGCGAGGACAGATTCGCCACGGAGGCTGGTGGTAGTCCCTGTGGTCGACTTGATTGGTGCCGCGGCCCTCCTGCGCCGTCGGCTCGGCGGCGCGCCGTTCGACGCGGTGATCGTTCTGGGCTCCGGGCTCGGGTCGCTCGTGGAGGCGGTCGAAGAGCCGACCGTCGTGGCGTTCGACGAGGTCCCCGGGCTGCCGCGCGCGGGGGTCGCGGGGCACCAGGGACGCTGGGTCGGAGGGCGGCTGGAGGGGCGACGGGTCCTGGTCCAGACTGGGCGCTATCATCTCTATGAGGGGCTCGGCGTGGACGTCGTGTGCGCCCCGCTGCGACTGGCCGCGGCGCTCGGGGTGGTCACCGCGGTGGTCACGAACGCGGCGGGGGGCGTGCGCGCCGGCTTCGGACCGGGGACGATCGTTCTGCTGGAGGACCACCTGAACCTGACGGGACGGACAGCGCCGCTCGCGCTCGGCGCCGCGCCCACGACCGGCTCGCCTCGCGAGCCCTACGACCGGGAGCTACGCGCCCTCGCCGCGGCCTGCGCGCGCGAGTTGAACGTGGACTTGCCCGCGGGGGTCTACGCGGGGGTGAGCGGGCCCTCCTACGAGACGCCCGCCGAGATCCGCATGCTGGGCAGCCTGGGAGCGGACGTGGTCGGGATGTCCACCGTCCTGGAGGTCGGCGCTGCGAGCGCGATCGGCGTCCGCTGTCTCGGCCTGTCCCTGGTCACCAACCACGCTGCTGGGATCGCGTCTTCGCCGCTGAGCCACACGGAGGTGATCGAGGTCGGTCGCGCCTCAGCGGGCACCCTGGAGCGGCTGCTGCGCGGCGTCGTGCGGCGCCTCCAGTGACCCAGGCGTCCTCAGCCATCGGGAGAGGCGAAATGGTCGATCGGACCGTGGCCGCGGCCGAGCCCCGGCGCGCCGGCGATCGCGCGCGCCACGAAGCCCACCGCGCGGTCCACCGCGTCGGCGAGCGGGACGCCGCGCGCGAGCTCAGCGGTGATCGCCGCCGACAGCGTGCACCCGGTCCCGTGCGTGCTCCGTCCGGGGAGACGCGCGCGACGCCAGCTGCGCTCCTCGCCGTCGCTCAAGAGCACGTCCACCGCTTCGCCGTCCTCCAGGTGGCCACCCTTCACCAGCGCGGCGCGCGCGCCCATGGCTACCAGGTCGTGCGCGGCCCCGCGCATGTCGTCCACGGTGCGCACGGCGCGGCCGGTGAGGATCCCCGCTTCGTGGAGGTTCGGCGTCACCAGCAGAGCCAGCGGCACGAGGCTCCTCACGAGCGCGCCTTCCGCATCGGGGTCGAGCAGCCGATCGCCCGAAGTGGCCACCATCACGGGGTCGAGGACGTAGCGTTCGAGTCCATGGTGCCGGATCGCGCGCGCCACGGCCTCGACCAGCGCGGCGGTCGCGAGCATTCCCGTCTTGACCGCGGCGGGTGCCAGGTCCTCCACCACCGCGTCGATCTGCGCGCGCACGACGTCCACCGGCACGAGGTGCACGGCGGTGACCCCGAGGGTGTTCTGGGCGGTGATCGCGGTGACCGCGCTGGTGCCGAACACGCCGAACGCGTGGAACGTCTTGAGATCCGCCTGGATCCCGGCGCCGCCGCCGCTGTCGCTGCCGGCGATCGTCAGCGCGCCCGCGCGGGCCTGGGGGTGGGGATGGGGCACGTCGGGGGCTCCGGAGGGACGAGGCGGGAACGGGCTCAACCTATACAGAGGATGGTTGCCGTGGCACGGGAGCATCGGTGGCGTTGAGCCGCGAGCGCGAGCGCCTGATCGGCCGGCTGCGGCAGCGCAAGACCAGGGAGCGGGAGGGGTTCTTCCTGGTCGAGGGGATCCGCGCCGCGGAGGAAGCCCTGAGCGCCCGGGCCGGCGTGAGCTTCGCCGTGGTGTCGCCGCGGCTGGGCGAGCT
>CAXNGW010000032.1:0-13445 GCA_964201975.1 Longimicrobiales bacterium | reverse complement strand
GGCTTCTACGGTGTGCTGCGCGTGCAGGACGCACCCGCCGGAGTGATGCGCGAGCAACGCGTGCTGCGAGTCGGCCGCATCCTCCACGGCGGGGAGTTCCTGGACCCCGCCCGCGCGGGCGAGGCCACCGCCTACTTTACCGCCGGGAGTGGGGTAGAACGGGCCATCCGCGCACATCCCCGGCGCCGCGCCGGGCAACCGGTACGCATCGGCGTGATCGGGCTGGGAGTGGGGACGCTCGCCGCCTGGGGAGAGGCCGGCGACAGCATTCGCTTCTACGAGCTCAACCCGGAGGTCGAGGCGCTGGCCCGCCGCTACTTCACCTTCCTCGACAAGAGCCGCGCGGCCGTGTCGGTGGTGCTGGGCGACGGTCGGCTCTCGCTCGAGCGCGAGCTGGCCGACCCGTCGGCCCGCGGCCGCTTCGACGTCCTCGTGATCGACGCCTTCACGGGTGATGCGGTCCCCGTCCACCTGCTCACGCGCGAGAGTGCGCTGCTCTACCAGTCTGCCCTCGCCGAAGGGGGCGTGCTCGCCTTCAACGTGACCAATCGCCACGTGGACCTGGCGCCCGTGGTGCGGGGGCTCGCGGCCACTCTGGGCAGGCCCGCGGTCGAGATCGCGTTCGCACCCCCGCCGGGGAGCGGCGGCACCCCCAGCCGGTGGGTGATCGTCACCGCCGACTCGAGCCTCATCGAGAGTCTGGGGGCGGGGAGCGCCCTGCCCCGATCCGAGCATCTCGTGGTCTGGACCGACGAGTTCAGCAGCCTGTTCGGCGTGCTGCGCTGAGCCCATGGGCTCACGCGGCCCCCCGGGCTGGCGCCGACGGGGCCCTCCGGCCAAGACTTCGCACCTCGCCGCTCCACTCCGCCCCGCGTGAGGAGGACCGCACCCTTGGCAAACCCCGTCGAGAGCCTGGCCGTGGAGCCGCGCGCGGGAGCCGCCCCCCCGCCGCCGCCCGTCTCCGATCCCCCGGCCGTCCCGCCGCTGGTATCGCTGGGCGTGCTGGTGCTGGTCGCCCTTCTCATCCTGTACGTGGTGCCCCGCCCGGAGGCGGTCACCGTCCAGGGATGGCGCATGCTGGCCATCTTCGTGTGCACCGTGCTGGCGCTGATGCTGCGGCCGGTCCCGAGCGGGGCTGCGGTGCTGACCGGCGTGCTCGTGATCATGCTCACGCGCGTGCTGACTCCGGCGCAGGCGCTCGCCGGCTACGGCAACACCACCGTGTGGCTGGTCATTGCGGCGTTCCTGTTCTCGCGCGCGGTGATCAACAGCGGCCTGTCGCAGCGGCTCGCCTTCTGGCTGATCCGCACGATCGGGCACACGTCGCTCGGGCTCGGCTACTCGCTGGTCGCGTGCGACGTGGCGATGGCGACGGTGGTCCCGGGCAACTCGTCGCGCATCGGAGGCGTGCTGATGCCGATCTCGCGCTCGCTGTCCGGCATCTACGGGTCCACGCCCGGACCGACGTCGAAGAAGCTGGGCAGCTACCTGATGCTGACCCTCTACATGGGCGACACGCTGGCGTGCGCGATGTACCTGACCGGCCAGGCGAGCAACCCGATCGCGGCGGGGATAGCGCTCCAGGCGTTCGGAGTGTCGATGAGCTGGTCGCGCTGGCTGCTGGTCACGATCGTGCCGGCGCTGGTGACGTTCGCGGCGATCCCGTGGATCGTCTACAAGTTCAACCCGCCCGAGGTCCGGCACACGCCCGAGGCGGCGGCGATGGGTCGCGCGGAGCTTGCGGCGCTCGGCTCCATCACCGTGGCCGAGATCAAGGTGATCACGGTGCTGCTGCTGGTGGTCGCGCTGTGGGCGACCGCCTCGGTCCACGGCCTCGCCACGGTCACGGTGGCGCTCCTCGGCGTGGTCGGCCTGCTCGCGACCCGCACCCTGCTGTGGTCCGACATCATCCGCGAGCACACCGCGTGGGATGTCTTCCTCTGGTTCGGCGGAGTGATCCGCATGGGGGAGGCGATCAACGAGTTCGGCATCACGACCGCGTTCGCCGACTCCGCGTCGTTGGTGTTCGGGGGGTGGACCTGGCCCACGCTGATGGCGGCCATCGTCGTGCTCTATTTCTACGTGCACTACTTCTTCGCCAGCGTCACCACCCACATCGTGTCGATGTTCCTGCCGTTCGCTTCGCTCCTGGTCGCAGCCGGAGCGCCCGCCGCGCTGGCCGTCTTCAGCCTGGCGATCTCCGCCAACCTCTCCGCCTGTCTCACCCACTACGGCACGACGCCGGGGCCGATCCTGTACTCGACCGGCTACGTCACGACCGGGCGATGGTGGAAGGTCGGGTTCCTGATGTCGCTCGCGTACATGCTGATCTGGGGGACGGTGGGGCTGGCGTGGTGGAAGGTGCTCGGGATGTGGTAGAGATTGAGGAGCTCCCGCGCGCGCCGCATGAGCGCCTCCACCTCGGCCTGAGTCTCCTTGACCCTTTCCACCGCGGCCCGCTGATGCTGGAGCGCCGCGCGCAACTCGGCGTGCAGGGTCTCGATCTCGCCCTGGCCCAGGGGCTCGTGCGAGGGGTCCCCGCCCGCGCTCACGGCTGCCCCTGACCGGCGAGCTCGCGCTTCGCCTGGGGCTTGGGCTCGGATCCCGCCGCCGGCAGGATGAGGCGGAACGCGCTCCCCTCCCCCGGCGTCGACGTGACGGTGAGCGTGCCGCTCAGCAACTCGGCGAGCCGGCGCGAGATCGGCAGGCCAAAGCCGGTGCCGGGCGCTTGCTGGTGCTCGAGCTGCACGAATTCTTCGAAGATCCTCTCCTGATCCTCTTCCGCGATGCCGGGCCCGCCGTCCTGGACCTCGAGCACCAGACGGTTCTCGTCGTCACGGGTGCACGCAACGCGCACCGGCTTGTGGTCGCCGAACTTGATCGCGTTGGACAGGAGGTTGAGCATGATCTGCCGCAGCCGGCGGGGGTCCGAGGAGATGGTGTCCTCGCACGCGTCCAGGACCAGCTCCACCCCATCTTGCTCGGCCAACGGCGTCACCGTGGCGAACAGCTCGAGGATGAGGTCGGGGAACACGACGGACTCTACGCGCAGCTCCATCTTGCCCGCTTCCACCTTGGACAGGTCGAGGATGTCGTTGACCAGCTCGAGGAGGTGGTTCGCGGCCAATAGCGTCCGCTCGACGCTCTCCTTCTGCTCTCCCCTTATTTCCCCGAAGATGCCATCGAGAAGGAGCGAGGTGTACCCCATGATCGCGTTGATCGGGGTGCGCAGCTCGTGGCTCATGGAGGCATAGAAGCGGTTGCGCGTGCCCATCGCCTCTTCCAGCTCGCGCGTGCGATCTCCGAGCTGTTCGTTGACCGCGCGCAGCTCCTCGAGCGTGTGCGCCAGCGATGCGGTCCGCGCAGTGATCAGACCCTCCGCGCGCCGCCGCTCCGACACGTCGCGCAGGATCACGGTGTGCTCCCGCCCGCCCTCGAGCTGGAGGGTGGACAGGGTGTACTCGGCCGGAAACTTATCCGGCATGCCGTCACCGAGCCGAAGGAAGTCGTCGATCCGCTGACCCACGGCCTGTGCGGCCGCGATCCGGAAGGTGCGCTGCGCCGCCCCGTTGAAGACGCGAATGCGGTGGTCGTCGCCGAAGCTCACGACCGGGTCCATCGCCGACTCCACGATCTGGGCGTGGCGCGCCTCCACCTCCATCAGGCCGGCGCGGTGGCGGAGCTCGAGCTCGCGCCGCTCGCTGGCGCGCAGCAGCTCTCCCTGGCGCTCGATCTCGCGCTGCTTCAGGAACAGGTCCACGAAGACCATGACCTTGGAGCGCAGGATGTCGGGCTGGAAGGGCTTGAAGAGGTAGTCCACCGCCCCGGCGTGGTACCCCTCGAAGAGGTAGTTCTCGTCCTTGCTGATCGCGGTCAGGAAGATGATGGGCACGTCCCGCGACTTCGTGCGCGACTTGATGAGATGCGCCGTCTCGAAGCCGTTGATCTCGGGCATCTGCACGTCCATCAGGATCACCGCGAAGTCGTTGCGCAGCACCTCCCGCAGAGCTTCGCGCCCCGAGCCGGCGCGCACCAGCCGGTGCCCGAGCGGATGCAGCACGGCCTCCAGCGCGTTGATCGGCCTCTACCTGATCATTGCGGCGAGCGTGGGGTGGGGCTGAGCGCCTGGGCGGCTAGTCCCGTAGACTGCGGTTCACCCCGGGGATCGAGCGGGTGCTATCAACGCGCGACCGCGGGACCCGCGGAGGGGCGGCCGGGGTATGTAATCCCAGCAGTAGCGTCCCTGGTTGGCTGCTCCGTACCCCGGCGCAGTCCACAGGCTGAGTTCGATTGAATCCCAACCAGGAGAACTCCGTCCGCATGCACGCGCACAATTCCGACACCCCACGGCGACGGATCTCGCGGGCGCTGCCTTTCGCGTTGCTGCTGCTCGCGGCCTCGGCCTCACCGGCCGCTGCCCAGCTTCCGGCGATGCGTTCGACGATGGACGGCGTGTACACCAACGCGCAGGCGGACCTGGGCGAGCAGACGTACGCGGCGATCTGCTCCACGTGCCACGCCGGGGGGGCTCCCTTGAAGGGCCCGTCCTTCCTGGCCAAGTGGTCGGACCAGTCGCTCTACCGGCTCTGGGAATACATGAGCACCCGGATGCCCTACACCGCGCCCGGCACCCTGAGCAGCGAACAGTATCTGGGGCTGTTGGCCTGGATCCTTCGCGAGAACGGCTACCCGGCTGGAGAAACGCCTCTGCCCGACGCGAACCTGGGCGGCATCTTCTACGAGATCGGGCAGATCAACCTGGTCTCGGTCACGAAGCCGGCGCTTAAGTAGGCGGCCCGCCAATAGAAAACGGCTCTCGTGGAAACCCCACGGGAGCCGTTTTCGCGTAATGAGGCGCCGCCCGGATTCGAACCGGGGATCAAGGATTTGCAGTCCTATGCCTTACCACTTGGCTACGGCGCCAACGTAAAGGGGGGCGTCGTCCACGGACGCCGCCCCCCTTTATCCTCCAAAAGAGCGGGAAACCGGACTCGAACCGGCGACCCTCACCTTGGCAAGGTGATGCTCTACCAACTGAGCTATTCCCGCGGGATTTGTAGGCTCTGGAAGGTAGAAATCGCCCTCGGGAGTGTCAAGGCGCCGCGGCCGGAATTTCGCTATCTTGAGGCCTCTCCCGGAGGCGCAGACCGGGGACAAGAATCGGAATTTTCCACTCCCGGAGCTGCCCGCCCCGCATGGCTCGCCCGACCTCGACCTTCCTCGCCGCCCTGCTCCTGGCGGCAGTGGCGCTGGCGCCGGCGGTCCCCCTGGGCGCGCAGCTCAGCGAAGGCCTCCTGGCGCCCGCTGGCCGCCTACGGATCGAGCTGTCGCCCTCCTTCGATTTGTGGGACCGGCGCTTCGGCGTCCACGTCCGGGACGGGGAGCGGGTGGAGGGGTCGGAGCCCCTCGCCTGGGATCTGGAGAACGCCCCGCTGCTCCGCCTCGCCCCGCTCGAGGGGCATCTGAGAACGGCGCTGGGCACCGGGCCCGTGCGCCTCCTTCTCGGCTCCACCCGCGCGCTCGTCCTGCGTGACCGCACCGGGATCTCGTTCGGCGCGGCGCTGGGGGTGTTCGACTGGCTTACCCTCGGCGTGAGGGCGCCGCTGGTGAAAGCGCGCACCGAAGTCGCGGTGGACTTCCGTGCCGGCAGCACCGCCAACGTCGGCATGAATCCCCGGCTGGCCGGCGACGGCCGTGTGACCGCCTTCCTCGCCGGCCTCGCCGCCGGCCGCACCGCGCTGCAGACACGCGTGGGTCAGGGGTGCCCGGGGCCCGAGTGCGCGGCGCTCACCGACCTGCTCGGCCGCTACACCGCGTTCCAGACGGGACTCAGCGGCGCCTACGCCGCGTCGCCTCTGTTCATCACGCAGGGGTCCGCCGAGGCGATCCTCCTGGCCCAGCGGGTCACGGCGCTGCGCCAGGAGATCGGGGCGCGCGCCGCGGGCGTGCCGCTCCCCGGCGATCCCCCGCTCGCCAGCGGGCCGCTCGATCAAAAGCAGCTGGGTCAGCTGCTCACCGATCCGGCGGCGGGTGTGCAGCTCCTCCAGCCGCTCGCGAGCGACGCGAGCTTCTGGCAGCTGGGCGACGTCGAGTTGAGCGCCGCGTTCAGGCTGCTGGAGGGCGCGGTACGCGACTCCGCGGCGGCCCGGGCGCGCTTCCGCTACCTGATCGGCGGCCAGGCGCTGGTGCGGCTGCCGACCGGACACCCCGACAACCCCGACATCCCGCTCGACATAGGCAGCGGGGACGGGCAGCTCGACCTGGAGGCGGGCGCATTCGCCGACCTGCGCTGGACCCGCCTCGGGCTGCGCGGCGAGGCGCGCTTCGGCGTGCAGCGTGCGACCGACCTGCTGCGCCGCGTGGCCCCACCGGAGGAGGTGTTCGCGCCGTTCGCCACGCGCTCGCTCGTGCGCTGGACGCCCGGGCGCTATCTCGGCGTCGAGCTGGCGCCCGCGTGGTATCTGATCGACGAGCTGTCGCTCGGGGGACTCTACCGACTCTCGTCCAAGACGGCGGACCGGTACCAATCGGTCGGGGACCCGTCCTCGGTGATCCCGACGCCCGATCCGGCCTCGCTCCTCGAGGACGAGACCGCGACGGCGCTGCACGAGGTCGGTGTGGGGGTGGCGTTCTCGACCCTCACCACGTGGCGGGACGGCCGCACCGGGCTGCCCTTCGAAGTGAGGCTGGCGGTGCGGCACGGTCTGGCCGGAACGGGCAACGCGCCCGCCGGAACCCGCATGGAAGCGACCGGGCGGCTCTTCGTGCGGTTGTGGGGCGCCGAGCCTGCGCCCGTGACGCTCGCGCGTTAGCCGGCCACTCCGAGCAGCTCGCGCGCGTGCTCGCGCGAGCGCTGCGACTCGGGATCGCCCCCCAGCATGCGCGCGATCTCGCGCACCCGCTCCTCGCCGTCCAGCGCGCGCACCCGCGTGCTCGCCACCCCCAGTCGCGCTCCCTTCTCCACCACGATGTGCACGTGCGCGCGCGACGCCAGCTGCGGCAGGTGGGTGACCACCAGCACCTGATGCGCCGCGGCCACGGCACGCAGCTTCGCCGCCACCGCGACCGCGACCGCGCCGCCGATGCCCGCGTCGATCTCGTCGAAGACGAGCGTCGGCGCTCGGTCCACCGCAGCGAGCACGGTTTTGAGCGCGAGCATCACGCGCGACAGCTCGCCCCCGCTGGCCACACGCCGCAGCGGACGCGGCTCGAAGCCCGGGTTGAGCGACACGCGCAGCTCGACCCTTTCGGACCCGCCGCTGTTCGCTTCGTCCAGCGGTTGCAGCGCGACCTGGAAGGTCCCGCCCGGCATGCCCAGCTCCGGCAGCAGCGCCTCCACGGCCGACTCGAGCGCGCGCGCCGCCGCGCTCCGCGCCCGCGTGAGCCGCGCGGCCGCCTCCGCGAGCCGCTCGCCCGCGTCGCGCACGCGGTCGCGCAGGCGGTCCAGGTCGAACGCGGCGCTCTCCAGCTCGTCCAACTCGGCGGCCACCTTTCTTCCGGTCTCGATCACCTCGGGCAGCTCGGGCCCGTACTTCCGCTTCAGGCGGAAGAGCTGGTCGAGGCGGCGGCGGATCCACTCCAGGCGTGCCGGGTCCTGCTCCACGCCGTCGGCGTAGTCCCCGAGCCGGCGACCCGCCTCGGCGAGCTGCTGGTACGCGGCTTCGAGGAGGTCGGCGCTCTCCATGAGCGTCGGGTCGAGGCGGGCCAGACGCTCGAGGATGGTGCGCGCCGCCGCGACCTGGTCGGCGAGCGCGTCTTCAGCGGCGTACAGGCGGTCGTGCAGGGCGCCCGTCTCCGCCGCCAGCTCGCCCGCGTGCTCCAGGCGCTTGCCCTCTTCGTCGAGTGAGCGGTCCTCACCGCCCTCCGGCTGGGCGTCGAAAATCTCGTCCTTCTGGAAGCGCAGGAAGTCGGCGCGCGCCTGGAGGTCGCGCCGGCGCGCGTCCGCGTCGTCGAGCTGCCGCGTCAGGCGTGCGCGCTCTGCGAACCGGTCGGCGACCTCTTCAGCGACAGCGGACGCGCCCGCGAACGCGTCCAGGATGCGACGCTGTTCGTCCGTGCGCAGGAGCGCCTGGTGCTCGTGCTGCCCGTGCAGATCCACCAGGGCGGAGCCCAGTTCTCCCACGAGCGCGGCGGTGACCGGAGAGCCGTTCACCCAGGCGCGGCTGCGGCCTTCGGCCGCGACCTCGCGCTTGAGGATAAGACGGCCGTCGTCGGGCTCGATACCGAGCTCGGCCAGGCGAGCCGCGAGATCCGCCCGCGCGCTCACGTCGAACACGCCTTCGACGACCGCCCGGGCAGCCCCCGCCCGCACCATGTCGGCGGTGGCGCGCTCGCCCAGCAGGAGGGAAAGGGCCCCCACGAGGAGCGACTTCCCCGCCCCAGTCTCGCCGGAAAGCGCGGACAGGCCCGGGCCGAGCTCGAGGCTCACGTCGTCCAGGACCGCGTAGTCCCGGACCCGGAGCTGGGTCAGCACAGTGTCGGGAGCGGGGCGAGGGATGGAATCACGGGACAATCATAGAGGCGCGGGCGGAGTCGGCTCAATGTCATTTCACGACGTCGGTTCAAAATCCCCTTGACCCTCCCGCTACGTGAGGGATCAGCCTATCCGCGCCAAGGCCGACCGGCAGGAGCGCGCGGCTAAAACAAACTAGGCGCCGCCCCCCGAGCGCACCGCCCAGTTGAGCTTGTAGCGGAGGGTGGAGAAGAAGCTCTGACCGGGGAAGCGGACCAGGCTCACCTGCTGGTCTCCCTTCTCCACCCTCACCGCTTCGCCGTGGCCGAGCCCGCGCACCTCTTGGCCATCCACGGTGAGGATCAGATCCTGGTCCGGGTCGGCGGCCTGGATGGTCACCTTGCGCGACGATGGGATCACCAGCGGACGCAACGCGAGCGTGTGGGGCGCGATCGGGGTGACGACCAGGCACTCCATGGTCGGATGCACGATCGGTCCGCCGGCCGAGAGCGAGTACGCGGTCGATCCGGTCGGACTCGACAGGATTACCCCGTCGCCTGAGAAGCTGCCGATCTCCTCGCGCCGGATTCCCCCCTCCACCCACAGGTCCAGGCGGGTGACGCGCGCTGCCACGGCCGCCTTGTGGACGACGAAATCGTTGAGCGCGTGGTGCACGTCCACCACGCTGCCCTGGTCGTCGAGCACGCTGGCCTTGAGCGTGAAGCGCCGGTCGAGGAAGTAGTCGCCCGCGGCGAGCCGGCCCAAGGTGGCTTCCAGCTCGTCGGCCGCGGCCGAGGTGAGGAAGCCCAAGTTCCCCATGTTGATGCCGAGGATCGGGATGTCGTGGCCGATCACCGTGCGCGCGGCGCGCAGCAGCGTGCCGTCGCCGCCGAGCGAGAGGATCATGTCCACGGGCTCGGCGTCCAGATTGAGCGCGGTGCCGCCCGGCGCGTAGTCGGCGATGGGTCGCTCGAAGCGCACTTCCATCCCGCGTGCAGCGGCCGCCGTGTGCACGCGCCCCAACAAGGCGTCCAGGTCGGGTCGGCGCTCGCGGGCGATCACCCCCAGACGTCGGGGTGGCTTCTTGGTCAAGCGCTCTCCCGCGCCGCGCGGCGGATGGGGGCTCTCTCCGCGACCTGGCGCACGCGCGCCACGATCCCCGCCGTGTCGAGTCCGATCTCGGCGAGGAGCTCCTCGCGCGTGCCGTGCTCGATGAAGCGGTCTGGGAGGCCCATCGTCTCCACGCGCACGGCGCGCGCACCCGCGAACGTGTCGATCTCGCGCGCCATGTAGGCGCCGAAGCCGTTCACCATGGCGCCCTCCTCGAGAGTGAGGATCGCGGCGTGGGTGCTGACCACGTCCTCGAACACGGCGCGGTCGTAGGGCTTGAGGTAGCGGCAGTTCACCACGGTGGCGTGGATGCCGTCTTCGCCGAGCTTGGTCGCCGCCTGGAGAGCAGGCAGCACCATAGTGCCGGCAGCCAGGATCGCGATCCCCTCCCCCTTCCGCACCACCTCCCACGTCCCGTACGGCACCGGGGCGATCTGCGAGATCGGCGGCACCTCCTCGGGCACGGTGTCGCGGGGCCAGCGGATGCTGAAGGGGCCGGTGAGGTGCTCGACGCCGGTGCGCAACAGCCCGAGCATCTCGATCCCATCCATGGGAGCCGTCACCGTCATGCCGGGCACGCACAGCATGTACGCGATGTCGAACGCGCCGTGGTGGGTGGGCCCGTCCTCGCCCGCGATCCCTGCGCGATCCATGCAGAAAACCACCGGCAGATCCTGGAGCGCGACGTCGTGGACGATCGAATCGAACGCGCGCTGCAGGAACGTCGAGTAGATCGCGACGACCGGCCGGATTCCCTCGGTGGCGAGGCCCGCGGCGAACGTCACCCCGTGGCCCTCGGCGATGCCGACATCGAAATAGCGTTCGGGATGGACCTTGGAAAAGATGTCCGTGCTCGTGCCGTCGGGCATCGCGGCGGTGATCGCGACCACCTTCGGGTTCTCGGCGGCAAGCTCCGTGAGCCCGGTGCCGAACACCTTCTGGTAGCGCGGCAGCGCGGGAGGCGCGCTCGTGATCTTCTTACGGCCGCGGCCGGTGATCTTGTCGAACGGGCTCGCCGCGTGCCACGTCCACGGGTCCTCCTCAGCGAGGTGGAACCCCTTCCCCTTGCGGGTGATGACGTGCACGAGAATCGGACCCGACAGCTTGCGCACGCGCGCGAGCGTCTCGACCAGCGCGTCCAGGTCGTGCCCCTCGACCGGACCGACGTAGCGGAAGCCCAGCTCCTCGAAGAGCATGCCCGGGGTGAGCAGGGCCTTCATGCTCTCCTCGATCTTCCCCGCCGCCTCCTCCATCAGCTGGCCGAGGCTGGTCGGTATGCGGTGCAAGACATCCTTGACGACCGTGCGCACCTTGTTGTACGCGGGGTTCGTGATCATCCCGGTGAGGTACTTGTTCATCGCCCCGACTGCGGGGCCGATCGACATGTCGTTGTCGTTCAGGACCACCGTGAAGTCGCGACCGGTGTGGCCGGCGTTGTTGAGCGCCTCGTACGCGAGACCGCACCCCATCGCGCCGTCGCCGATCAGCGCCACCACCTCGAAGTCGTCCTTGTTCAGATCGCGCGCGGTGGCGATCCCCCACGCGGCCGAGATCGAGGTGGCGGCGTGGCCCGCCCCAAACACGTCGTACTCCGATTCGTCGCGGCGGAGGAAGGGGGCGAGCCCGTGACGGGTGCGGATGGAGGGGAGGCGCTCGTTGCGCCCGGTAAGGATCTTGTGGATGTAGGCCTGATGCCCGGTGTCCCACACCACCTTGTCGCGCGGCGTGTCGTAGACGTGGTGGAGCGCGACCGTGAGCTCCGCCACCCCCAGCGTGGCACCGAAATGCCCCCCCTTTTCCGACACCACGTCGATGTGCCGTTCGCGCACCTCCGCGACGAGCCGGTGGAGATCCTCGCGGGAGAGAGCCCGCACGTCGGCGGGGGAATGGACGCGCTCGAGAATGGATGCCACCCGGGCAGTCTCCTGAGTGTGGCGCCGGTGAATGTGGCGCCGGCTTCCGGACCGTTGAATCTAATGCCCGATCGGCGGTTGGGCGCAGCCGGCGGCGGCGCGGCTATTTTGTGGGCCATGCCCATACCTGCCTACCGTAGCCGCGCGCTCCCCTGGGGGCTGGCCCTCCTCGCCGCGCTGCTGATCCCGGACCCCGCCTTCTCCCAGGAGGTCCCCTCGGCCGTAGCGGGGCGCGGGCCGGCGGTGGCCGCGCGGACCTCGCAGCCGATCTCGCTCGACGGGGTGCTGGACGAGGCCGCCTGGGCCGCCGCCGCCCCCGCCACCGATTTCACCCAGATTGATCCCGAGGAAGGGGCGCCGGTCACGGAGCGTACCGAGGTCCGCATCCTCTACGACGACGACAACCTGCACGTGGGAGCGTCGTTCTACGACCGCTCGCCCGTGACCAGCCACCTGGCGCGCCGCGACGTCGTGATGTTCGACTCGGACAAGTTCACAGTCGCGTTCGACAGTTACCGGGACGGCCTCACCGCCTACCGCTTCCACACCAACCCCGCCGGGGTGCGCAGGGACACCCGCCTGTCCGGGGGACAGCTCTCGGGGGGGGACGCGAGTTGGAATCCGGTCTGGGACGTGAGGACGACCGGGAGCGACTCGGGCTGGGTGGCCGAGATGCGGATCCCGTTCAGCCAGCTCCTCTTCGCCGAGGGACCGGAGCAGCTGTGGGGCATCCAGCTGGAGCGGTTCATCGCGCGCCGGCAGGAGGAGGCATGGTTCTCGTTCGTCCCCAAGAGCGCGTCGAGCGGGATCGCGGCAGCGCCGGGATCAACGCGACCAGCCCCGGCTTCGAGGTCAACGACCTCGGCTTCCAGCGGGACGCGGACCGGCTCGGTGGGATCGCGGCCGTCCGGTACGTCCAGAATCGACCGGGACAAGCGTTGAGGAACTGGAATGCCCAGCTCCAGGTGGACGGGAGCTGGAACTACGGCTGGGATCTGGTGGGCTCGAGTGTCTCGGCCAACGGCGGCGGCCAGCTGGCGAACTACTGGACGGTGGGGCTCAACGCGGCCCGCGACTTCGCCGCCTTCAACGACCGGCTGACGCGCGGCGGCCCGCTCACCCGGACGCCCTCCGGCTACCGGGTCGGAGGCAGCTTCGCGTCGGACCGCCGGCCGCGCTGGACGGTGGGCGGCAACGGCTCCTACGTCTGGAACGGGGTGGGCGGCGCGCTGCTCGACGCCGGGACCACGGTCGGCTGGCGCCCCGCGGACTCGTGGAACGTGGAGGTCGGTCCGCGCTTCAGCCGCGAGCGCTCGGCGTCGCAGTACGTGGGCTCGGTCGCGGACCCCGCCGCCGGCTCCACATTCGGGCACCGCTACCTCTTCTCCGAGCTCGACCACACCACGGTGTTCCTGAACACGCGCATCAACATCACGTTCAAACCCGACCTGACCCTCGAGCTGTACGGCCAGCCGTTCGTGGCGAGCGCGGACTTCGAGGGGCTGCGGGAGCTGCTGGCACCGAGCACCTACGCATTCCTGCGCTACGGGAAGGACGTCGGTACGGTGACCCGCGAGGGCAGCCAGCTGTCGGTGGACCCGGACGGCGCGGGACCGGCGCCCCGCTTTCGGGTGGCGGAAGGCGACTTCAACCGGCGCAGCCTGCGCGGGAACGTGGTGCTGCGCTGGGAGTGGAGGGCGGGATCGACGCTGTTCCTGGTTTGGCAGCACCAGCGCGCGGGTGCAGAGGAGCTGAACGACCTGCGCATCGGCCGCGATCTCGACCGGCTCCTCTCGAGCCCATCCCGCAACGTCTTCGCGATCAAGGCGAGCTACTGGTTCAGCCCCTGACCTAGCGCTTCCGCTCGACCACGTACTGGGCCAGCGCGTGCAGCGCGGGGGCGTCCACCCCGGCCCGGTGCAGCGCCGTCCGCGCCCGCGCCACCTCGGCGCGGGCGCGGACGGCGGCGG
>CAXNGW010000031.1:0-13454 GCA_964201975.1 Longimicrobiales bacterium | reverse complement strand
CGGCGCCGATCGGAGCGGTCTCGCCCGCGTCTTCCCGGGAGGCACGCGCCGTCATCGGGTCTCCACGAAGCGCACGAGCGCCGCCCGATCCGCCGGGGCGAGCGCCGTGAACGCGGCGCGGGCCGCGGCCGCCTCGCCGCCGTGCAGCGCCACCGCCTCCTCGACGCTGCGGGCGCGGCCGTCGTGCAAGAAGAAGGCATCGCCGTCGAGGAAGTCGCGCATGACCCGCAGTCCCCAGAGGGGCGTCGTGCGCCATTCATTGGGGGCCGCGTCGCCGTCGGCGCGGCCGTCGGAGAGAGCGGCGCCGAGATCGTGCAGCAGGAGGTCCGAGTACAGCTCGGCGTCGCGCTGGGCGAGCGCCTGGATCCGGTGAGGGCCCGTGCGCAGCACCGGCACGTGGCACCCCGCGCACCCGACCGTCCGGAAGAGCGCCCCACCCCTCGCCACCTCGGAGGTGTCGTCGCCGGGGCGGGGCGGGGCCAGCATGCGGACGTAGTCGAGCACCGCGTGCAGCGCCGCCGTGGTGAGCTCGGGATCCGGCGCGCGGTCGGCCGCCTGGCTGGAAGAGAGCGCGAGGGGATTCACATTTTCCGTCGGCAGGAACTCGCTGGTGATCCCCATGTCCTGGTGGTAGGCCTCGACCACCTGCTGGAAGAGCCCCGCGACCTGCGCCTTGCGGCTGAAGCGCCCCACCATGTGCGCCCGACCGGAGATGCCGTCGCCGTTCGCGTCGAGCGGATCCGCGCGCGCCATGATGGTGGCGTCGGGGATCGCCTCGATCAGCCCGACCCCGAAGACGGGCGGCGGCAGGCGGACCGAGAACGGCATTCCGGCGGGAAGCGTCTCCGCCACCGCGCCCCCGATGGCGCGATCCTGGAGCTGCGGCCCTCCCAGGTGGCGCGCGAGATCGGGAGCTTCGCCGAAACGGGACAGCGCGTTCTCGGGGCGCCCGCGTCCGTCGCCGCTGTGGCAGCTCGCGCACGAAACGTTGTTGAACAGCGGCCCGAGCCCGTCCGCCGGGAAGAACGAGCGCGCGAACTCGGCGTCGCCGCGTGCGAACGCCGTCAGCTCGTGCGAAGCGAGGCCGTCGAGGGGGGCGTCGAAGAGGTCGGCGTCGTCGGGTGCCGTCGTCCACAATGCATCGCACCCGACCGCGAGCACCGCCCCGAGAAGGAGCCCAAGACTTCTGCTGAGACTGCTCATGGCGTATTCCTTTAGGCTCAACTAATTCAAGATCTAGTGCAGCCTAATTTTACGAACACGCCGTGTCAATCCAGAGGGATGGCGAGCCTCCGCTCCGTCCAGGCGGCCGTCAGGTCCGCCAATTCCTCGATCAACTGCGCGTCGCTGCGCCCGGTGCGCTTGGGCACGTGAAAGCCGTGGTCCGCGCCGTCCACCACGTGCAGCGTCGCGCGCGGCAGCGCGTCGCACACCCCCTTCATGAGCGTGAGGTCGGCGAGCGCGTCACGGGTCCCCTGCAGAAAGAGCATCGGCTGGGGCACGGCGGCGAGATGCGCGGCGCGCTCGACTCCGGGAGGGCCCCCGGCGCCGTGCAGCGGGAAGCCGAAGAAGACGATCCCGCGCGCAGACAGGCCCGTCCCCGCCGCCGCGGCTCGCGACGTCATCCGCCCTCCCATCGACTTGCCACCCGCGAAAACCGGGAGATCGGGAGTGGCCGCGGCTGCCGCCTCCACCGCCGCGCGCACGGTCGCTTCGAGAACCGCGGGCGGGTCTGGCCGGCGGCCACCCGCTTCGGTATACGGGAACCGGTAGCGCAGGGTCGCGACGTCCCGGCGCGCGAGCGCGCGGGCGAGTTCCTCCATGAACGGGTGCTCCATCCCCGCACCCGCCCCGTGGGCGAGCGCGAGGATCGCGCGCGCCGAAGGCGGCCGCAGCAGAAGTGCGGACACCTCGCCGCAGGGCGAGGTGGCGACGAAGCGGACTGCGCGGGCGTCCATCTCCCTCCTCGGTAGCGACGAGCGGTGCCGTGACGGCGTGGGGCTTGCGACCCGCCCCGCGCGCGGGCACGATCCGACGCGGGCGGTCGCGTGGGGCGGTCAATAAGGGCTTCGCGGGAACGGTGGCCGAATGGGGCGCGGGGCTATCCTGGACCTTTTGAAGCGGGCAGGCTAGCCCGCCTCGGCCGGCGCCGCTCGCTTGTTCGCGGGACCGGGGGATCGTAGCGTGCGAGATCGATCTCCTCTGGCCCCCCCCGGAGAACCCCCGTGGACGCAGCCACCCAGGACACCGAGTCACCGCCGACCCCGGCCTCGCCCGCCGCCGAGCGACTCGCGACCGAGCGGTCGCACATGGATCCGGTGCGGGCCGCGCGCGTCATCGATTAGCTCGAAACCGAGCTGGCGATCGACGTGCTCCGCCGCATGAACCCGGCGCTGGTGGGAGACATCATCCCGGAGATGGCCGACGCGCCGCGCATGAAGCTGGTCGCGACCGGGCCGCAGTCGATCACGCGCCAATGGGCGCTCAACCTCGGCTACGCCGAGGAAAGCGTCGGCCGCCTGATGGAACCGCCCACGGCGGTGTTCAAGGCGCACCAGACGGTGGGCGAGGTGGTGTCGCGCGTGCGCGATCTAGTGAAGAAGATCTTCATCACCTACTGCTTCGTCATCGACGACGACGGGCGCCTGATCGGCATCGTCACGATGCGCGACCTGCTGGTCTCCGACCACGCGTCCATCCTCGAGGACGTGATGCTCCGCAACGCTTTCGCGCTGCGCGCAGACGCCCCCGTGAACGAAGCTATAAAGCAGGTAATCCTGCGCCACTTTCCCGTCTATCCGGTGGTGGACGGGGAGGGGCGCCTGGTCGGGCTGGTGCGCGGGCAGGCGATGTTCGAGGAGCACGCGTTCGAGATCACCGCGCAACCCGGCCGCATGGTCGGCGTGGACAAGGAGGAGCGGCTGGGCACGCCCGTGCTGCGCAGCCTCCAGCTGCGTCATCCGTGGCTACAGCTCAACCTGCTCACCGCGTTCGTGGCGGCCGCGGTGGTGGGCATCTTCCAGCAAACGCTTGATCAGATGGTGATCCTCGCGCTCTTCCTGCCCGTGCTCGCCGGCCAGTCCGGGAACACCGGCTGCCAGGCGCTGGCGGTGACGCTGCGGGGGCTCACGCTCGGTGAGCTCAAGGCCGGCACCGAGCGGGCGCTGGTGGCCAAGGAGGCACGGCTGGGCGCCATGAACGGAGCGTTGGTCGGGATCACGGCGGGGATCGGCATGTATTTCGTGGCCCGCATGCAGGACAACCCCAATGCCCTCCCGCTCGCGGCCATCGTGGCTTTTGCGATGGTGGGAAGCTGCCTCGTCAGCGGCATCGCGGGGGCAACCATCCCGCTCGTCCTGCGCAAGCTCGGCTTCGACCCCGCGACCGCGTCGAGCATCTTCCTCACCACCGCCACCGACGTCGCCAGCATGGGGCTGTTCCTGTCGCTGGCCACGGCGGTACTGACCTGAGGCGAAGAGGCTGCGCGCTAAGTGCGCTCCGTCACCTCGAGCTCCTCGCTCACGCCGGTCACCCCCTTCGCCCGCTCCGCCACCGCCACGGCGCGGCCCACCTCGTCGCGACTCCGCACCCTTCCGCGCAGCGTCACGCGCCCCGGCGCAACTTCGGCAACGTCGATACGGCGGCGGCCCAGCACGCGGTCGCTCCAGAGGTTGTCGAGCACGCGGCTCTCGAGCGCGGTGCGGCGCCGCCCGTCGAACACGTCGGCGACAAGTCGGCGACCCGGCCGGGTGAGCAGGAAGCCGGACGCGAGCGCGCCCAGCCCGATGGCGGCGGCGAGGCCGATGCGCAACCCCAGACCGCTCTTCTTGGCCGGTGCGACGACCTCGTCCGCCTCCTCCTCGTACTCGTCCATGCCGGCGCTCCCTCGAGCTGGATGGGGGTGATCCGGCGGCTTGGAACCCGCGTCCTCCCCCCCAGGATCCGGGCCGCGCTCCGGGCGCTTCCGCTCGCGCTCGCGCTGGCCGCGTGCGGGGACGGCGCCACCGGTCCCGACGACCGCTCCACGGTGGATCTGGCCGCCCTGTTCGCGCCGCCGACCGCGGCCGAGATCGAAGCCGTCCGCGGCGACTGGTCCGCGCGCGACCCCACCCCCGTGGACCCGCGCGTAGATGCCACCCAGGCCTTCACCCTCGCCGGTGCCCCGGCCACGCTGCGCGTCCTCTCGCACGCGATCCCGGGTGGGCGCCACTACGGCGCGGTGATCACCGCCAATGGTGCCGCCGCCAAGGGGCTGCCGGCTCTGGTCTACCTGCACGGCGGAGACGGGGGCGCGTCCACGAGCGACATCGCGCTGCTCGCCACCGCGCTCGGCGGCGTCGCGGCCGGCTTCGCGTGGATCATTCCGTCGTTCCGCGCCGAGCCGCTGGTGGTGGGCGCGACCACCTACCGCTCGGGCGGCGAGGCCAGCCCGTGGGACCGCGACGTGGACGACGCGATGGCGCTGCTCGGCGCCGTGCTCGCCATCGTCCCCACGGTCGACCCGGAGCGGGTCGGCACGATCGGGTTCTCGCGCGGGGGCGGGGTGGCGCTGCTGATGGGGATCCGCGACCGCCGCGTGGACCGGGTGGTGGAGTTCTTCGGTCCGACGGACTTCTTCGACGCGTTCGCGCGGGCCGTGATCGAGGACGAGCTCGCGGGCCGCCCGCGCGACCTGCCCGGGCTCGACGTGCTGGACGCTCGGGCGCGGGGCGCCGGCGGACGGCTACTACCTCTACCCGGGGGGCGGCCACGATCCGCTCATGCTCGCCGGCAGCGTGGGGCGGACGCTTGCGTTCCTCGAGCTGCTCGCTCAGAAATAGCGGCGCTGGACCCAGAACGCGCCCCACAGCCCCAGGCCGGTCCCCACCATCGACAGCATGAACGCGGTGAAGAACGAGATGGGCTCGCCCAGCGCCCACCCCACCCACCCGCCGATCGTCATGCCGATGAATCCGAACAGCTTGTTCAAGGGTTCGCTCCGCCCGAGTCCGAATTCGACGCGCGAATTCCGGTAGCACCAAGATCGCGCCGGCATGAACTTGACCGCCATGGAAATCTCATCGCTGCCGCCGCGCGCCGAAATGCTGCGCGCACTCGAGCGCCGGGACGCCGCCTACGAGGGCGTGTTCGTCTTTGCCGTCCGCACCACCGGCATCTTCTGCCGCCCGGGCTGCCCGGCGCGCCAACCGCTGGCGAGGAACGTCGAGTTCTTCGCCGCACCGCGGGAGGCGCTGCTCGCGGGCTAACGACCCTGCCGCCGCTGCCGGCCGCT
Source organism: Longimicrobiales bacterium (assembly GCA_964201975.1). Classification (GTDB taxonomy): domain Bacteria; phylum Gemmatimonadota; class Gemmatimonadetes; order Longimicrobiales; family Gaopeijiaceae; genus UBA2988. The sequence continues at coordinate 8,182 of CAXNGW010000031.1, read as the reverse complement.
GGAGCCGCGGGGCGGCGCGCCCGACTGGCTGCGCCCTCTGCTCGCGCAGGTGGACACCGAGCCCGCACGGCGCTGGCGCGACGGGGATCTGGTCGCGCTCGGGCTGTCGCCGGCGCGCGTGCGCCGGTGGTTCCAACACACCCACGGGATGAGCTTTCACGGCTACAGCCGCTCGCGCCGACTGGGCGAGGCGCTGGGACGCATCCAGGAGGGGGACCCGGTCACGCGCGCAGCGCTCGACAGCGGATTCGACTCGCTGTCCGGGTTCGGCGAGGCGTTCGAGCGGCTGGCCGGCGGCAGCCCGTCGGCGCGCAAGGGCGCGCCGCTGGTGCGGCTGACGCGCATCGCGACCCCGCTCGGCCCCATGGTGGCTGGCGAGACCGACGCCGGCCTCTGCCTGCTCGAGTTCGCCGATCGGCGCATGCTTCCCACCCAGCTCGAGCGCGTGCGCAGGACGCTCGGCTGCGTGCGCGCGCCGGGAGCGAACGACGTACTGAGCGCGGTCGCGGGCGAGCTGGAGGAGTATTTCACGGGTCGGCGCAGCGTGTTCACGGTACCGCTCGTCACCGCGGGGACCCCGTTCCAGGAGCGGGTGTGGGCCGAGCTCGGCCGTATCCCGTTCGGGGAGACCGCGAGCTACGCCGAAGTCGCGCGCCGCATCGGCCGGCCCAGCGCGGTACGCGCGGTGGCGCGCGCGAACGGCGACAACCGGCTCGCCGTCGTCATCCCCTGTCACCGCGTGATCGGCGCCGACGGCAGCTTGACCGGCTACGGCGGCGGGCTGTGGCGGAAGCGGCGGCTGCTGGAGGTGGAGGGGAGCGCCGCCGGGGTCTCCTGAGCGGAGAGTCGGCTGCGCGGTCGCGTCCGCCTCACCCGGCCAGGGCGGCCGCGAGGGCGCGGGCGCGCGCGAACCGCCCCGGGAGCCCGGGGCGGCTCTCCCAGTTGGCGGTGAGGTGCAGACCGGGCGGGAGCGTCAGCCCCTCGAGCGCGCTCCAGCTCCGGTCCCACGCGGGCATCTCCTCGCGCGCCACCGCGAGCACCCGGCTGTCGTAGCCGGTGCAGAGGCGGAACTCCTCCACCGCGAGGCGGGCGAGCGCGTCGTCCGGCCGCGCGACGACGTCCGGGCGGGCGCCGCCGCCCAAGTAGGCGGTGTAGACGTGCGCGCGGCCGAACAGGCTGTCGTTGTAGGTGACGCCGCGCAACGCCAGCGGCTCCGCGAACGAGACCTGGAAGCCCAGCCCGCGCAGCTCGGTGTCGGCGTGCAGGTGGACGACGCCGAGCGGGTTGTAGCGCAGCCCCGCGATGCGCGCCGCCGCGTCGGCGGCGAGCGGCGCGAGCAGGCGGGCGGCCGCGGCAGCGGGCACCGCGAGGACGACCGCGGCGGCGGCGAGCGTCCCCGCGTCGGTCTCCACGCTCCAGCCGGAACCGCGCGGTCGCAGCGCGCGCGCCGGGGCGCTGGTGCGGACGCGCGCGCCCAGGGAGGCGGCGAGCGCGGCGGGGAGCGTCTCCATCCCGTCCGCGAACGAGCACGCCGGCGGGGGCGCGATCCGCCCGCCCGCCCGCGCGAGCTTGAGCACGAGGCTCCGACCGACGCCGAACTCGCGCAGCACGTGCGCGAGCGAGAGACCGACGACCATGTCCGCCGGGTCCGACGCGTAGAGCCCGCCGTACAGCGGGCCCACGAGCGTCTCGTAGACCTCGCGGCCGACCTTGCGGGTGAAGTAGCGCGCCACGCTCTCCGCCGGATCGGGCCCCGCGGTGAAGGGCTCGAGCGCGAGACGCGCCTTGGCGGCTGGACTCACGATGTCGGAGGCGAGGAACGCGCCCACCGAGAAGGGGACGCGGCGAAGCTTGCCGGTGCGGTAGACGAAGAGATCGAGCCCGGGCGGAGCGGTGACGAGGCGGTCGCCCAGGCCCAGCTCGCCGACCACCTGGCGCATGCCTGCGGTGAGCCGAGTGCGCTGCGGGCCCCAGTCGAGCAAGTGGCCCTCGACCCGCCCGCTCCGGATCACGCCGCCGACCCTCTCGCCCGCCTCGAGCACGACGAAATCGGCGCCGCGCGCGGCCAACTCGCGCCCGAGCGCGAGCCCGGAGATCCCCCCCCCGATGATGACGATCACGGGAGAGAGGTCAGCGCAGCCACCGCACCGGCGGCAGTCGCCGGATGGCCGCCGCGATCTGGTCGCCGAGGCAGCCATCCCGCGGGGTGGCGAGCGGGGGCCATCCCTCCCCCAGATCCCCGAGGCCGCGCTGCACCGCGGCGTGCAGCGCCCAGCGCAGCTCGAGATGCTTCTGGTTCCTCGCGCTCGGGTTGACGCGGTTGCTGAGCAGCACCACGAAGACGTCGCGCTCGGGGTCGATCCAGAGGCTGGTGCCGGTATAGCCGACGTGTCCGAACGCGAAGCGCGAGAACAGCTCGCCCCACATCGTCCCCGCCGCCGCGCTCTCCCACCCGAGGGCGTAGCGGCCGGTCAGGGAGGGCTGAGTGAAGTCGCGGACCACGGCGCGGCACGCGACCCGGTCGGGGACTTCCCACAGCAGCGCCGACGCGAGCGTGGCGAGGTCGCGCGCGGAGGCGAACAGCCCGGCGTTCCCCGACACCCCGCCCAGGTCGCGCGCGATGGGGTCGTGGACGACCCCGTGGATCAGCCCCGACGGGATGCGCTCGGTGGGCGCCACGCGCTCTAGCGCTATGCCCGCGTCCAGCGGGCGGAACGCCGTCTCGGTCATGCCGAGCCGCGCGTAGACGCGGCGCGCGAGCAGCTGGTCGAGCGGCTCCCCCGCCACCGCCTCGAGAACCGCCCCGAGCAGCACCATGTCGAGGTCGCCGTACTCCTCGTCGGTGCCGGGCGCCGCGCGCAGCGGGACGCGCGCCAGACGCGCGATCAGCTCAGCGCGGCCGCCGCGGCCCACCGGAGCGCCGACGGCCAGACCCGATGTATGGCCGAGCAGGTCGCGCACGGTGATGCGGCCCCGGTCGCCATCGGCGGGCCAACCGGGGAGGTAGCGGGCGACCGGGGCGTCCAGGTCGAGCGCGCCGTCCTGCACCAGCACCATCGCCCCCACCGTGGTCGCGGCGACCTTGGTGACCGACGCCAGATCCCACACGGTCGCGACGGTCGCGGCGGGCGCGCCGGCCGCGGAGTCGGTGCGCCCCCACCCCTTCGCGAGAACGACGCGGCCGCGGTGGCCGACCACCACCGCCGCGCCTGGAGCGACCCCGTCCGTGATCGCCTCATCCATGAGCCGGTCCACGCTGCCGACGAACCAGGGCGCGAAGCCGTCCACGAGAGGAGCCGGATCGAGGAGCGGCACGCCCGCCGCCGCGGCGGCGTCCTCCACGGAGAGATGCGCACGCACAACCCCCAGCCCGCCGTCGAGGACGTCGGTCGCGGCTGACTGCTGGCCCGCCAAATGGGGAGCCCCGGCGAGCACGAGCACGCCGGCGCACGCCCGTGCGAGACGGAAGGGCATGAATGGAGACGGGTGGTGCGTGGAGGGCCGCCGCCCGGACGGGCGGGGCTCCTCCATGGTGTCAGCTTGGGGCCGGTCCGGGCAAGACCGGACCGCGCGGACGCGCCCCGACGCGGTCGTGCGCGTCCGCCATGCGGTCGAGGAAGGCCAGCTCGGGAACGGTCAGGCTCTTCACGCCGGTGGCGCGCACCTTCCCGATCAGCTTCTCGACCTCCTCGCGGTTCACCTCGTGGAGGCGCGACAGGTCGAGCGACTCCCACCGCTCGCGCGCCCCCATGTCCATCACGTACGGCGACTTGTGCTTGGAGTTGGGGGCCTCGAGGCGGCGCTGCTTGTTGGCCTTCCGCTCCTGACGAAAAAGGCGGACGAGCGCGCCCAGCATCAGCGACTGGAGAACGACCACGGCCAGGAGGGCGATTACGATGGGAGTCACGGCAGACCTCGGACCAGACGACGAGTGGGTCGCTCCGCAATCTATATCGGAAAACCGGGGGCGCAGGTTTCGCGCCGGTCAGGCTCCGACAAATGTATTGACATATTAATGTCTCTTACGTATGTCATGACATATGCGCACAACCGTTCGCCTCCCCCCCGATCTCCTGGCCGCCGCCAAGCGCCACGCCGCCGACACCGGCCGGACGCTGACGGCCTTGTTGGAGGACTCCCTCCGCCTGGCGCTCACAACCGAGCGGGTGGACGCCGCCCCCGTCCTGGACTCCCTCCCGACCTACGGCACGGGCGGCCCCTGGCCAGGCGTGGACCTGGACCGGGGCGCCGCGGCCGCCGCGGCGGTCCCGTCCGAGGGCGAGGGCTGAGCCGTGGTGCTCCCCGACGTGACCGTTCTCGTCTATGCCCACCGCGCCGACGCGCCCGATCACGACGACTACCGCGACTGGCTGGAGACCCTCCTGCGCGGCCCCAACGCGTACGCGATGAGCGACCTCGTGTTGAGCGGCTTCGTGCGCGTGGTCACGCATCCCCGCGTCTTCCGCGATCCGACGCCCCTGCGCGCCGCGCTCGCGTTCGCGCGCTCGGTGCGCGAGCGGCCGCACCGGGTCGCCGTCGCGCCAGGGCCGCGCCACTGGGAGATTTTTGCGTCGCTGGTGGACGCGGGCGCGGCACCGGGAGAGCTCGCCGCCAACGCCTACCTGGCAGCGATGGCGATCGAGCACGGCTGCGAGTGGATCACGACCGACCGGGACTTCGCGCGCTTTCCCGGGCTCCGCTGGAAGCACCCGCTGGACTGACGCACGGACGATGCCTCAGTCGGGCGATCCCGGAAGATTGGCGGCGCGCAGCCATTGCAGCACGACCGCGGCCTCGGCCTGGCGGAGCGCCCCCGCGTCTGTCGTGGCATCCGCGGGGACCGCAGGGAGACCGTAGATCTGGCGCTGGCTCTTCCACAGGTCGAGAAGCGCCGTGCACGACCGCCCCCGGCAGGGATTGCGCAGCACCTACCCGTCGATCTCGATGCGGGAATCCTGGCCCTTGAGCTCGTGCTGCAGGATCGCGGAGTGGACAAGGTCGGCGTCCTGCGCGTCCACCGGACCCTCGCGCCACCTGGCGATTGCGCGCTTCACCGCGCGGTCGCTCGTTCCCGAATCCACCGCCTCGAGCAGGGGCTCGAACAGGCTCGAGCGCGCCGCAACGAGCGAATCATAGAACGCCAGTCGCAGGGCGGGATCGGTCGGAATGGCGTTCAGCGGCAACGAGGGCGAGGGATCCGACACGGGCGCCGGCTTCGGCGCGGCGATCGACGTGCTGGCGCCGGGCGCAGGGTCGACCCCTTGTACCTCCGAGCCCTGCCGGAGACCGCGGATCGCGAACCAGCCCACGACGGCTACCGCGGCGACGCTCAAGCCGACCGCGGTGACGCGGCGGCGGCGGCCCGACCCGGGCTGCGGGTTCGGACTCTTGGGCGCCTGGATTCCCTCGGGCGCGCGCGCGACCGGAGCGGCCGGCGGCGGCGCGGGAAGCGGAGGCTCGGGGGAGCCCGGGGGCGCGGCGGCCGCGGGCTCGCGCCAGGCGGCCCACCCGCTGCTGGGATCGCTCCTCGATGTCTTCGCGCTGACCGGGGGTCCGGCGGCCTCGCGACCGAGCTCGCGAGCGATCACCTCGACCCGCCGGCGGGCCTGACGCACGGCCTCGAGCGCCTCCTCGACCCGGCCCTCGGATTCGCGGATGCGCTCGAGCTCCTCCCGGATGCGGCTTGAGATTTCCTGCCCTTCGCGAACGCCGTCTCCCGCCACCGCCCCTCCTGGGTATTGGATATAATGGTCCGCCTGCGGCCCACGCAGGCTCCGTGCCGAGCCTTGTCTGGCCGTGCCCGCGCCCGCATGCGTACTCTGGCCTGGCGGGCCGGCGGGCCGGCGACAGAACCCCGGGGGGGGCCGCGGACGCCCGGGTCTCTGCACATTGAACCGCGGAGGGCCGACCATGACCGAAGCGTCCTTCGATGCGGTCGATCGCAAGCTCAACGTCTTCGCGCTGGCGAACGGCATGGATCTGAACCGGCAGGCCGAAGCGCGCGTCCTCGCGTGGTTCCGCGACGGGCTCGAGCGGCGCGTGCGCGTCGAGCCGGGGCCGGGCGGCAGCGGCAGCTGGGCGATCCGCGCCGAAGCGGCCCTCGCGACGCGCGCGGCCGGCCCGGCGGCGGTGCGGACGCTCGAGTCCGCGCTCGACCCGGCCGGCATCCTCGACCGCTTTGCGGAGCTGCTGGCCGGCGCGGTGGACGCGGCCAACGCGATCCCCCGGGAGGAGATCGAGGCGCGGTCGTGACCGATCGGCCGATCCCGTTCGCATCGATCGCGGAGGTGGAGGCGACGGTGGTGGGCTGTCGGCGCTGTCCGCGCCTGGTGGCGTGGCGGGAGGAGGTGGCGCGCACGCGCCGCGCCGCGTTCGCCGACGAGGAGTACTGGGGGCGGCCGCTGCCGGCTTTCGGCGACCCCGACGCGCGCCTGCTCGTGGTGGGGCTGGCACCGGCCGCGCACGGTGGCAACCGCACCGGGCGAATGTTCACCGGCGACCGCTCGGGGGACTGGCTCTACCGCGCGCTGCACCGCGCCGGCTTCGCCAACCAACCCACGTCGGTGGCGCGGGACGACGGCCTCGTGCTGACCGACTGTGTCATCACCGCCGCGGTGCGCTGCGCCCCGCCCGCCAACAAGCCCCTCCCCTCCGAGAGCGCGAGCTGCCTCCCCTACCTCGAGGCCGAGCTCTCGCTCACGCCCCGCGTGCGCGTCGTCGTCGCGCTGGGTGGCTTTGCGTGGACAAGCCTATGGCGCGTGCTGGGCGAGCTCGGCTGGGCTCTGCCGCGTCGCCGCACCCCGTTCGCGCACGCCGCGGAGGCGCTGGTGCATCGCCCCGCGGACGCGGGCCGCACCCCCGTGCATCTGATCGCGTCCTACCATCCGAGCCAGCAGAACACGTTCACCGGCACGCTCACCGAGGCGATGTTCGACGCGGTGTGGGCGCGAGCACGGGAGCGGATCGGTTAGGTTTGAGCAATCGAGAAGAGCACCTCCGGTCTCCATACAAGCTCTTCCAGTCGGGCCATCCGCTCGCGCACCCGATCCACGCAATCGGCCTGAGCCTGAGCGGAGAGTGTCGCCAGCCGCCGGCCAGCCACACCCAACGAGTATTGCAGCAGCAGCAAAGATTCGGGATCCCACGCATGCTCGAAGCTCTCTCGCCAGGTCTCGATCGACCTGAAGCCGGCGTCACCGAGTAGCTGGGAGATCTTCTCGGGAGAATCAACCAGCTCGTGTTGGCGCACGATCGGGTCCCGTGGGTCCGCAACCGCCCCGAGCCGGTCCAACTCCTCCGACCAAAGAGCCGCACCCGGCAAGCCGGGATCCCGAGACCATGTGGTCAGCCCGATCCACCCTTCAGATTTCAGTACACGCTTCGCTTCCGCTAGACCTCGAAGCGGCTGCGGAAGGTGGAAGAGCATGAACGCCATCACGATTACGTCCATGACACCCGACCGGATGCCCAAATGCTGGGCATCCATCACCGCACCGGGAAACGTTTCTGTGCGTATCCCCCTGCGGACCATCCCCTCCGAGTAGTCCACCCCGTAGATCAGCGCGCTTGGTGCGTGAAGCCGAAGGTATCGTATGAGTCCGCCCACTCCCGTCCCCGCGTCGAGTACTCGACTGGCCTGCTCCAGAGGCAGCGAGGCAAGAAGAGGCAGTGCCATCGGCAGGATCACCGGACCCCACAGCGCTGCGTACTCGGGGGCCGTTGCAGAGTAGTCCTGCGCCAAGAGTCGGGAGGCCTTCATGGAATCCATGGGCAGGCGAGTTCATTCGCGAGGCTCGCCGCAACAGCCGCGCGCGCCAGAACCTGGCCGAAATCTGGAACGAGGTCGAGAACAGCAGGGAGCCGGCGATCCTCGAACGTCGCGGACACGAGGACATGGCACTGGTTCCCGCCGACGAACTCGCGAGCCTGCAAGAGACCGCACACCTGTTGCGGTCTCCCAAGAATGCAGCGCGTCTGCTCGCTGCCCTTACGCGTTCGCAGAAGGGAAAGGGAAGCCAGTTGAGCTCGAGGCGCTAATGAAGAAGCTCGGACTCCCTGAGTAAGCGTCAGAAGAGGTCGGCGCCGGGATCCCCGTCACCGCCAAAGCGGGTGACGATGATTCAGGAGGAGTGCATGGAGGACCTGGCCCACTGGGTGACTACGGATCAACGAGTAGCTCTCC
>CAXNGW010000030.1:0-14055 GCA_964201975.1 Longimicrobiales bacterium | reverse complement strand
CCCCCTTCCACAGCACCACCTCGGCCTGAGGGCCCCTCCTCCCCCGCTCGATGCTCGGAAGAAGCTTCCAGTACGTGGTCTGGAGATCGCCGAGGAGGAGCTGCGTGATCTGCTCATCCTTCTCGACCGCGAGGCTGGCGAGCAGGCGGTCGAGGTAGAGGGTCGGCGGGATGTACCCCTCGAGCACCGCGTCCCACAGCGCCAGCCACGCCGCGCCCCGCACCCGCCCCTCGGCGATGTCGTCCACACCGGACATGAGCGCCGACCTGCTGACGTCGTCCAGCACGAAGCGGCCGTACTCGAGGCCGCCACCGGCCGGGAGGATCCACGCGGGCGTCCCCGCGACGTCCACCGTCACGGACGCCTCGCCCAGCTCGACCGCGCGCAGGCGGACGGCGCTCTCCTCCGGCACCGCTACCTCGAGCCGCTGCGGCCACACGCGCCCGGCGCCGGTCGGATCCTCCTGCCGCAGCACGATGCGCGTCCCCGCTTCCGTCTCCTCCCGCTCGACGCGGATGATGGGCCGGCCGGGCTCCTCCACCCACACGCGGCTCCACGACTCCAGGTCTCCAGACGAGTTCTCGTCCAGAATCTCGATCAGGTCGGGCCAGGTGGCGTTGCCGTAGGCGTAGGTCTTCAGGTACTCGCGCAGCCCCTCCCGGAACGCCGCCTCCCCCACCCGCGCCTCGAGCTGGCGCATGACGATCGGCGCCTTGTCGTAGATGATCGCGCCATACAGCGTGCCCGCTTCGCGCAGGTTGGGGAGCTGCTGGCGGATCGCATTCGCGCCCGCGGTGCGGTCCACCGCATACGCCGACGGGGCGTGATCGATGAGGAAGCGCAGGTCGTGGTCCACGTCCGGGAACGAGGGGTGCACGATCTTCGCGGCCATGAAATTGGCGAACACCTCCTTGGTCCAGACATCGTCGAACCAGTTCATCGTCACCAGATCGCCGAACCACATGTGCGCGGTCTCGTGGGAGATCACGCTGGCGCGGTCGAGCTGGTCGGTCTGGGTGGCCGATTCGTCCAGCAGCAGGCCGTCCGCCCGGTACAGGATCGCCCCCGGGTGCTCCATGCCGCCGTACTGGAAGGCAGGGACGAGCACGAAGTCGAACTTGTCGAAGGGATACGCGATGCCGGTGTACTCCTCGAGCCATGCGAGCGCGCTCGCGTGCAGGTCGAAGATCGCCTCGCGGTTGCGCGCCAGCCGCCCGGCGTCGGTCTCGCGGTGGAACATCCGCATCGCGCGCCCGTCCCGCTCCGCCGTCTCCACCTGGAAGCGTCCAGCCGCGAACGCGAACAGATAGGACGGGATGGGCCGCGTTTCGGCGAAGCGGAAGACGCGGGGTTGGGCTACCGCGCCGTCGCCCGGCTCGGCGGCCACCCGCGCGGCCTCAGCCTCGGCACCGTTCGACACCGCGGTCCATCCCTCGGGGACGGTCAACGTGAGCCGCCAGCGCGCCTTCAGATTGGGCTGGTCGAAGACCGGAAGGGAGAAATGGTGGCGATCGGGGACGAACAGCGCGTACAGGAATTCGTCCGAGCGGTTGAGCGCCTCGTCGCCCGCCGCGTACGTGAGGCGCACCTCGTTGGCCTCGCCCGCGCGCAGCGCCGTCGCCGGGATCACCACGTGGTCGTTCTCCGCGCGCCACGCCGCCGCCTGCCCGTTCGCCTCCACCGTCCGCACGCGCGCCGCCGGCGACAGGAAGTCGAGCACCACGTCGCGGCGTCCATCGTCGTCCCAGCGGAAGCGCACCAGCGTCTCGCCCTCGACCGGCGCCGCGCGCTCGGCGGGGACGATAAGCACGACGTCGTAGCTCAGGTCCGAGATCGTGCGCCGGCGCAGCTCGGCCAGCTCCCACGGCACGCCCGTGTCGGTCGTAGCGGGGGCGTCGTCGGCGATGCAGGAGCCCAGGGCCAGCGTCGGCAGCAGGACGGAGAGGGCCCGCCGGAGCATGGTGTTCCCGAGGATGGGGGGTGCGCCGGCGGGAAGACCGGCGCGGGAGAATGTGCTACAGCAGCCCGTCCAGGTACAGATCCAGCCGCCGCGCCGCGGGGCCCTTTCCTCGGGATAGACCGCGCGCACCAGGTTGCCGGTCTCGGGCTCGATCCAGAGGGCGCCCGAACCGTGCGCACCGTGCGGCCGTCGGCAAAGGAGAGGACGAGCGTGTCCGCGGTGCGGTAGTAGGGCGATGCTCATGGCTGTTTCTCTTGAGGCGGACCACCGCTGCGTCCCCGGGCCCTGCGGGCCGAGGCACGGGCCGGTTTCGCCGGGCTATCTTTGGGCCCATGACCCCCTTCCAGCCGCGGCCCTTCCGGCCACCCCTGTGGGCGCGGAACCGCCACGTGCAGACGCTTGCGGGCAAGTTCCTACGGCCCACCCCATCCGTCTCCCTGCGCCGGGAGCGCTGGGAAACCCCCGACGGCGACGTGCTGCTGCTGGACTTCGCGGACGACGGGCCGCCCGACGCCCCGCTGGTACTGCTGCTGCACGGCCTCGAAGGGTCGGCGCGGCGTCCATACGCACTGCTGTCGTATCGCGCGCTCGCCGCACGCGGGCTGGCCGCAGTCGGGCTCAATTTCCGCTCCTGCGGCGGCGAGCCGAACCGCCTCGCCCGCTCGTACCACTCCGGAGAGACCGGCGACCCGCTGTGGGTGCTGGAGCGGCTGCGTGAACGATGGCCCGGCCGCAGAATCGGCGCGCTCGGCTTTTCGCTCGGCGGCAACGTGCTGCTCAAGCTGCTCGGCGACCTCGGCGAGTCGGCGCGGGCGGTCGTCGACGCGGCGGCCGTGGTGTCGGTGCCGTTCGACCTGGGCGCCGGCTCGGACGCGCTCGAGAGCGGCCCCGTGGTGCGCGCCTACTCCCGCCATTTTCTGCGCTCGCTGCGGGCAAAGGTGGCCGGCAAGCGCGCGCTGGTGGAGTCGCTCGTGGACGTAGAGTCGGTCGCCCGGGTACGCACGATGCGCGGCTTCGACGACATCGCCACGGCGCCGATCCACGGCTTCGCGGGCGCCGCGCAGTACTACGCCGCGGCCAGCTCGGCGGGGGTGCTCGCCGACGTGCGCGTGCCGACGCTCGTGCTGCACAGTCGCGACGATCCGTTCCTGCCGCGCGCGTCCGTGCCGGAGGCGGCGCTGCGGTCAAACCCGGCGATCGTATCGGTGATCAGCGACCACGGGGGGCACGTCGGCTTCGTGGAGGGCCCGCCGTGGGCGCCGCGGTTCTGGGCAGAGGCGGAGGCGGCGCGATTTTTGGGGGAGATCTTGAAGCTGACGATCTAGAAAACTACGGGTGCAACCCGTTACGGGATTCCAGGTGGAATCGGTCCATTCGATGCCGGTGGGGGTGGCTCGCTCAGACCCGCAGCACCTTCATCACCTCGTCCCCGAGGTGGTTGATCACCTTGACCGCAATCCGCCCCGATTCCGGCTTGGCGAACGGCCGCGACACGTCGCTGTGCAGCGTCGACCATGCCTCCTCGTCGATCTCCGCCTTGAGCGTCGTCTTGAGCGCCTTGTAGGGATCGTTCGCGCCCAAGAAGTACGCGTGGCGGACGAAGAAGCTCTCCTGGTCGTAGTCGGTGTCCACAAACCAGCACGCGATCCCCTCCGGCCCGTCGCTCCGCACCTCGCTCGTGTTCGGGTGGAAGACGTCCACGCCGTTGATCTGCACGCGGATCTTCCCGTCGCTCTCGATCAGCTCCAGGTCGGGCTCGCCGAAGACGACGAACAGGTTGCCCTTCCCCGTGCTCTTGAGCGCGTCCGCCATGTGCAGGTCGGCGTTCATGCGCGCCTTGAGCACCGGGACCCGGCCCACCTTGTCGAAGTCCGCGGCGCGCGCGTCGTAGCTGAACGCGCACGCGATCAGCACGTCGAAGCCGCCCTCCGCGGCCTCGCGCGCCGCCTCCACCAGGTCCGGGCGGGAAACCGTCCCGAACTCCGGCCCGATGAAGATCGCCGCGCGCCTCTCCTTGCCCGTCTCGCCGCCCCCCTCGAGGTAGCGGCCGTCGGCGCAGATCAGGTCGCCTGGCCAAGGGGTGAGCGAGGTGAAGGCGATCCGGTCCTCCTTGTGCGCCTGCTGGACGCCCGAGGCGTGCAGGTTCTCGAGGATCACGCCGACGAAGTCCTGGCCCTGCCCGTAGCGCGCGGCCGCCTCGGCGACCTGGTCAATCAGCTCGTCGTCCTCTCCCACCGTAAGCACGCGATGCGGGGACAGGCTCTCGACCGTGAACGGCCCGGCGACCCGCACCTTGGAGCGGTCCTCGTACGGGCGGTCGAAGAGGAACTCGGGATCGGCCTTGGCGGCGATCGAAGCATCGACCTCCCGCTGGCGCGCGATGCGCTGCTCCCACCAGCGGGAGTGCGCGTTCTTGGCCTTCGCCGGCCACTTCGCGTCCGGCTCGCGCGGGATCTGCCACTCCTCCCACGACTCGCCGAGGGCGGCGTTCAGCTCCGCGCGCAACGGCTCGAGCGCTTCCTGGAAGCGCTCCCAGATGACGTCGATCTCGGCGTTGTTGGCGATGGACTTGAGCGTGACGTGCGGGACGCGCTCGTAGACGAAGCCCTGGCGGATGCTGCCGCGCGCGGCCGCGGTCGAGGGCTCGGTGCGGGAGAGCACGTGAGCCAGATCGCGGTCTCGACCGCCTCGACCTGACAGAAGAACGGCCGCACGCTCGCGAACGGATGGTGGCGCCAGTGCTGGAGGAGCCCCACCGTCTCGGGCGTCACCCCCCAGTCGGACGGGTTCGGCAGCGCCCGCCAGCGGTCCACCCGCACGCGCAGCTCGTTGATGACCGGCGTCGGGTCGTACTGCTGCGCTTCGGTGGAGACGCCGGCACCCTCGTTCAGCACCAGCTCGCGCTGCCCCTGTCGCTGCTTCTTGGGCTTGGGGATCGGGGTGATGAACTGGGCGCTCCGCCGGCTCTCCGCCACCCGCCCGGTCGGCTGGCCGCCCCGGTCCAGCTCCCAGTGCCGCGCCGGATAGGCATAGGGCGCGTTCAGGATGGGGCTAGCGAAGAAGTCGTCGGTCATGGCCTGACTTGGGGAGATCGCCGGGGGGCGGGGCGGGAAGACTACGGGGGCGGCGGCGGTGGAGCCAACCGGCCGGGAGCCGGGCGATCTACGGCACCGGCTCAAACGTCCACGTACGCGGACGACGACCTCGGCTCGGGGGTTGGAAGCCCTTCCTGGCGTAGGCCATCGAGGTGGAAGAGCGTACCCGGCGCCAGCTCATCCCCGGAGTTCCCAGGCCGCGGGATGACCGTGGAGGAGTACGAGGTTCAGTAGTCCACCGGCCTCAGGTAGAACTCGCCGATCGCACTCGACGACAGGATCGCGACGGTCGGCAGCTCGCGCTTCCAGTGCGTGGTGCTGAGGCGCTTCCACACCACCTCGACGTGACGCGCGTCGAATCCACGCGCCACCAGCTCGTCGGGCTGGAAGCCGCGCAGCAGCCAGTGCAGGATCGGGTCGGCGTGGCCGTACGCGATCCCCATCTCGCTCTCGTCGGTGACCCCCTTCACCAGATCCGCCGTCGGCGGTTTCCCCACGATCTCCTCGGGCACGCCCAGATGGCGGGCGAGCGCCCACACCTGGGTCTTGAAGAGATCGCCCAACGGGTTGATCGGCGGCGAGTCGTCGGCGTGCCAGGTGAAGTATCCGAGCAGCCGCTCGCTCTTGTTGCCGGTGCCGAGCGGGAGCGCGTGCAAGCGCGCGGACTGGTCGAACAGGATCACCGCGCGCAGCCGCGCCATCAGGTTGCCCTTGCGCATCGGCGACAGGTCCGGCTCGTACGTCTGCACGTACGCGTCCACCGGCCCGGTGATCTCGATCGTGCGCCCCTCCACGCCCGCCGCGGCCAGCGCCAGGTCGGCGTGCTCGATGCTGTCCTTGCTCGAGGTCGCGTAAGGGAGTCGGAAGCCCGTCACGTTCGCCGGCCCGAGCGCGCGCGCCGCCAGCACGAGCGATACGGCCGAGTCCACGCCGCCGGACACGCCCACCACGACGCGCTCGAAGCCGCGTCGGCGACGCACCTCCTCGCGGATGAACTCGATCAGGGTGCGCTCCACCAGCGCCAGGTCGAGGTCCAGCACCGAAGGGTCGTAGGGGTCGGGGGGATGCGACTCGTCCCCCCGCATCCCTTGGAGCGGCACCTGTGGCGCACCGGCCGCTGCGCCCTCCCCCGTGCCGTCCTCGTCGTCCTCGTCGTCCAGAGCGGCCGCGGGCGTCCGCCCGAGGGCGTGCCCGCGCGCGTCGTCCAACGAGCGGAGGAGGTGCGGAAGCATGCGCTCGAGGTCCGCGAGCAGGGGGCTGCTCTGGTGCGCGCGGTCGCGCGCGCTGCCGTCGAGGGCGGCGCTCACCACCGCCTCGTCGTAGAGCGGGCCGCGCGCGAGCACGACGCCGTCCGGCCCCACTACGAGCGAGCCGCCCGCAAAGAGCTTCCCGCCCTCGGAGCCGACCAGCTGAGCGATCGCGAGGAAGACGCCGTGCTCCGCGGCCGCGGCCGGGGCGAGCGTTTCCCAGCGATCGAGGTTGCCGGGGCGTCCGCCCGCGTGCGGGGAGAAGTCGCGCGCCGGGGACGCGCTCACCACGAGCAGCAGCTCCGCACCCGCGAGCGCGAGCACGGTCGCGGAGAGCGAGTGCCACAGCTCCTCGCACACCAGCATCCCCATGCGCCCGAAGCGAGTGTCGAACGCCCGCACCTCGGTGCCGGCCTCGACGAAGCGGGCCTCGTCGAAGACGCCGTATGTGGGCAGGAACATCTTCCGGTGGACGTGGACCACCTTCCACCCGGAGCCCGCCGGGGTGAGGTAGATCGCCGAGGCATAGACCCGCCGCCGCCAGCGCTCGTAGAAGCCGAGCACGACGTCGCACGCCCCTGCGGGGGGCGCGCCCAGCCGGGCTGCCACCGTCTCGGCCTCCAGCGCGGCCTCCGCCACCCCTCCCTCGAGGAAGTAGCCCGACAGGCACGCTTCCGGGAAGATGAGGAGGTCGTGTGCGGGGCCCGCCTCGCGAATGCGCTTGCGCACGACCCCGAGATTCGTATCCAGGTCGCCCTTCACGGGCTTGAACTGGACGAGCCCGACCCGCAGGGGAGGGCGCTCGGGAGTGGATCGCATGCGCTTGGGGCCGGGGGTTGGAAACGGTCCGCCGGGCGGGGTCGCGGGTGCGCCCGCCCGGCCGTAACATAACCCGTTCCCCCGCGCGCATCTGCCCCCGCGACGCGCGGGTCCGACGCGCTTCGCGGCGCGGGGAACGACCCCCAGGTCCCGGTGTCTTAACTCTCGGCGCGGCACGACCTCGTCCCAGGGGAAAACGCATGGCACGCAGGCTCCTCCTCCTCGCGCTCGTCGCAACCCTGTCCCTGCCCGCGCCCGCGCTCGCCCAGGCCAAATCCGGCGCCAGCGCCGGCGCCGAGGCCGATATCTTCATGAGCGCGCTGGAATACATCCAGCGCATGCACATGCAGACCTACAGCGACTCCACGCTGTGGACGCGGGCGCTCGACGGGCTGCTCGAGGAGCTGGGCGATCCCTACGCCACGGTCTTCACGCCGACCGAGGTGGAGGAGTTCCAGGAGGAGACCACCGGCAACTACGCCGGCATCGGCGTCTCGATCAGCCAGCTCAACGACCGCGTCACGATCACGACCGTGTTCCGCGGCACGCCCGCGGCGCAGGCGGGGCTGCTCGTCGGTGACGTGATCGTGGGCGTGAACGAAAACGACGCATCGGCGTGGAACACGGGGATGGCGTCGGACAGCATCCGGGGTCCGGTCGGCACGCCCGTAGACGTCCGCATCCACCGCGAAGGCGTGCGCCAGCCGCTCGCCTTCACGCTGCAGCGCGATTCGGTGCACGTGTCGGCGGTGCAGTCCGGCGTGCTCCCGGGCAACATCGGCTTCGTGGTGCTCGACCGGGTCGCCCGCAACTCTTCCGATGAGTTGATGCAGGCGCTCGACTCGCTCGCGAACACGCGCGGCATCATCATCGACCTGCGCCGCAACCCGGGCGGCTATCTGGACGAGTCGCTCATCATGTCCGACGTGTTCCTGGGGCGCGGCAAGGTGCTTGCGACGACGCGGAACCGCTCGATGACCCGGCCCGGGCAGATGAGCGAGGAATCGTACCGCGGCCGCATGCGCGCCCAGGTCCCGAACAAGCCGATCATCGTCCTGGTGGATCGCTACACGGCATCCGCCGCCGAGATCGTGACCGGCGCCCTCCAGGACTACGACCGCGCGCTCGTCCTCGGGGAGCGCACGTTCGGCAAGGGCATCGTGCAGTCGGTGGTGGACCTGCCCTACGGGCGGAAGCTGCGCATCACCACCGGCAGCTGGCACACCCCGCTCGGACGCTCCCTCCACCGCGACCGCGACGCCGGCGGCAACACGCTGCCGGAAAACCTCGACACGGTGCCGCTGGTGACCACGCCGAGCGGACGCGCGCTGAAAGCCGGCGGCGGGATCTTCCCCGATCTCGCGGTCACGGCCGACACGCTGTCGCAGGCCGAGCGCGATCTGATCGCGATCGTCAACGAGAAGCAGATCCCGCTCGCTCAGCGCGAGGCGGAAGCGTCATTCGCGCGCTCCAAGGCGCTGCGCGAGGCCGACGCGCCCGCGAGCGTGGACGACGCCACCTTCCACACGTACGTGGCCGACCTCGTGGTCGCCGGGCTCCCCGCCGAGCTGGCCGACCGGCCCGAGGTGAAGAGCTACCTGCGCTGGCGCCTGACGGTGAGCATCGCCGACCGGCTCCAGGACTTCCCCGCCGCCACCGTCGCGCGCATGGAGCGCGACCGCGTGCTCACCCGCGCGGTCGAGCTGATGCGCGGCGCCGACACCCAGGCCGACCTGTTCACCGGCGCGGCGCGCGCGAACGCGACCGCGACCGCCGCGGGCGCGGGCAGCGCGGGGGCAGCGCGGTAGCCAACCCCCCCGCCCCCGCGCTGCCCGCCAAAGCGGAACCCGTGATCGTGGACTTCGCCCGCCTGGACGGGCACCCCGACCTCTTCCGCGTGGACCAGCTGCTTCTGTGCCTGGGCACCACGCTCAAGCGCGCGGGCAGCCCGGAAGCGTTCCGGGCGGTGGACTTCGACCTGGTGGTGGAGATCGCCTCGCGCGCCGTGGCCGCGGGAGCGACCGACTGCGCAATTGACGTTACCCGCGCGGATGGTAGCGACGATGCACCTCCCGCAGATGCTCCCGATCAAGGTGCGTATAGATTTGCGTCGTCGCGATATCGGCATGTCCGAGCAATTCTTGCACGGCCGCGAGATCAGCCCCCCCCGTCAACAGATGCGTCGCAAACGTGTGCCGCAGCGTGTGCGGCGAAACCTTCCGCTCTATGCCCGCGCGCCGGCACCCGTTCCGCACCACCGTCCAAACCGCCTGCCGTGAAAGCGGCCCGCCGCGCGCGTTGAGGAACACCCGCCCCTTCCCCTTTCCCCGCTCCAGCCTCGGGCGCACCTCGCGCAGATAGCGCTCCAGGGCGAGGAGCGCGGGTCGTCCGATCGGGACCAGCCGCTCCTTCGAGCCCTTCCCGAACACCAGGCACACGCCTTCGTCGAAGTCCAATGCGGTCTGAGGCAGCTCAGCCAGCTCGGAGACGCGCATGCCGGTGGCGTAGAGCAGCTCCAGAATCGCGCGGTCGCGCCAGTGCAGCGGATGGTCGGGGGCGGGGGCGGCGAGCAGCAGCTCGACCTCGGCTGCGGACAGCACGGACGGCAGCTTTCTCCCGACCTGCGGCGACTCGATCAGCTCGGTCGGATCGGCCTGCGCGAGCCCCTCCCCCAGCAGGAACGCCCAGTAGGCGCGGAGCGACGACTCGGCGCGCCGGATCGAGGTGGCCGCGAGCCCGCGATCCTTCATGTGGAAGACGTACTCGCGCAGCTCGGCGTGCGACACCGCCGCGGGCGCTCCCACGCCGCGGTCCACCAGGAACGCCACCAGCGCGCGCAGGTCCCGCAGGTAGGCGGAGACCGTGCGCTCGGAGAGCCCGCGGTCGTACGCGAGGAAGTCGGCGAACTGCTCGAGGCGGAACGCGGTCTCGCCGACCCTCACGGGAGCCCGTCCGAGTGTGTGGGCTCGGGCGCGCGGCGCGTCCGCCACCACCACGCGCCCGCACCCCCGAACACGACGAGCGCGAGGGCGAGCAGCACGCCGTTCGCCTGGTCGAGCCAGCCGCGGATGCGATCGAGGTTGGTCCCGGCGGTGGTCCCGAGCCACACGAGGGCGCCGTACCAGATTGCCGACGCGATGGCCATCGGCGGCGCCACCTTCCACCAGCCCAGCCCCGTCGCGCCAGCCGAGGCCGGCACCACCGCGCGCAGCCCGGGGAGGAAGCGCGCGACGAAGATCGCGGCCGCCCCCCAGCGCGCGTAGAAGCCCCCCATGCGTTCCATCTGGTGGGGGTTGAGGAGATGGCGCCCGAAGCCGCGCTCGAAGAAGCCGGGGCTGTGCCGGCGGGCGAGCGCGAACACGGTCAGCGCGGACCCTACGTTGCACGCCCAGGTGACCACGAAGAGGAGCTTCGCGTCCGGACCGCCGTGAGCCGCCAGAAACCCACCCAGGAGGATGAACGTGTCGGCCGGGATGGGCGGCACCACGTTCTCGAGCGCGGCCCCCACCCCCAGCACGAGATAGACGAGGAGCGGAGGAAGGCCGACGAAGAATTCCAGTACGCGGTCCACGAATGTCGCCTCAGAGGGCGAGGGCGCCGCCGCCCCCGCCGGCGAGCTCGGCCGGCTCCCGGATCGTGTCCACGAGCGCGACCGCGTGCACGGCCAACCCCTCGCCGGCGCCGATCCATCCCATCCCTTCGGTCGTCTTCCCCTTCACCGAAACGGCGTTGGGGCCCACCCCGAGCAGCTCTCCCAAACGGGCGCGCATGGCGGCCGCGTGCGGTCCGATGCGGGGCGTCTCGCAGATCACGATCAGGTCCACGTTGACGACCTGGTAGTTGCGGCCCTCGAGGATGGCGACCGCGCGTCGCAGTAGGTCCATGGAGTCGGCATCCTTCCAGCGGTCGTCGCTGGGCGGGAAATGCGAGCCGATGTCGCCGGCCCCGGCAGCGCCGAGGAGGGCGTCGATCAGCGCGTGCGCGACCGCGTCCCCATCGGAGTGCCCGGCGAGGCCGGCGTGGTCGGGGATGGTGACGCCGCCGAGCACGAGCCGGCGGCCGTCCTGGAAGCGATGCGAGTCGTAGCCCAGGCCGACGCGCATGTCAGCCGGCGCCTACGCGCCGGCCCAGCGCCGGAAGGCCAAACAGACGTTGTGGCCGCCGAACCCGAACGAATTGCTGAGCGCGAACTCGATCTTGCGCTCCCGTACCCCGTCGTGGGCGTAGTCGAGGTCGCAGGTGGGGTCCGGCTCCTCGAAGTTGATCGTCGGCGGGATCAGCCCCTCGCGCAGCGCCAGGGTCGTGATGACGCTCTCGATGCCGCCGGCGGCGCCGAGCGCGTGGCCGGTCATCGACTTGGTCGAGCCCACCACGCACCGGTACGCGGCGTCGCCCAGCACGGCCTTGATGGCGGCCGTCTCGTTGGTGTCGTTCATGGGCGTGGATGTGCCGTGCGCGTTCACGTAGTCCACCTCGTCGGGCGCCGCGCCCGCGTCCGCGAGCGCCAGCCGCATGGCCTGCTGGGCGCCCCGGCCCTCGGGGGCGGGCGAGGTGATGTGGTAGGCGTCCCCGGACAGCCCGTAGCCGACCACCTCGCCGTGGATGACCGCGCCCCGCGCCGTCGCGTGCTCGAGCGTTTCCAGAACGAGCGCGCCGGCACCCTCGGCCATCAGGAAGCCGTCGCGCTGCATGTCGAACGGGCGCGAAGCGTGCTCGGGGTCGTCGTTGCGCGTCGTCATCGCCTTCATGGACGCGAAGCCGGCCACCGTCAGGGGGGTGATCGTCGCCTCCGAGCCGCCCGCGATCATGACGTCGGCGTCGCCCCTCTGCAGATAGCGCAGCGCGTTGCCGATCGCGTGTGCGCTGGAGGCGCACGCGGACACCGTGGCGTAGTTGGGCCCCTGCGCCCCGAAGCGGATCGAGATCAGCCCGGCCGCGATGTCGGGGATGAACATGGGGATGAAGAACGGGCTCACCCGCCGGGGACCCTTCTCGGCCAGGATGCGGGCGTTCTCCTCGAGCGTGGAGATGCCGCCGATGCCGCTGCCCCAGACGACGCCGAAGCGCTCCGGGTTCGCCACGCCGACCCCCTCCACCAGTCCCGCGTGTCGCATGGCCTGATCGGCCGCGGCCAGCCCGAACTGGGAGTAGCGGTCGAAGCGGCGCACCTCCTTGGCATCGAGGTAGAGGGTCGGGTCGAACCCCTTCACCTCGGCCGCGATGCGCGTGGGAAAATCCTCGGTCGCGTCGAACAGCGCGATGCGGGCACCCCCACTCTTGCCCGCGAGCAGAGCCTGCCAGGTGGTGGGAACGTCATTTCCGACGGGCGAAACCACCCCCAACCCCGTGACCACGACGCGGGATCCCGGAGTCCGACTGGAGCTCATTCGGTGGTCCCCCGCCAGCTCAACCCTCGCTGGCCTGGCTGTGCTTCTTCAGGTAGGCGACGGCGTCCCCGACGGTGCGCATCTGCTCGGCGTCCTCGTCGGGGATGTCGATGCCGAATTCCTCCTCGAACGCCATCACCAGCTCGACCGTGTCAAGCGAATCGGCGCCCAGATCCTCGACGAAGGAGGCGTCGTCCGTAACCTTTTCCGGCTCGACTCCCAGCTCATTGATGATGATCTCCTTCACCCGCGCCTCGGTCGCTTCCGCCATTGTATTCCCCTTTTTCTGGTTCATTATCGTCGACGATCAGGTTCCCACGCGGCCAACCCCGACCGCTCCCTACATGGCCATCCCCCCGTCCACAGCAATGATCTGGCCGGTAATGTATCGCGCCCACGGTCCGGCCAGGAAGCGCGCTACCCCGGCCACGTCCTCGGGCTCCCCCAGCCGGCCGAGCGGAATCCGCGACGCCACCCCGTCCATGACCTGCGTGCCCATCTCCGCGGTCATGTCGGTGCGGATGAAGCCCGGCGCAATCGCATTGCAACGGACGTTCCGCGACGCCAGCTCGCGCGCGACACTCTTGGTGAAGCCGATCAGCCCGGCCTTGGAGGCCGCGTAGTTGGCCTGCCCCGCGTTGCCCATCAGCCCCACCACCGACGTTATGTTCAGGATCACCCCGTCCCGGCGCTTCATCATCCCGCGCGATACCGCGCGGGTCATGTTGAACGCGCCCTTGAGGTTGACCCGCATCACCTCATCCCAGTCCTCGTCCTTCATGCGGAGCAGAATGCTGTCCCGCGTGATGCCCGCGTTGTTCACCAGGATCGCCACCTCGCCGACCGCCTCCCCCACCGCCTTCAGCACCTCGGCGGCGGGGCCCGGCTCCGCCACGTCGCAGGCGAATCCGCGGTGGCCCGCGCCCGGCAGATCGGCGGCGGCCTGCTCGGCGCGAGCGCCGTCGCGCGCGACCACGGCCACGCGCGCGCCCCCGGCCGCGAGCGCCCCGGCGATGGCCAGCCCGATCCCGCGCGAGCCGCCGGTGACCAGTGCGACCAGGCCCTCCAGCTCGCGCATCCCGGAGGCGCTATCGGTCATCGTCTCCTTCGCGGGCAGAAGATCGCTCACGGGGCGCCGCCCACCCAGGCGTCGGCATCGGCAGGGCTACCCACGGAGGCGCACGGTGCTCCCCTGGCGTTGCGCTTGTTCAGGCCGCACAGGACGCTCCCCGGCCCCAGCTCGAGAAAGCGATCCGCTCCCCCCCGCACCATGGCGGCCACCGATGAGGACCACAGCACCGGAGAGGTGAGCTGGCGGACCAGCAGCTCGCGCGCGGCGCGGCCTGTCCGCACGGGCTCAGCGGTCACGTTGCTCACCACCGGGAACGAAGGGTCCGAGAAGGTGATCCCCTCCAGGTGTGCTCGCAATCCCTCCTGGGCGGGCTCCATGAGCGGAGAGTGGAAGGCCCCGGAGACGTTGAGCTGAACCGCGCGCTTGGCGCCCGCCTCGCGCGCTCGGGCCATCCCCTCGACCACGCCCGCCTCGT
>CAXNGW010000029.1:0-14091 GCA_964201975.1 Longimicrobiales bacterium | reverse complement strand
CGCATTGCGCGCGCGGGCCCCACACCGCCGGGCCCTTGGAGCGGTTGAGCATGCGGAAGTGGATGCGGGTCGCGTCGGTGGCGCGGCCCATCACGCCGCCGAGCGCATCCACCTCGCGCGCTACCACTCCCTTGGCGATGCCGCCGATGGCCGGATTGCAACTCATCTGCCCGACCCGCGAGAGGTCTGGGGTGATGAGTAGAGTGCGGCAGCCCAGCCTAGCCGCGGCCGCCGCGGCCTCGATACCTGCGTGGCCGGCGCCCACCACCACGACGTCGTAGCGGAGCTCCATCCTCAGTGCGCGATCCTGAATCCAGCCATGGGCATCGGCAGCGCGGAGGTCGTCCGCTCCACGCGCTCGACCCGTGCGCCTGCCGGACCCTGCGCCAGCTTCCGTCCGAGTGCCGCGACCGCGTCCGCGGCGCCGGACGCGCGCACCTCCACCGACCCGTCGCTCACGTTTCTCACCGCACCCCTCAGTCCCAGCTCCGCTCCGACTCGCTGCGTCCATTGCCGGAATCCGACGCCCTGGACGCGACCGACCACGCGAAAGCCAGCCGCCTCGTCGCTCCGCTCGTTCACTCTCCCCTCACTTCCCGATGCAGAAGTCCCGGAACAGCCGATCCAGCACGTCGTCCGGCAAGATCACCCCGATCACGTCCTCCAGCGCGGACTCGGCCGCGCGTAGATGGGCCCCCGCGACCTCGGGGCCGATCCCCTCGCGGAGCGCACCCGCAAAGCCTTGCACCTCCGCGAGCGCCGCGCGCACACCGTCCGCATGGCGTGCGCGCGTAAGCAGCGGCGCGTCCGCGTCGGCGTGGACGAGGCCGCGATAGACCAGCTCCGGGAGCGCGCTCCGCAGCTCGTCGAGGCCTCGCCCGGTCCACGCCGACACCGCCACTTCGCCGGGCGCGCCGCGCGCGCCAGCGTTCGCGTCCACCACCAGGTCCGCCTTCGTGCGCAGCACGACGACCGGCCGACCCTCCGCTTCGTCGAGGAACCCCTGCTCGTCGGACCCGAGCGGCCGCTCGCCCTCCACACACAGCAGGATGACGTCGGCCGCCGCCAGGTATCTCAGCGCGACCTCCACGCCCAGCCGCTCCACCCGGTCGCCGCTATCGCGCAGGCCGGCCGTATCAACCAGCCGGAACGGATATCCGCCAAGGGAAACCGAGGCCTCCAGCGCATCGCGCGTGGTGCCGGGAAGCTCGGTGACGATGGCCCGCTCCTGACCCAGTAACGCATTGAAGAGACTCGACTTACCCGAATTGGGGCGGCCGGCGAGGACGGCCAGCGCACCGTCCCGCAGCAGCTCGCCCTCGGGCGCCGTGGCAAGGAGATCGCGCAGGCGGGCTGCCACCGCGTCGGCCGCATCCGCGATGCGCGCGAGGGGAACCGGTGGATCGTCCTCCTCCGGGAAGTCCAGATGGTGGACGAGCATCGCTTCCATCTCCACCAGCCCGTGGCGCAGCTCGTCGATGCGGCGCGACAGACCGCGGTCGAGCTGCGCCAGAGCGACCCGACGCGCGGCCCGGCTGCGGCCCCCCACCAGGTCGCCGACCGCCTCGGCCTGCACCAAATCCACACGCCCGTTGAGGTAGGCGCGGCGCGTGAACTCTCCCGGCGCGGCCGCGCGCGCCCCCGCCGTGAGACACGCATCGAGTACAAGGGCGGGCCCGAGCCATCCCCCGTGCCCCGAGATCTCCACCACGTCCTCGCCGGTGTAGCTGCCCGGACCGGGGTAGACGACGACGAGCGCGCGGTCGACGAGGTCGCCGGTGCGGGGGTCGCGGATCGCCGCGAGACGCACCCGCCTCGGCTCCATCGGGCCGAGCTCGGGAGCGACCTGGGCGAGCACGGACGTTGCGCGTGGCCCACTCACGCGCACGAGCGCGATCGCGCCCGGCCCCGGCGCGGTGGCGATCGCGGCGATCGTGTCGACTTCGACCCTGTCTATGTCCATGTCCGTAAAGCTAGGACACCGGCGGGGGCGCCGCGTCCGTCCGCGGATTTCGCCGCGTGCCTACGTGGTCTTGAGCTTGAGCGGTGGGGCAGCCTGCGTCTTCTGCCGCTCCTTCGCGATCCAGTACTGCTGCGGGAGCGTCGCCAGGTTGGAGACCGCGTAGTACAGGTTGAGCCCAGCCGGCAGGTTGAAGAAGATGAACACCATCATGATCGGCATCATCCACAGAATCATCTTCATCTGGGGGTTGGGGTCGGGCATCGCGCGCATGCTGATCCACTGCAGCAGGAACATCGACACACCCAGGAACACCGGCAGGACGTAGAACGGGTCCGGCGCCGACAGATCCGGCAGCCAAAAGAAAGACGCACCCCGGAACTCGATCGTGTTCTGGAACACGAAGAAGAGCGAGATCAGCACCGGCCACGGCAGCAGCATCGGCAAGCATCCCGCCATCGGGTTGAAGCCGTGCTCCTTGTACAGCCGCATCATTTCCTTCTGCAGCTTGTCCGGATCGTTCTTGTACTTGGTCTGGATTTCCTTGAGCAGCGGCTGCGCGGCCATGTTGCGCGCCTGGGCGCGCATCGCCTTCTGATTGAGCGGCCACAGCACGACGCGCATGAGCACGCCGAACAGCACCAGCACCCACCCATGGTTCATATTCAGGGTGTTGTGAAGAAACACGAGGAGCCCGGTGATGACGCCGACGAGGGGCCGGATCACCGGTCTGAAGATGCGCCACCCGTACGGATTCACCTCGTCCAGATCGCCGCCGAGCGCGGTGAGGCGCGCGTACTCTTGCGGGCCAATGAAGACGCGGTAGCCGAACGCTCCGTCGGACCCGACCGTCTCGGTGACCGCGACCGCGACCCGGTCCGGCGCCTCGGGGCGAACGAGCAGCCCGCCGAAGTGCTCGGGGCCCACGCCGCCGGCGCCGGGCAGCGCAGCGATCACGAAGAAGCGGCTCTTGAACGCCGCCCACAGGAACGGCCCCTCCTCGATCACCGGCTCATCCACCTTGGCCAGGGGGTGCGAGGTGATCCCCTCCTGGAGGTGGTTGCCCACGTAGGCGAGTACGCGCGCCTCGGCGCTCGCGTCCGCGTCGTTGAGCGCGAGCCCGGTGCCCAGCTCGGTGACGAGCAGGGCGCGCTCGACCCCCCGCACGGAGCCGGTGACTTCGACCAGGTAGTCGTCCGGTCGGAAGAGGTAGGTCACCTCCACCGCCAGCCCCGGCTGCTCGTGACGGAAGGTCAGCCGGGTCGGCTCACCGGCCGCGACCGTGACGCGCTCGCTCGACGGGGTGAAATGGACGTCGCGTAGGTCGATCGTGTCGCGGCCGGCCACGAGACGGAGCCCGAGCGCCCCGCCGACGCTTTCGGGAATGAGCTGGACCGGAGGCTCGCCCGGCCCCTCGCGGGTGAACGACTTGAACTGGAGCAGCTCCGCGGACATCAGCCGCGCGCCGCGCGTGCTGAACACGTCGCGGTAGAGCGGCCCCTCCACCACGATGAGCCGCTCGGGCTCGTCTACCGGGGCGCCCGTCGAATCGGACTCGACAGCGCCGGGCGCGCCGAGCGGGGAAGGGTTCGCACCGCCGGGACGCGCCGCCACCGCCGCGCTCGCCGTGTCCTGGTCGGCCGCAACCGGGCTGGAGGGGCGGGGTGGGAACATCAGGTTGGTGGCGACCAGCACGCCAACCATCAGCACCATCGCCAACACGAAGCGCACCTGTGTATTCATTCTGCGGCTCCACCCCCGGCATCGCCCGTGCGACCGATCGTCTGTGCATTTCCCGCGGAGGCGAGCGGCGGGACTGGATCGTAGCCCGAGCCTCCCCAGGGCCGGCAGCGTAACAGCCTGCGCACCATGAGCCACCCCCCCCGCACCCCGCCGTGCGTCTCGACCGCCTCGAGAGCGTACGCCGAGCAGCTCGGCGTGAAGCGGCACACCGGCGGCATCCACTGCGACACCGTCAGCCGGTAAAGCCGGATCAGCCCGATGAGGGTGGCGCGCAGCAAAGGCTCTCCGTCACCTGGTCCAGCTCGCTCCGCAGATCGGCGAAGGAGGCGCGGTACGCCTCCGGACGAGCCCTGACCATTACGTCCATCGTCCGCCCGGCCTTCCAAAGCGCGGGGAGGAGCTGCGTCCGCCCGATCTCGCGGAGCCGTCGCTTCAGCAAATTCCGCTCGACCACGGCGTGCCGATGCTTGGGGACCAGCACCCCCAGTCTGGGACGCGAAAGGGGGGAAGCCGCGAAGAAGACGTCGAGGTGCGCCGTCCTCTTCCGCTTCCCCCGCCTGAACAAGCCCCTGATCTCGGAGTCGCGCCGGATCAGACCCGCTTTCGGAAGCCGTTCGTCTGCGCCCGTCCCCGGCGGCTCCTCGGCCTCCGGCCGCGCCGCGCTCATCTACCCCCGCTAGTACGTGCCGCCGATCTGCACGGTAAGGCGCTTGCGGCCCTTCCGCCGGCGACGGGAAAGGATGGCGCGCCCGCCCCGGGTCTCCATGCGGGCACGGAAACCGTGTTTATTGCTCCGCTTCCGGTTTCGGGGTCTGTACGTGGGCTTCATGGGGTCCTGCCGTGTGGTCGGATTTGGCGCAAATCGAGCTTGAAAGGATAGAGCGACCGACCGGGAGCGTCAACCACGGTGGGGACCTGGAGGCTAGTCCTTGTAGGGGTCGAACTCGTTCGCGCCGGCCATGACGACGATCAGGGGGCGGAGGGTGTGCTGTACCTCGATCGTGTCCCCGTGCGCCGCTTCGTCCAGTTCCCCTCCCCGCAGGATCACACCCTTCCGCTCGACCACCCACTCGTGCACCATCGCCGCGGATACCCTCCCGGGCCGTACCAGCTTCCGCCTTCCCCCCTTGCCGGAGCGTCCGGTCGTCTTCACAACCAGCGCATTGGTTCGATTGACTTTTCCACACGGCCCGGATTACGTTGCAACTCCCTCTGCGATTCGCAGGGGCACCCCAACATTTTGCAAATGAACAGGACTCTCGGGATACGTGTGTCTCGGGGGAAACCTCAGTGCGTCCATGGAGCTGACCGCAACCGATCTGTGGACCCGGGTGCTCGAATCCGCCCGGGCCGGGCTGCCCGAGCAGAGCTACCGCACCTGGCTCTCGGGCACGGCGGCGAGCACGCTCACCGACAACGAACTGCTGGTCGAGGCGCCGAGCCAGTTCCACGTCGAGTGGATCGAGGACAAGTACGGTGCCATGCTCGCCGAGCTCACCCGCCGCGTGATGGGGCAATCACTCCGCCTGGTGTTCCGATCCGGCAAGCTCGCTCCGACCGCGATGCCGGTGGCCGATCTTTCACCCGGCATCCGCGATGCCCCCGCTCCGGCGAACGCGCCAGCGCGGGCCGCGGCGACCGCCCCTCGCGGCGCCAATGGGCTCAACGAGCGCTACACCTTCGACCGCTTCGTGGTGGGCAGCAACAACCAACTCGCCGCGGCCGCCTGCCGCGCCGTCGCCGAGAAGCCCGCACGCATGTACAACCCGCTCTTCCTCTACGGAGGCGTGGGGCTCGGCAAGACGCACCTCATGCACGCGATCGGTAACCACATCCTGGATCAGGAGGCGGCCAGCCGCGTCGCGTACGTCTCGTCCGAGCAGTTCACCAACCAACTGGTGACGTCCATCCAGGAAGGCACGATGGGCGAATTCCGTCGGCGCTACCGGCAGATGGACCTCCTCCTCGTCGACGACGTCCATTTCCTCGAGGGGAAGGAGCGGACACAGGAAGAGTTCTTCCACACGTTCAACGCCCTCTACGACGCGCAGAAGCAGATCATCCTGACCAGCGACCGTCCGCCCAAGGAGCTGTCCGGGCTCGAGGAGCGGCTGGTGTCCCGCTTCGAGTGGGGGCTGGTGGCGGACATCAAGCCGCCCGACTACGAGACCCGGGTGGCGATCCTGAGGAAGAAAGCGTCCGACGACCGCATCGTCCTCGACGATGAGGTGATCGACTACATCGCGTACTCGTGCACCGCGTCCGTGCGGGAGCTCGAGGGCGCGGTCATCAAGCTGCTCGCCTTCTCGTCACTGACCAACCAGGAGATCACGACCGCGCTGGCTCGCACCGCGCTTTCCGGGGTGCTGCGGGGCGAGAATCGGAGCGAGCGGCCGCGGCTCACGCCGGAGGCCATCCGCGACACGGTGGCTCGGCGCTGGAAGGTGCGGCCCGACGCACTCATGTCGAAGCGCCGGACCAAGGACTTGACGGTGCCTCGGCAGGTCGCCATGTACCTCATCAAAGAGCTCCTGGACACATCCCTGGTCCACATCGGCGAGGTCTTCGGAGGGCGCGACCACTCCACCGTCATCCACTCGATCCGCAAAGTCGAGCACGACATGGATCAGGACTCGGGATTCAGGAGGGAGGTGGAGGAAACGCACGCCGAGCTGCGGCGCACCGGCGCGCTTCACGGATGATGTGGACGATACTGGGGAAATCGCGGGGACTTCCCACATTGGTTGTGCACTAACGGGAGCACCTCTGGATAATCGACCCACTGTCCACGGCGCGTCCACATCGCCGGCCGCGGCCGATCGGCCGCGACGGAACAGAACAATCTGGGTGGCGCGCAGGATGTTCTCCACCACTACACACTCTCTACTGCTACTGATTTTTTATCTTCTAAGAAAGAAAACCAAGATTAGCGCCGTGGATAAAGCCAGGACCCCCCACGCTTGCGAGGCTCCATGAGATTCACGATCACCCGGCAGAACCTCCACAACGGCCTGGCAGCGGTGTCCGCCAGCATCCCGTCGAAGACGACGCTGCCAGTCCTGTCCAACATTCTTTTCGCCACCGATGGGGACGGCGTGTGGATGAGCGGCACCGATCTGGACGTGGCGGTGCGGGTGAGAGTTCCGGCGGAGGTCTCGGAGCCGGGCAGCTTGACTGCGCCCGGACGCAAGCTTCAAGAAATCACGCGCGAGCTGCCGGATCAGCCGGTTGAGGTATCCACGCGCAACGATCAGATCGAGCTCAGGTGCGGCCGCAGCAACTTCAAGCTGAACGGATTGCCGGCGGACGAGTTCCCGGCGCTGCCGTCGGTCAGCTTCGACGAGGGCTGGACGGTGAAGGGCGGCGACCTGCACCGGCTCATCCACCACACCGCGTTCGCAGTTTCCACCGAGGAAAGCCGTCCGATCCTGAACGGTGTTCTCTGGGAGCTGCGCAGCGGCCAGATGCGGATGGTGGCCACCAACGGTCATCGGCTCGCACGCATGACGGTGCCGGCGGGATCCTCCACCGCGACCAGCACCGACTTCATCGTTCCGCCAGCGGCGCTTCAGCAGGTGCAGCGTCTGTTCCGGGACGAAGACAATCTGTCCGTATCGCGCAGCGGCAACCATCTCGGCTTCCGCTCGGGCGGGACCGAGGTGTACACGCGGCTGATCGAGGGCGCGTACCCGAACTATGAGCAGGTCATTCCCAAGGACAACGACAAGAATGCGATCGTGGAGAAGCGCGCGCTCGAGTCCGCGGTGCGGCGCATGGCGGTGGTCGCGAGCGACCAGACTCACCGGATCCGGATGTCGTTCGAGGACGGACGGGTGCAACTGAACGTTCTCACCCCGGACCTGGGCGAGGGCCACGACGAGTTGGAGCTCCAGTACACGGGGGAAGGCATCGAGATCGGCTTCAACGCCAACTACCTGCTCGAGGTGCTGCGCTACATGCCGACCGACGAGGTGAAGCTGACCTTCAAGGCACCGGAGCGCGCGGCCACGCTGGAGCCCGTCGGCCACGAGGAGTCGATCGACTACCTCTGCCTGGTGATGCCCCTGCGGCTGCTCGACTAGTCGGTAGCGCGGGCCGCCTCGAGCAGTTCGTGACCGGTGAACAACGCGAACAGAGGAACTCCGTGGGCGTTGAGGGCGGCGCGGGCACCCTCCTCCCGGTCCACCAAGGTGAATGCGGCGACCGCGGTCGCACCCAGCTCGGTAAGCGCCGCGATGGCCAGGAGCGCACTCGCGCCGGTGGTCATCGAGTCCTCCACCACGAGGCAGCGGGCGTCGGCGGGGAGCCCGCCCTCGATGCACTGGCCCATGCCGTAGCCCTTCGCCTGCTTGCGGACCGAGAAGGCGTCGACGGGAACTCCCTCGAGCCAGCTGCGGTGGGCGATGGCGTAGGCCACCGGGTCGGCCCCCATGGTGAGGCCGCCCACGTGCGAAATGCCTGGGACGCTCTGCCGCGCCAGCTCCCAGGCCAGCTTGCCGACCAGGAACTGTCCCTCGGCGCACATCGTCGTACGACGGGCGTCCACGTAGTAGGACGAACGAGCGCCGCTAGCCAGGGTAAAATCCCCCAGCCGCACCGATCGCTCCACCAGGAGGGCTCTGAGCCGCGTGCGGTCATCCACGGCCTTGAGACTCCCTGCAGTGGGCGTCTCCGTCAAGAGGATCCCATGTTCCCTCCCTCCCCGGGTACTAGGCTGCGCTCGCGCGCAGGCCCCGCCGTGCGCGCCGTCCTGTGCGCGGCCGCGGTGGCCGCTGCGTGGGCTTGCGAGACCACCCCGACGACCCCGGACGACCTCCCGTTCGGCCGCGTGGGCGAGGTGCGGATCGAGGTGCGGACGCCGCTCTCCCGGCAGCGGGGCCAGCTCCAGCAGATCCTGTCGTGGAGCTCGCAGGGGCCGTGGCGGACCACGGAGCGGATCTTCTATCAGGGCGAGCTGGGGGACGAGACCGTGCGTCGCAGCACCGAGGATCCGGGGACGCTGGCGGGGCGCTACGCCCATTGGATCGGACTGGTGAACGACTCGGGACCCGTGCAGCTCTTCCTCGGCGACCGGCTCCCGCCCGCGCTCGCGCCGAGCTGTGCCGACCCGCTGTCGGTCGTCACGATCCGCATGGTGGACGCGGAGAAGGGAGATTCGATCGCCTGGAGCCGCTGCGGCACCGGCTCGCTCGGCACCCTGTCGTCCGAGGACGCCGGACCCGATCCGGCCGCGGGCCGCGTGGTGGAGGCTGCCCGGCTGGCGCGGGACGCCACGCTCGCCGTGAGCCCCAGGTTCGAGTACGCATACACCGGCAGCCTGCCGTTTCGGACCATTCAGCGCGGCGAGCAGTCGATGGCTTCGCTCCTCGTGCCGCGCGTGATCGAGGATCGGGCGACCTGGGTGGGCTTCTGGGCCCAGCACAGCGGGGGAGCGTCGGCGCCACCCGAAGTCGACTTCACCAGCGACCTCGTGCTCATCGGCGCAATCGGCACCCGCCACGAGGCGGGGGACAGCGTCGAAGTACGCAGGGTGCTCCCGGTGGGCTTCGCCACCCAGATCTCGCTGTTCGAGCGAAAGCCGGGAAACTTCTGCACCCCCGCGCCCCGCACCCACGCACCCTACCACATCGTGGTCGCGCCGCAGGTGCCGCGCCCGATCTTCTTCAGCGTCGGTGAGCCGGACCTCGTGCCATGCGGGTGACGCTGCGCGGGCGCTTCGTGCTCGTCTTCGTGACGTTCTCGCTGTTCGTGACCGCGGCGGTGGGGACGGTGTCGTGGTGGATCGCGCGCCGGGCCCTCGAGCGCGAGCTGGACAAGCGGCTGGTGGACGTGGCTGGGGCGGCAGCGGAGACCGGGCTGCAGTCGTCGCTCGTGCTCGCGCTCGAGCCCGGCGAGGACACGCTGTTCGCGTGGCGCAGCATGCACCAGCGGCTGCTCAGCCTGCGCCGTTACGTGGACGGCGCCTACATCGTGGACGGCGAGGGACGCGCGCTGGTCACAGACGCGGACGCGGACTCCATCCCGATCGGGATGCCCCTGCGCTTCCTCGAGCCACACCAGCAGGAGCTCGAGCAGGCGCGCACGACGGGCTACGCCACCACGCGGGCGTTTCCCTACGAGGGACGCCTCTACAAGTACGGCTTCGTGCAGATCGAGCACACCCGGGCGGTGCTCGCCGTGCTGGTGCCGGCGAACTTCATGGAGCCGGTCGGCGCGCTCGGCCGCACCCTGCTGCTGGGCGCGTTGTTCGCAGCGCTGCTCGCGGCCGGCATCGGTGCGCTGCTCGCGACCGGCGTGGTCGAGCCGCTCGAGCGGCTGTCGCGCTCCGCGCTCCGCATCGGCCGCGGCCACATGCGCGATCCGGTCCCGCCCGAAATGGGCATCGAGCTGGGCCAGCTGGCGCGCGCCATGGAGCGCATGCGCGGGGCGGTGGTCGAGCGCGACGAGCAGCTTCGTCTGATGGTCGCCCAGGTGGCGCACGAGATCCGCAATCCCCTGGGCGGCCTCGAGCTGTTCGCGACGGCGGCGTCCGACGCCGACGATCCGGTGGAGCGGCGCCGCCTGATGAGCCGGATCCGCGAGGAGATCGCGGCCCTCAACCATATCATTTCCGAGTTCCTGATGTTTGCGCGGCCGCCGCGGGTCATGCCCGACGTGATCGACCTGCGGGTGCCGTTGCGCGAGGCTGCCGAGCTCGCCGAGGGGGAGGTGCTCGCGGGCGGCGGCTCCCTCGAGGTGGATCTGCCCGCGGAGCCGCTCCCCGCGGTCGCCGATCCCGATCACGCCAAGCGCGCCGTGCTCAACCTGCTGCGCAACGCCGCCCAGGCCGGGCGGCGGGTGCGCCTCGAGGCGGAGTGGAAGAACGGCGAGATCGCGGTGGCGGTGCTGGACGACGGACCCGGCGTCCCGGCCGATCAGCGCGAGCGCATCTTCGAGCCGTTCGTCACCGACAAGGAGAAGGGCGCCGGCCTCGGCCTGGCCATCGTGAAGAAGCTGATCGAATCGATGGGCGGGCGCGTCGAGGTCGGCGCCGCCGGTCGACCGGAGTTTGGGAGCGACGCGCGCTTCGGCCTATACTTCGTCGGCTCTGAAGACCTGCCAGCCTCGGCACACGACCTCGAGGCGGGCCTCGAGCCTCGCACCGGCGCCCCCCTTGGGGGCATGACGCCGTGACCTTCCTCCGTCCGCTCCCCCGCGCGCGAGCACCATGGCCCAGGTCCTGATCATCGACGACCACGGTTCCATGCGGGAGGGGCTGGAGCTCCTCCTGCGGCGCCGCGGCCATCGTACACTGTCCGCCGACGGCGGGCAGCGCGGCCTCGACCTGCTGCAGGAGGACGGCGCCGACCTGGTCATCACCGACCTGCGCATGGCGCACGTGGACGGGATGGAGGTGCTTCGCCGCGTCCGCGAGCAGGCCCCCGACACCGACGTGCTCGTCATCACCGCGTACGGCACCATCGAGACCGCGGTCGAGGCGATGAAGCTCGGCGCCTCGGACTTCATCACGAAGCCGTTCTCGTGGGAGGAGTTCGCGGTCAAGGTCGAGCGCATCCTCAAGGAGCGCGAGGAGCGCGAGCGGCTGCGTAAGGAAAACGTCGCGCTGCGGGTGGAGAATGCGTGGCTCAAGGAGGACGTCCAGGTCCGTTACGGCGAGATGGTGGGCGAATCGGCTCCCATGCAGGAGGTCTTCCGCTGGGTCAAGCGCGTGGCGCGCAGCGATTCGACCGCCATGATCTACGGCGAGTCGGGGACCGGGAAGGAGCTGGTCGCGCGCGCCATCCATGCCGCCTCCGGCCGGCGCGACGGCCCTTTCATCCGGGTCAACTGCGGCGCCCTCTCCGAAGGACTGCTCGACTCGGAGCTGTTCGGGCACGAGAAGGGCGCCTTCACGGGTGCCGAGCGGCTCCGGCGCGGCCGCTTCGAGCTGGCCGACGGCGGCACCCTGTTCCTCGACGAGATCGCGACCATCGCCCCCACCACCCAGGTGCGGCTGCTGCGTGTCCTCCAGGAGCGCGAGCTGGAGCGGGTGGGCGGTGAGGAGACGATCTCGGTGGACGTGCGCATCATCGCCGCCACCAACACACCAGCCGACGCGCTGCTCGCGCAGGGCGCGTTCCGCGAGGACCTCTTCTACCGGCTGCACGTGGTGCCGGTGACGATCCCGCCGCTGCGCGAGCGCAAGAGCGACATCCCCGTTCTCGTCGGCCATTTCATCGCCAAGCTGCGCGAGCGGACCGGCTCGCCGGTGCGTGGCGTGGGCGAGTCGGCGCTCGCGCGCATGGGCGAGTACCGTTGGCCCGGAAACGTGCGCGAGCTGGAGAACGTGGTCGAGCGTGCGCTCGTGATGGCCGAGGGCGATGTGCTGGAGGCGTTGGACCTGCCAATCCTGGCGGGCAACGGTGAAGGGATCAGCAAGCCGGAGACGGACGCTTCGCTGCCCGCGGGCGGGATGGACCTGACCCGGGTGGTGGAGGGGATGGAGGAACGCCTCCTCCGCCAGGCGCTCTTCCGTGCCCGCGGGGTGAAAGCAGAGGCCGCCCGCCTGCTCGGTCTCAAGCCGAGCGCCCTGTACTACAAGCTCGAGAAGTACGGAATCGAGGCGTGAAAGGGCCGCAGGTGCGGGCCAGGATCGCGGCCGCGTGGGTCGCGCTGGCGCTGGTCGCCGCGGCGCCTACGGCCGCGCAGCAGCCGCAGGATCAGGTCGTCAACCGTCAGCTCGCGTACAACGCCGCGCGCAGTCAGCATCAAGCCGCGTTCGACGCGTGGCGGGTGGTCGAGAAGCAGTGGAACGACGCCATCGAGGACCACGCACAGGCCCGCCGGGCCGGGGACGTGGCCCGCCAGGAAGGCGCGCTCACGCGGGCCCTCGATCTGGCGCGCGAGCTGGACCGCCTCGAGCGACGGGTGACCGAGCTGGGGGGGACGCTCGAGGACGCAAGGGTGGCGCTGCTCGCCGCCCTCGACGACCGCCTCGAGCGACTCGGCGCCCAGCTCGCCCGCGCGCGCACGCCCGCCGACCACGCGCGGGTCGCCGCGATTGTCCGTGACACCGAGAACCAGCAAGCGCAGGCGGAGGCGGAGCGGGACCGCCCCGCCGTCCGCATCGAGTTGGTCTACTATCCGTCGATCCAGTTCGACCCGCGGGACACGCCCGAGACGCTCGGCGCCAAGGCACAGATGCTGCGCTCCAAGGCCGAGCAGGCGGACACGTCGATCGCGCAGATCGATCGCCAGATCCAGCGCATCGAGAGACAGCTGCGGCTCAGCCGCAACGCGCAGTCGCTCGTCACCGGGGTCGAGCGGTTCGGCGACGCGCAGCCGCCGGTCGGCGCGCCCAACCGCCGCGGCTCCCCTGGCGACGTGCGCGCCCGGCCCGACTCGTCCGGAGTCGCGCGGCCGGAGGTGACGCCGGAGCAGCGGCTCCAAGAGCTCCGTCTCCTCCGCCTCCAGGTTCTCGAGGCGAAGCGGCAGTTCCTTGAGCGCGCGGGCACCTTCGAGGCGCTGGTCCGGAGGATCGGATGAGCGCGCGCCGCAGAGACCGCTGGGTAGGCTCGCTGCTGCTCGGCGCCGCGCTCCTCTCGCCCTCGTGGCTGACCGCGCAGGAGCGCGTGCGCGACCTCGAGCTCAACGGCGGTTTGTCAGTGGAGGCGTACCGCGGCAACCTGACCGCGGCGACGGTCTCCGCGGCCGACTCGGCGAGCCGGGTGGCGGCCGCGATCGGAGAGGTGGGCGCGCGCGGGACGCTCGCGCTGCACGAGACCGAGCGCCGCTGGCTCTTCCTCACCTTCGACGGCGGCCTCCGCCAGTTTGCCGCCGGCGGGTTCGCGGTGCGCGACTACGCGCCGCGCGAATGGGTGGGCCAGTCCGCGCTGTCGTTCACGCAGCTGCTGGGATCGTGGGCCGCCGCCACCGCGCGCGCCGGATGGCGCGGTCGCTCGGTGGAGGATCGTCCACCCATGCCGCTCTTCCTCCAGCCCGGCTTCGGCCTCGTCACCGCGTCGCTGCGGCTCGACCTGAGCGAGATCGACCGCGTGCGTTTCGACGTAACGGGCGACGCCGAGTGGGCGGACTACACGGCGCAGCCGTTCGTCACCTCGCTCGACCTGCTGGATCGTCGTAGCCAGGGCGCCGAAGTGGGCGCCGCTTGGGGCGCGCGCGCGACCGTGCGGCTGTTCGCCGCGATACGGCGCAGCGAGTACCCGAACCAGCAGACCTTCTCGGAGTCCGATCCGACCCGACGCGACCGCACGGTGCAAGCCGGCTTCAGCTGGAGGATGGACTCGCCCATCACGGCGGAGCTGGGGCTCGAAGGCACCGTAAACCGCTCGAACTCGAGGCGCCCCGCATACGACGCGCTCTCGTTTCGCAGCGTGGTGTCGGTGCCG
>CAXNGW010000028.1:0-14569 GCA_964201975.1 Longimicrobiales bacterium | reverse complement strand
GTGGTGGCCAACGACGCGACCGTGAAGGCCGGCTCGTGGTGGCCGGAGACGATCAAGAAGATGCTTCGTGCCCAGGAGATCGCGATGCGCTGTCGCATCCCGATCCTCTATCTGGTGGACTCCGCCGGGGTCAACCTGCCGTATCAGGGCGGGGTTTTTCCCGGCCAGTACGGGGCGGCCCGCCTCTTCTACTCCAACTCGATCATGCGGCGGTACCTGCACGTCCCGCAGCTGGCCGCGGTGATGGGGCAGTGCATCGCCGGTGGCGCGTATCTGCCGGCGCTCTCCGACGTGATCGTGATGGTGGAGGGGACGAGCTTCATGGGGCTGGGCGGCCCCAACCTGGTGAAGGGCGCGACCGGGCAGACCGTCGATGCCGAGGAGCTGGGCGGCGCGCGCATACACACCAGCGCATCAGGCGTCGCCCATTATCTCGCCAAGGATGACGACGCCTGCCTGCTCAAGCTGCGCGAGCTGGTGCGCGAGCTGCCCAGGGCAGTTGGGACGGGCTCGCCTACGGAGTCCGCCGCGCTGCCGCCCGGCGGCGACCCGGCCGCGCTCTACGACCTGCTCCCCGACGACCATCGGCAGCCCTACGACACGCACGCGGTGCTGGCGGCGGTCCTAGACGGCCCGCTCGACGAATTCCAACCGGACCACGCCGCCGAGATGATCTGCGGCACGGGCCGGGTGGACGGCATCGCCGTAGGCGTGATCGCCAACCGCCGCGGCATCGTCAAGGATGAGCGCGCCGGACC
Source organism: Longimicrobiales bacterium (assembly GCA_964201975.1). Lineage (GTDB taxonomy): Bacteria > Gemmatimonadota > Gemmatimonadetes > Longimicrobiales > Gaopeijiaceae > UBA2988. The sequence goes on along the minus strand of CAXNGW010000028.1, from coordinate 13,811 downwards.
CCCGCGCTTCGGCGGCATCGTCTACACGGAGAGCGCGCGCAAGGTTGCGTACTTCATCGAGACCATGAGCCGCCACCGCACGCCGCTCCTGTTCGTGCAGGACGTGAGCGGGTTCATGGTCGGTCCCGACGCGGAGCGGTCCGGCATCATCCGCGCGGGGGCCGAGCTGGTGGAGGCAATGGCGACTGCGACCGTCCCCAAGCTCGTCCTCACCGTCAATCACGCGTCCGGGGCGGGCTACTACGCCATGGCCGGACAGGGCTTTGATCCCGACTTCATCCTGACCCTTCCCACCGGACGGATGGGCGTCATGGAGGGGGAGAGCGCGGTGATGGCGCTGTTCAGCGCGCAGATCGAACGGCTCAAGGCGGAGGGCAAGAAGCCCGACGCCGACCTCGAGGCGCGCATGCAGGAGGTGCGCGACGAGTACGAGAGCCAGCTCGACGCGCGCTTCGCGGCCGCGCGTGGCTTCGTAGACGAGATCGTACTCCCCGAAGAGATCCGGCCCGCCCTGGGCTTGCTGCTACGCGCCGCGGTGACGAATTCCGGGCCGCACCTGGGCCCCTTCCAGATCGGGGCGTGACCGGCCCCCGCGTCGTGCGCGTCGCCGCGGGACAGGGCTTCTGGGGAGACGATCAGGACGCGCCCGTGCGGCAGGTCGAAGGCGGGCCGATCGACTACCTCATGTTGGACTACCTCGCCGAGGTCACCATGTCCATCATGCAGAAGCAGCGCGCCAAGGATCCCCGCGCCGGCTACGCGCGCGACTTCGTCGCGCTGATGGAGCGGATCTTTCCCGCGTGCGTGGAAAAGGGGATCCGGGTGGTAAGCAACGCCGGCGGCGTGAACCCGCGCGCGTGCGCCGATGCCCTGGTCGAGGCGGCCCGGCGCGCCGGGGTCGGCGGTCGGGCGCGCGTCGCGCTCGTCACCGGGGACGACCTGATCGACCGGCTGGACGCGCTGCTCGACGCCGGCCACCCGCTCGCCAACCTGGATACGGGGGCGCCGCTCAGCTCTGTCCGCGATCGCGTCCAATCCGCCAATGCGTACATCGGCGCCCGGCCGATCGTCGCCGCGCTCGGCCACCGGCCCACCGTCGTCGTGACCGGCCGCGTCGCCGACGCCGCTCTCACCTACGCGCCGCTCATCCACGAGTTCGGCTGGAGCTGGGACGATCATGACCGTATCTCGTCCGGGGTCGTGGCCGGGCACATCAACGAGTGCGGCGCGCAGGCCACCGGCGGGAACGCCATGGCGGAATGGTGGACGATCCCCGATCTGGCCCGGGTCGGGTTTCCGATCATCGAGGCCGAGGCGAGCGGCGCGTTCGTCGTCACCAAGCACCCGGGGTCGGGCGGCCGCGTCGACCGCCGTACCGTCACCGAACAGATCGTCTACGAGATCGGCGACCCGCGCGCGTACATCACGCCCGACGCGGTGGCCGATTTCACGTCGATCCAGCTCGACGAGGTCGGCCCCGACCGCGTGCGCGTCCACGGCGTGACGGGCCGGTCGGCGCCGGAGATGCTCAAGGTCAGCATCGCCTACGCGGACGGGTGGAAGGCGTTCGGGACGCTCACCTACGCGTGGCCCGACGCGGTCGCCAAGGCGCGCGCCGCCGCCGCCGTCCTCGTCGAGCGGCTCGACCGTCTCGGCCTCCGCTTCGACGCGCTTCGTACCGAGCTGGTGGGGTGGAGCTCCACCCACGGCCACCTGGCCGGCGAGCCGCCTGCGGACCTCCCCGAGGTGCAGCTGCGCGTGGGCGTGCGCGGCCACGATCTCCAGGCGGTCGAGCGCTTCACGCGCGAGATCGCACCGCTCGTCCTCACCGGGCCACCCAGCGTGACCGGCTTCGCCGGCGGGCGCCCGCGCGTGCAGGAGGTCATGGCGTACTGGCCCGCGCTCATCCGCCGCGACGCGGTCGAGCCCTGGCTCCAAGTCGAGGTGCTGGAGGCCTGATGGCGCGCGTCCAGCTCGTTCACCTCGCCCACGCGCGCTCCGGGGACAAGGGAGACCTCGCCAACGTGGGGCTGATCGCGTACGACCCCGCCCATTACGACCTCCTGCGCCAGGAGGTCACCGCGGAGCGTGTGCAGGCCCATTTCGGCGACCTGGTGAAGGGGTCGGTCGATCGCTACGAGCTGCCCAACCTGCACGCGCTCAACTTCGTCCTCCGCCAGGCGCTCGACGGCGGCGGCACCGTATCGCTGATGAACGACGCGCAGGCCAAGGTGACGAGTACCGCGCTGCTGCGCATGGAGATCGAGGTTCCGGACGCGGTGGCCGCCGCGGTACGGGGGAGGGGCCGCGTGCCGGCGGGGTGGACGCCGCTGGCCGACTCGAGGGGCGCGTGAGCACCACCCCGGCCGAGGTGCTGCGCTGGTCGGTGTCGGGCGGCGTCGCCACGCTCGAGCTCAATCGCCCCGAGAAGAAAAACGCGCTCAACCGCGCGCTGGTCGAGGCGCTTCTCGCCGGGCTGGCCGCCGCGGCCGCCGATTCCGGGGTTCGGGTGGTGGCGATCCGGGGCGCCGGGCCCGACTTCTGCGCGGGCGCGGACCTCGAGGAACTGGAGCGCACGAGTCGCCTGAGCGAGGCCGAGAACCTCGCGGACGCGCGCCGCATCGGCGCCCTGTTCACGGCGCTGCGACGCCACCCCCACCCCGTGGTGGCGGTGGTGACCGGGCGCGCGGTGGCGGGCGGCGCCGGGCTCGCGACCGCGTGCGACCTGGTGCTCGCTCAGGAGCGCGCGGAGCTGGGCTACCCCGAGGTCCACCTGGGCTTCGTGCCCGCGCTGGTCATGACGATCCTGCGCCGCAAGGTGCCAGAGGCGGTCGCCTTCGATCTGGTCGCGCGCGGTCAGCGCATCGGCGCGATGGAGGCGGAGCGGCTGGGGCTGGTGCGTGTGCTGCCGGAGCCGTTCCAGGCGGAGGTGGAGCGCTACCTGGGAGAGCTGGCCGCGTTGCCGCCGTCGGCCGTGGCGCTCACCAAGGCGCTGCTCTACGAACTGGGCGAGCTGGGATTCGACGAGGGGATGGAGCGCGCCGCGCAGGTGAACGTGGAAGCGCGCGCGACCGAGGCGTGCCGCGACGGCGTCCGCCATTTCCTCGAGCGCTCGCGGAAGCGCGGTTGATGCCCGTGGACCCGTCACCGCAGCTCCCCGCACCCAATCTGGAGTGGCGGGTGCGACTGTTCGGCGCCGGGGCGATCCTCGGCGTGGTCGGGATGTGGGCGGATCAGGGGTGGCTGGTCAACGTCGCGATCGCGGTGCTGCTGCTCGCCTTCCTGCTGCGCTTCCGGGCGGATCGGGACGAGACTTCCCAGGACGACGTGGACGAGGGGTCGACGACGTAGGGCACCGGTCCCGCCGCCCCATCCTCACGCCCCGCGCACGGAACGATCGTCCGCGCGTGGATCCCGTCGCTGTCCTGCGTGAGCGCTTCGGCTACCCGGCTTTTCGCGCCGGCCAGGAGGAGCTCGTGCGCGCGGTGCTCGCCGGCAAGGACGCGCTCGGCATCCTCCCGACCGGTGGCGGCAAGAGCGTCTGCTACCAGGTGCCAGCGCTGCTGCTCTCTGGCCTGACGCTGGTGGTGAGCCCGCTGGTCTCGCTGATGGCGGACCAGGTGGACCGCGCGCGCCGCGCCGGCATCACCGCCGAGCGGCTCACCGCCGACCGCACGCCCGCCGAGCGCGAGGAGGTTCTGGCGTTGGCCCGCGGCGGGGGCCTCAAGCTTTTGTTGGTGTCACCGGAGCGGCTCGCAACGCCCCGCTTCCGCGACGTGTTGAAGGGGCTCGACGTCGCGCTGCTCGCCGTGGACGAAGCGCATTGCATCAGCGAGTGGGGCCACGATTTCCGCCCCGCGTACCTCGAGCTCGGCGCCCTCCGTCGGCTGCACGCGTGTCCGGTGCTCGCGCTCACCGCGACCGCCACGCCCCAGGTGCGCGCCGAGATCGCGCGCGTGCTCGAGCTGCGGCATCCGGTGCGGGTGGTGGAGAGCTTCGACCGACCGAACCTCGCGTGGCACGTGGTGCCTGTGCGCGGCCTGGTCGCCAAGCGGAGCGCGCTGCGCGCGCTCGTGAGGGAAGCCATGAGCGGGGGGACGGGCACGGTGCTCGTCTACGCCGGGACGCGGCGAGGAGTAGAAGCCGTGCGCGACGATCTCGCCTCGCTCGGGCTGCGCGCCGAGGCGTACCACGCGGGCCTCGACCCGCCGGAGCGCGCGCGCGTGCAGGAGGACTTCATGGCGGGCCGCGCGCCGCTGGTGGTCGCTACCAACGCGTTCGGCATGGGGGTGGACCGCTCCGACGTGCGGCTGGTCGTGCACGCCCAGCTGCCGGGGAGCCTCGAGGGAGATTACCAGGAGGCGGGTCGCGCGGGACGGGACGGCGCGCCCGCCCGCTGCGTGGCGCTCCACGATCCGGACGACGCCCGCCTGCACGTGGGGTTCGTGGACCGGAGCCATCCGCCGCCCGACGCGCTGCACCGGCTGCTCCGGTCGCTGCGCGCAGCCGCCGGGACAACCCGCGTTGCTCGCATCGAGCTCGCCGATCTGGCGCGGCGGAGCGGTGCCCTCGCGCCTCCAGCCGCCGCGGCCGGTCTGCGGGACCTGGCTGCCTGCGGCGCGCTGAGAGCGCTGATCCCGCTACCCGTCCCGGACGAGGCCGGCGAAGAGCGCGCCGGGCCGGCGGCCGCGGAGATCGTCGCGCACCTCCCCTCCGGCCCCCTCGACCTCACCCCGGCCCGACGGCTCCGGGAGGGCGCGCTCGCGCGCGTGAGCGCGGTGGTTGCCTACGCGACGGCGCGGGGCTGCCGGAGGAGGCGGCTGCTGGCGCATTTCGGCGAGGCTCTGGCCGTTGCCTGCGGGGGGTGCGACCGCTGTGCCGCGGACGCCCCTTCTCCCGCGCGCGAATGGCCGTACGGTTGGCCGCGCTTCTCCCTGTGGAGGAGGTCCGGTAGCTTCTCCCGATGAGCTCCAGCCCCTACCTCACGGACGCTCACCGGAGCTTCCAGGCGAGGGTGCGCGCCTTCGCCCTGGAGCGCATCGCGCCGATCGCCCGGGAGCTCGACGAGACCGCCGCCTTCCCGTGGGAGAGCGTGAAGGGGATGGCGGAGGAGGGATTCCTGGGGGTCCCCGTCCCCCGCGAGCTGGGCGGGATGGGCCTCGACTACCTCAGCTATATCCTCGTCGTCGAGGAGCTGGCCAAGCACGACGCCAGCCACGCGATCACGGTGTCGGCCCACACCACCCTGGGCACCTCCCCGATCCTTGCCTTTGGAACGCGCGAGCAGCAGGAGCGCTGGGTGCCCCTGCTGGCGGGAGGGACCGTGCTGGGCGGCTTCGGGCTCACCGAGCCGGGCGCGGGGTCGGACGCCGGCGGCACCCGCACACGCGCGATCCGGGAGGGGGACGGCTACCGGATCTCGGGGTCCAAGATCTTCATCACCCACGCCGGGGTCGGGGAGATCTTCACGGTTACAGCTGTAACCGACCCTTCCGAAGGCACCCGGGGTATTACATCCTTCGTAGTCACGAAACCCACCACGGACTTGGACACCGCGACCCGCATCGGCTTCGGCCACAGTGACGGGCTCGCGTTCGTAGACGGGGTCAGGGCGGGAAAGAAGGAAGACAAGATGGGGTGGCGGGCCTCCGACACCCGCGAGCTCCTGCTCGAGGACGCGTTCGTCCCCGACGGGAACCGTCTGGGCGCGGAGGGTCAGGGCTTCGCTAATTTCATGAAGACCCTGGATGCCGGCAGGATCGGCATCGCAGCCCTCTCCCTCGGCCTGGCCGAGGGCGCGTTCGACGTGGCGCTCCGCTACACGGATGGGCGCCGACAGTTCGGCACGAAGCTGCGCGAGTTCCAGCCGGTGCAGTTCCGGCTGTCCGAGATGGCGACGGACATCGAGGCGGGACGGCATCTCACCTACCATGCCGCCTGGCTCAAGGAGCGCGGCGAGCCGTTCACGAAAGAGGCGGCGATGGCGAAGCTCTTCTGTAGCGAGCTGGCCATGCGGGCGACCCTGCAGGCGATCCAGCTGCTGGGCGGGGTCGGATACACGAGCGACTACCCGGTCGAGCGGATGGCGCGCGACGCCAAGGTCTGCGAGATCGGCGAGGGGACCAACGAGATCCAGCGCATCGTCATCGGACGCCAGCTGGTCAAAGAGGCGTTCGAAGTCTGAGGCGCGCCGCCGCCGCCCACGAGGGGCGCGGGGGATGGCACCACGGCTCCGGAGCACCGTTCGAGATGGCCTGGGCGCGGCCAGCGTCCGTCTTCCCGGCACCCGCCGGGGACACGGGACTGGGGCGGCTCCGGCGGCGACGGCCCGGGGGTCGGTGACGAGTTCGGAGCGATTTTTTGAAGCGTGAAATTCTGATCACGGCGACCCCCCACGAGACGTGGGTGGCGCTGCTCGAGGACGACGCTCTGGTCGAGCTGATGTTCGACCGGCCTGACGAGGTGCGACTCGTCGGGGACATCTATCTGGGCAGGGTCGATGCGGTCCTTCCCGGGATCCAGGCGTCGTTCGTCGACATCGGCACCGAGAAGGCCGGCTTCCTGCACGCCTCCGACCTCGAGGTCGAGGAAGAGGAGGACGAGGGCGCCAACGGGGACGGCACCGGCGGCGGCACCGGTCGCCGGAACCGGAAGGTCGGCCCTCCGATCCAGGACCAGGTCAAGAAGGGCGACAGCCTGCTGGTCCAGGTCACCAAGGAGCCGATCGGGACCAAGGGCCCCCGCCTGACCGCCCAGGTCTCCCTCCCCGGCCGCTTCCTCGTCTACATCCCCGGCTCCTCTCACGTGGGGGTGAGCCGCAAGATCGAGGGCCGCGAGGAGCGCGCTCGCCTGCGCAAGATGGCCAAGGAGATCCTCCCCCCGGACAGCGGCGGCATCATCGTCCGCACCGTCGGTGAGGAGGTCACCCATCAAATCCTCGAGAAGGAGTTCAAGCGCCTCCACGAGCAGTGGCAGAAGATCCAGCGCCGGGCCCAATCGCAGAAAGCGCCGGCGCAGGTACACCGCGAGGCCAAGCTGGTGAGCGGGATCATCCGCGACCTGTTCAGCGACAAATTCGACCGCGTGGTGGTGGACTCGAAGGAGATCCACAACGAGATCAGCCAGTACGTGCGCAACGTGGATCCCGATCTGCTGGACCGCGTCCAGCTCTACGAGGATTCCGTGCCGCTCTTCGATCGCCACAACATCGAGGAGGCGATCCAGGTCGCGTTCCAGCGCCGCGTCGAGCTTCCGTCCGGTGGCTACGTCATCATCGAGCCGACCGAAGCGCTCGTCTCGATCGACGTGAACACGGGCCGCTACACGGGCAAGAAAGATCCGGAGCACACCATCCTCCGGACCAACTTGGACGCCGCCAGCGAGATCGCGAAGCAGCTCCGCCTGCGCGACGTCGGTGGCATCATCGTAGTCGACTTCATCGACATGGAGTCACAGGCCAACCGCGACCGGGTGCTGCAAGAGTTGAAGAGCCACCTCGGACACGACCGCGCCCGCACCAAGGCGTTCGAGGTGTCGGACCTGGGTCTGATCGAGATGACGCGCCAGCGCGTGCGACCCTCGCTCTTCCACTCGCTCACCCACGCCTGCGAGCACTGCGCGGGGACGGGCCGTATCTACACGCCTGCCACGGTGATCCGACGCATCGAGCGCAGCCTCAAGCGCGCCGCGGCTGGGAGCACCGAGCGCAAGCTGGTCGTGCGGGTCCACCCCGAGGTGGCTCTGCAGGTGCTCGAGGACGAGCCCGACTTCCTGCGCCGGCTGGGCAAGACGACGCAGATGGATCTGGACCTGCGCGACGACCCCCTCATGCGTCAGGACGAGTTCCGTCTCCTGGCGGGCCCGGCCGAGACCGACGTCACGGCCAAGTACGCCAGCCGGTAGGACGGCGGTGGTGGTAACGCGGGGACTTCCGCTCTGAGCGATCGGGGCGTCGCTGCCTTGACCGGACCCCTCCGTACGGCCAAATTTTAAGATTCCAATGTCCACGTCTCCGACGCGAGTGCGGGATATGTACGCAGTCTTCCAGACGGGCGGAAAGCAGTATCGGGCCGAGCCCGGCGATCGGGTGCGGATTCCCACCCTGGCAGCCGAGCCCGGCGAGACGGTCACCTTCGACCGGGTCCTGCTGGCCTCGGACGGCTCGGAGGTCTCTGTTGGCTTGCCCCTCGTGAAGGGAGCCAGCGTGACCGCCGAGGTCCTCCGCCACGGGCGGGACAAGAAGGTCATCATCTTCAAGCGCAAGCGCCGCAAGGGCTACCGGAAGAAGCAGGGCCACCGCCAGGGCTTCACCGAGGTTCGGGTGAGCCAGGTCGTCCTGTAAGGCCGGAGAGAGGATACTATGGCTCATAAGAAAGCCGGCGGCTCCAGCCGCAACGGGCGCGACAGCAATCCGCAATTCCTCGGCATCAAGCGCTTCGGGGGACAACATGTCACCTCGGGCTCGATCCTGGTCCGCCAGAAGGGGACCAAGTTCCACCCTGGCCGCAACGTGAAGAAGGGTCGCGACGACACCCTCTTCGCGGTGTCGGACGGCGTGGTCCGCTTCGAGAGCTACCGGGGTCGCAAGGCCGTCTCGGTCTATCCGTTCGCAGACAGCCCTCTGAACTGACGTCGCCGCATAAAAGCCGAAAGGTCCACTTCCCACGGGGGTGGACCTTTTGACTTCTACACGCGTATGGAGTTCGATTGATGGGCGCCCCCCCGGCCGGAGTCCTGGTTCTCCGGCTCGGCGTCCGAGCGACCGGAGGGTCGGTGCCGGGCACTCTTTCCTAGCTCCGTGAAGCCCCCTCGGGCGTTGGCCCGAGAGCCGGCGTTGGCCGGCCTGGGCTGCGGGACGCGGGTTCAGGAGGTCGGCCGATGGAGAAGCTCCCGCCCGGTTTGGGTGAGTCACGCAGTCTTCCGGAGAGGGTCGTCACCTCACTGGTTGGGCGAGGCGGCCTCGTCGGCCACTCCCGGCGCCCCCTGGCCACCCGCTCCCTCCCGTTCATGGCTCTGGGCGTCCTGGCGTTGATGGCGCTCGGGCTGGACGGCTGGCGGCCCGACGTGACGGTCCCGGACGCGCTGAGCCGGGTCGAGGAGGTGGCTCCCACCACCCAGCTCCCCGCCGAGGTGAACGTCCGGGTCGAGAAGTGGATGCGCCGCTTCATGACCGACCAGAAGGGCACCTTCGAGATCTTCCTCGGCCGCGAGGCGATCTACGCCGAACTGATCCAGGGCAAGCTGCGCGACCGTGGGATGCCTGAGGATCTTCTCTATCTGGCGATGATGGAATCGGGCTTCTCCCCGCGCGCGACCTCCAAGAAGTCAGCCGCGGGGATGTGGCAGTTCATGGCCCCGACCGCTGCCCAGTACGGCCTGCGCTTGGACAAATGGGTGGACGAGCGGCGCGATCCGGTGAAAGCCACCGACGCCGCGCTCGACTACCTCCAGACGCTGAACCAGCGCTACGACTCCTGGCACCTGGCCGCGGCCGCGTACAACGCGGGCCCCGCACGGGTGGACCGCGCGCTACGCCGCCGCGGGGACGTCGGACTTGGGGACCAGGACGTCTACTGGGACATCATCGACCATCTTCCGCGCGAAACGCGCGAGTACGTCCCCAAGATCCTCGCGGCGACCGCGCTCGCGAAGCAGGCCGAGCGGTACGGCTTCCACGTCAAGGATGCGGCGCCGTACGTGTTCGACCGGGTGTGGGTGCCGGGCGGCACCACCCTCTTCGTCGTGGCCAAGACCCTCGGCATTCCCCCCGCGCGTCTGCGCGACCTGAACCCCCACCTGATTCTGGGCGTCACCCCGCCCGGGAGCTCCTACGCGCTGCGGGTCCCTCGGGGGAGCTCGGACCGGTTGATCGCGGGGATGGGCGGCCGCCCTAGCCGCCAGATCGCGAACTAGGGCGCGTCCTCGGGCGGGGCGCCCCATCGGGTCCGCCCCTCCTGCTCGTCCCGAGCGGACGCGATGATCCGCCACAGGACGTCGCGCACCATCTCCTCGTCGCCGCCAAGGTCGCGCGCGAGCGCGGCGGCCCGGCGCACAACGGCGGCCTCGCGCGTGGGGTCCATCACCGGCAGGCCCAGCGCGGCCTTGATGCGCCCGACCTCGAGCACGAGCCCGCGGCGCTCGCCCATCAGACGTACGAGGTCGGCGTCGAGCGCCTCGATCGCCTGGCGCAGCTGGTCCAGCCGCGCGCGCGTCGCGGGCGCTTCGCTCCTCTCTTCTCGGTTGTCGGCGGCGTCGGCCCACTCGCCGTCGATCCAGAGGCGAGTGCGGATGCTACATCTCCCCGCGGGCCATCCGACGGAGCACCGTGTGCAGGATGCCGCCGTTCCGGTAGTAGACCACGTCCACGTCGGAGTCGAGGCGAGCGACCGCGCGGAAGCGCATCTCGGTGCCGTCCTCGCGGCGGGCCTGCACATCGAGCGTCGCGCCCGGCTTGAGCCCCTGCGCGATGCCCTGGATGGAGAACGTCTCGCGCCCGGTGAGTCCCAGCGACGCGGCGCCCTCGCCGGGCAGGAACTGGAGCGGGAGCACCCCCATGCCGACCAGGTTGGAGCGGTGGATGCGCTCGTAGCTCTCCGCGATCACCGCCTTCACGCCCAGCAGGGTGGTGCCCTTCGCCGCCCAGTCGCGCGACGATCCGGTGCCGTATTCCTTGCCCGCCAGAATGACGAGCGGGACGCCGGCCGCCTGGTACTTCATCGCGGCATCGTAGATCGGCAGCTGCTCGCCGGAGGGGAAATGCAGCGTGTAGCCGCCCTCCTTGTCCTGCAGCATGAGGTTCCGGATGCGAACGTTGCCGAACGTGCCGCGCATCATCACGTCGTGGTTGCCGCGCCGCGAGCCGAACGTGTTGAAATCCACCGGCTGCACGCCGCGGCCGATCAGGTAGGTCCCGGCCGGCTCCTTCTTGGGGATGGCTCCCGCGGGCGAAATGTGGTCGGTGGTCACCGAATCTCCGAGCACCGCGAGCACGCGGGCGCCCACCAGGTCGGTGGGGTCGTGGAGCTCGAGCGTCATGTCGGTGAAGAAGGGAGGGTTGGCGATGTAGGTCGAGGTGGGATCCCAGTCGTACCGGCTCCCTTCCGCCGGCAGCGGCAGCGACTGCCACAGATCGTCGCCCTTGAAGACCTCCCCGTAGCGCGACTGGTACATCCCCGGATTGAGCGAGCTGGACACCGTGTCGCGGATCTCCTGTTGCGTCGGCCACACGTCGGCGAGGAACACCGGCTTGCCGTCGCGGTCGTGGCCGAGCGGCTCGTTGTACAGGTCGATGTCCACCCGGCCCGCGAGCGCGAACGCGACCACCAGCACCGGCGACGCCAGGTAGTTGGCGCGCACCTGGGGGTGAATGCGGGCCTCGAAGTTCCGGTTCCCGGAGAGGACCGACGCGACCACCAGGCCGTTGTCCTGGATCGCCGTCGCGATCGGATCGGACAGGGGACCGCTGTTGCCGATGCACGTCGTGCATCCGTAGCCCACCACCTGGAAGCCGAGCGTGTCGAGCGCGCCCATCACGCCGGCCATGTTCAGGTAGTCGGTCACGACCTTGGAGCCCGGCGCCATGCTGGTCTTCACCCACGGTTTCACCTGCAGGCCGCGCTCGACCGCCTTCTTGGCGAGCAGCCCCGCTCCCACCATCACCGACGGGTTCGACGTGTTCGTGCACGACGTAATCGCCGCGATCACCACGGTGCCGTCGCCGATTTCCGCCTCCACGCCATTGTCGAGGCGGGAGCTGACGTAGCGGCTCGGCCGCCGCTGGTGGCTCGCCGCGATCGCGGCCTGGGCGCCTCCGGTCGCGGGCGAGGTCTCGTGCGCGGAGGTGACGCCCGCGGTGGTGGGCTGCGGCACGTTGCCCCCCTCGCCGACCCACTGCTCGCCCGTGCGATGGTCCTTCTGGCGAAGGGTCTCGGCCTTGGCCGCCTCGGTGAGCGAGAAGCCGCTCGGCACCAGCTTGGGCAGCTCCTTCTCGAACGAGCGGCGCAGGTCAGCCAGCCGCACCCGGTCCTGCGGGCGCTTCGGTCCGGCGAGGCTCGGCTCGATGGTGCTCAGGTCCAGCTCGATCCGCGACGTGAAGTCCGGGTCGGGTGTGGTGTCGGTGCGGAACAGCCCCATCTCCTTGCTCACCCGCTCCACCCGCTCCACCAGCCCCTGCGGACGCCCGGTGCCGGCGAGGTACTTGAGCGTCTCCTGGTCGATCGGGAAGAAGCCGATGGTGGCGCCGTACTCGGGCGACATGTTGGCGATCGTCGCCTTGTCGGGGAGCGATAGGTTGCTGAGCCCGGGACCGTAGTACTCGACGAACTTGTCCACCACGCCGTGCTTGCGGAGGATCTCGGTGACGCGCAGCACGAGGTCGGTCGCGGTCGCACCCTCGGGCAGCGAGCCGGTGAGCTTCACCCCCACCACCTCGGGGAGGAGCATGTAGTAGGGCTGCCCGAGCATGACGGCCTCGGCCTCGATCCCGCCCACGCCCCAGCCCACCACGCCGATGCCGTTGATCATCGTGGTGTGCGAATCTGTTCCCACTACGGTGTCGGGGTAGGCCACCCAGCGCCCCCCCTCGTCGCGACGGTGCACCACCGACGCCAGGTACTCAAGATTCACCTGGTGCACGATCCCCGTGCCGGGAGGGACAACGGAAAAATTGTCGAACGCCTCCTGGGCCCAGCGCAGGAACGCGTACCGCTCGCGGTTGCGCTCGAACTCGAGCTCGACGTTCTGCCGGTACGCGTCGCGGGTGCCGAAGAAGTCCACCTGCACCGAATGGTCGATTACCAGGTCCGCGGGCACCACCGGATTGATTCGCGTCGGATCGCCCCCCAGCTGCGCGATGCCGTCGCGCATGGCGGCCAAGTCCACCACCGCGGGCACGCCGGTGAAGTCCTGGAGGACGACGCGGCTCGGCATGAACGGAAAGTCGGCGCCGGCCTTGGTCGGGCTCCACGCGGCGACCGCGCGCACGTGCTCCTCCGTGACGTAGCCCCCTCCCGCATGGCGGAGCGCGTTCTCCAGCAGGATGCGGATCGAGAACGGCAGCCGGTCCAGGCGGACCACGCCGGCCTTCTCGAGCGCGGCGAGGGAGTAGAACGACGTCGCTCCCTCGGAGAGGTGAAGCGGGGTGAGGGCGCCGAAGGGGTCGCTCTTCTTCTGTGCCACGGGCGGTACCTCGTGCTGGGCTGCTGGGACGGTGCGGGTCGCGCGCGAGTCCCGAATGGGCTCCGGGGCGTTGAAAACCCCATTGGTGCGGGTGGGTTTCGCCGGTTACACTTGGATCCGAGCCGAAGCGCACGGGCCGGGGTGGCGGAACTGGCAGACGCAGGGGACTCAAAATCCCCCGGGCTTTGGCCCTTGCGGGTTCGACTCCCGCCCCCGGCATTTTCGAAAGGTCCAGGCGTCCACGCTCCGCGTGGTGATCCTCCGCCCGCGGATGGGGAGGTACCTCTTGAGGCAGGTCCTTCGAGGTCTGGCCGTGGCGTTTTTTCTCGCGATGGGCGTCGTCCTCCTCCTGCTCCTCACCGACCTCCTCGAGAATCTCATCGACGACCTGATCGACCGCGTCGGCGGCGTTTGGGGGCTGGGTGTGGTCGGCGTGGCGACGGTGGGACTGGGGCTGCTGTGGCTCCGCCACGGAGGCGCCCGCGTGCTGCGCCGCCAGGGCGTCGTGCTGAAGCCCGCGCCGCCGGACGGGAAGGGCAGCGCGGCCCCGGATGAGATCGGCGGCAGGCGGCGGAACCGGCTCGTCGGACCGCACAAGTAGCGGCATGAGAAAGGGCCGGAAGCCCGTGTGGCTT
>CAXNGW010000027.1:0-14755 GCA_964201975.1 Longimicrobiales bacterium | reverse complement strand
CCGGCGCGTCTCCCCACTCCAGCGTGACGTCGCGCGAGCCCTCGGCGGTCACCACCGAGACGCCCCCCCAGAACTCGGGGTCCGCCTCGGCGAGCCGAGCCGCTTCGCGCGTCGCGGCGGCGATCGCGGCGGACGCCGGTGGGCCGCGCGTGGGCCGCCCGGCGCGGATGACCGGCAGGTCCAATCGGTGCAGCGCCGGGTCGAGCGGGAGCCGGCGCCCGTCCTCGTCCACCGGCTCCAGCGTGGGCGTGGGCAGCAGCCCGACCGGCCGCCGCTCCTGGACGCTGACCACCAGCGTGCCCGGGAGCCGGCGGCTCACACGGACCTCCTTCACCATTGTGAGCGCGCGCACGCGCGCGGCGACCGGCGCGACGTCGTCCCACAGGTTCGCGTGCGCCGGCACGGCAGCGGCGCGCTCGACGTCCGCGGCCGTCAGGTAGCGCACCCCCTCGACGCGCAGCGCGCGCACGCGGAACCAGTCCACGCGGGCCAGTGCCCCCGGCACAAGAGGGACCGCCCACGACAGCCCCCACCCGATCAACAAGGCGGCGGTGAGCCAGCCCACGAAGCGGCCCGGCCTACGCACGGTCGCTCCGCAGCAGACCCAGCACCGCGGGCCCCACTACTTCGACCGAGCCGGCGCCCATCGTCACCAGCACGTCGCCCGCCTCGAGCGAGGGCGCCAACACCGCCGCGAGTCCGGCGAAGTCGGCGTGGTAGTGGACGACCGGTCCGCCGCTCGCGCGCGCGCCCGCCGCGACCAGCTCGCCGGTGATACCCGGGATCGGCTGCTCGCGCGCCGGGAATACGTCGGTCACCCACACCACGTCGGCGCCGGTGAGCGCAGCCCCGAACTCGCGGTGGAAGTCGCGCGTGCGCGAGTACAGGTGGGGTTGGAAGACCGCGACCACACGCCGGTCCGGATGAATCGCGCGCACCGCCTGCAGGGTGGCGCGGATCTCGGTGGGGTGGTGTGCGTAGTCGTCGATCACGTCGATCCCCGCCGCGCCACCCAGCCGCTCGAAGCGCCGCCCCACCCCGCGGTACGCGGCCAGCCCGTCCGCGATCGCGCTCCACGCGACCCCGAAGTGGCGCGCCGCCGCGGCAGCGCCGAGGGCGTTGCGCAGGTTGTGGAGGCCCGGCACGCCGAGGACCAGGTCGCCCGCGTCGTCGCCGTTCTCCACCACCCGGCAGCGCGTTCCCGCGGCGGTGGTGGCGACGTCCACTGCGCGCAGCTGCGAGCCCGACGACAATCCGTAGCTGTAGCCGGGGAACGGCAGGCCGGCGAGCAACCGCGCCGCGCCGTTGTCGTCGGCGCACACGGCGACGCGGCCGCCGGGGCGGACGTTCTGCAGGAAGATGCGGAATCCCTCCTCGACTCCCGCCAGGTCACCGTACACGTCGAGGTGGTCGGCCTCCACGTTGGTCACCACCGCGACATCGGGCGCGAGCGTGTGGAAGGAGCGGTCGTACTCGTCGGCCTCGACCACGAACAGGTCGCTCTTGCCGAAGCGGAGGTTGGACTCCCATCCAGCCACGGTGCCGCCGACCAGCCCGACCGGGTCCAGCCCGCCGGCAACGAGCACCTCGGTCGCCATCGCGGTGGTGGTGGTCTTGCCGTGCGTGCCCGCGACGGCCACCAAGCGGCCGCGGTTCACCAGCCCCCCGAGCGCCGCCGCGCGCTTGATCACCGGGATGCCGCGCTGCCGCGCGCGCGCCACCTCGGGGTGGTCGGCCGGCACCGCGGACGTGAGGACGAGCGCGGACGCGTCCTCCACATGGCGGGCGTCGTGGCCGAAGTCCACGCGCGCGCCCAGCGACTCCAGGCGGCGCGCGGGCTCGCTCGCCTTCAGGTCGCAGCCGGACACGCGCCCCCCCTGGCGGAGCACCAGCTCGGCGAGCGCGCACATACCGGCGCCGCCGATCCCCATGAAATGCACGGGCCCGGTGCGCGCCAGCGCGAGCAGGTCGGCCTCGCTCACCTGAGGCCTCCGCCGCAGGCGCGGCTTGCGCGGCTCACGTCGCGTCCCCGCCGGCGGACGGCAGCAGGGCGACGAGGGAGGCGGCGATCTGATTCGCCGACTCCGGGCGCCCGCGCTCGCGCGCGGACTTGCGGAGCGCTTCGAAGCGGGCGGGATCGGCGACCAGACCTTCGATCGTGGACAGGAGCCGCTCCCCGGTCATATCGGCTTCCCGGATATGCACCGCGGCGCCCGCGGCGGCGAGCGCGACCGCGTTGTGCTCCTGGTGATTCGCCGCCGCGGTGGGCAGCGGCACGAGCACGGCGGGGAGCCCCCACGCGAGCTGCTCGGAGGTCGCCATCGCGCCCGCGCGGGACACCGCCAGGTCGGCGGCCACGAGGGCGCGCGGCATGTCGTTGATGTAGTCCATCGCGCGCACCCAGGCGGGATGGCCCAACCCGGCGAGCGCGGCGCGCACCGCATCTCCGTGGCCGGTGCCGGTGGACCAGAGCAGCTGGAGCCCGGGCGGGAGCGGACGGGCACCGCGCGCCACCAGGCTGACCGCTTCCAGCACGCGGGCATTGAGCGCCGCCGACCCCTGGCTGCCCCCTACCACCAGCACGACCAGCCCTTCCTCGCGCAGCCCGAACGCCGCGCGTGCCTCAGTGCGGTTCAGGGACTGGGGCGGGTCGATCGGGTTGCCGCTCTCGATCACTTTGTCGCGGGCGAGCACCGGCAGCCCGTGCGCGGCCTCGGGAAACGCGACGTAGATCGCGCGCGCCCACCGCGACAGCAGCCGGGTCGTGAAGCCGGGCACGCTGTTCTGTTCCTGCACCACCAGGGGGACGCCGCGCAGAGCGGCGACCATCCCGGACGGGCCGCTCGCGTAGCCGCCGGTCACCACGACCAGCTGCGGCCGCAGCGCACCGAAGAGTCTCCAGATCTGAACCAGTGAGCGCGCCAGGGCGGGCACGAGGCGCCAGTTCGACAGCAGCTGTCCGCGCGCGAACCCGCGCACCGGCAGGAGCGCGTGCTCCACCTGCTTCTGCGGCAGCACGCGGGCCTCGATGCCCTTCTCCGCGCCGACGAAGAAGGGGCGCACGTCGGGGCGGAGCGCCACCAGGGCGGTCGCGAGCGCGAGCGCGGGATAGAGGTGGCCTCCCGTGCCCCCCCCCGAGAACAGCACCACGGGCCGCCGATCGTCACCCACGGCGCACCCCTCTGGAGCCCCCCGCCCCGTCCGGATCGGTGGCGCGCGCCACCGCGATCAGCATGCCCACCGAAGCGAGCGTGACCATCTGATTCGAGCGCCCATAGGAGATGAGCGGGAGGGCGAGCCCGGTCGGCGGGACCAGCCCGAGCCCCACCGCCATGTGGAGGAGCGCCTGCACGCCGATGATCCCGGTGAGGCCGATCGCGAGCAGCTGGCCGAACTCGTCCGGCGCGCGCCGCGCGATGCGGAGCCCGATCAGGACCACGCTCGTGTACATCACGACCAGGAACACCACACCCAGCAGGCCCCACTCCTCGCCCACCATTGCGAAGATGAAGTCGTTGTGGGCCTCGGGGAGGAAGCCGAACTTCTGCCGCCCCTCGCCGAAGCCGACCCCGGTGACGCCCCCCGACCCGAGCGCGATCAACGACTGGCGCACCTGGAAGCCCGCTCCGTCCGGGTCCGTGGACGGATTCAGGAACGACAGCATGCGCTGCGCGCGGAAGCCCACGTCGAGCTGGGCGCGCAGGAACGGGATCGTGAACAACCCCAGGAAGAGGAAGTGACCGGGCCGGCCGCCCGCCGCGAACACCACCAGGCAGCCGAGCAGCGCCACCAAGCACGCGGTCGAGAGGTTGGGCTCGAGCACGATCGGGAGCAGCACGATCCCCCAACCCAACAGGAAGGGCGCGAGGCCGCGCGACAGGCTCTGCAGATGGTCGCGCTTGCGCACGGCGAGCTGCGCGGTCCACACCACCACCGCGATCTTGGCCAGTTCGGAGGGCTGCAGCGTCACGCCCCCCAGGTTCAGCCAGCGGCGGGCGCCGTTTATCTCCGGGGCGATGCCGGTGGTGCCCGGGAGCACGACCAGCACGAGCAGCGCGGAAACGACGCCGAGGAGCGGCCACGCGCAGGTCTCCCACACGCGATACGGGATGCGCGCGCACGTCCACAGGATCGCCAGCCCCACCACCGCGCCTCCGGCCTGCCGGACCACGTAGTACCAGTCCGGCAGGTCCTGCCGCTGCGCGAGGAAGCCGCTCGCCGAGTAGAGCGTCACCAGGCCGAACGCGACCAGTAACAGGGTGAGCGCGGTGAGCGCGGCGGCTTCCCAGCCGAGCCCGATCCCGGTGTCCGGGAGCGTGGCCGGACGCGCCGGAGCGAGGTCCAGTCGCGCGCTCACGCATCCATCCTGGCGAGGGCGGTGAAGCGGCGCCCTCGCTCCTCGTAGCCGCTGAACATGTCGAAGCTCGAGCACGCGGGCGCGAACAGCACCACGTCCCCGCGGTGCGCCTCCTCGCGCGCGGCCGCGACCACGTCGTCGAAGCCACCGAGCACCTGACGCACCGGCAGGCGGCCCTCGAACGTCCCCGCGATGCGGTCGCCGGCGGCGCCGTAGACGATCGCGACCCGGGCGCGCCCCACCAGCGCGTCGGCGAGCGGGACCAGGTCCTCGCCTTTGTCCTTGCCGCCGAGCAGCGCGACCAGCGCGCGGCCGGGCAAGCTCTTCACCGCGCTCACGGCCGCGGCCACGTTGGTCGCCTTGGAGTCGTTCACCCACAGGACGCCGTCGCGGTCGGCCACCGGCTCGAGCCGGTGCGGGAGCGAGCGCGCGGTGCGCAGGCCGCGGGCGATCGCCTCCGCGGGCGCACCCGCGAGCCGGGCGGCGAGCGCCGCGGCGAGTGCGTTCGCGGTGTTGTGCTCGCCCAGCAGGGGGATCTCGTCACGCCGCAGCAGCTCCTCCCTCCCCTCGCCGACGTCGAGCACGAGGCGGTCGCCCTCGACCCGCCCCGCCGTGTCGGCGCGCTCGAGGCTGAACAGGAAGCGGCGCCCGGGCGCGTCTCCCGCGAGCGCGAGCACCGCGTCGTCGTCGCCGTTCAGCACCCAGCGGCTGCGCGCGTCGGCGTTATCGAAGAGGCGCGCCTTGTCGGCGTAGTACGCTGCCACGCTCGGATACCGGTCGAGGTGGTCGGGGGCAAGGTTGGTGACCACGCCGATGTCAGGACGGAAGCGGTCGATGGCGCCGAGCTGGAAGGAGCTCATCTCCACCACGTACCACGCCGGCGCTGGCCGCCACATCGCCAGCTCCGACGCCGCCGGACCGAGCGCGGCGCCGAGGTTGCCACCCATCACCGCGTCCACCCCCGCCTCCCGCAGCAGGTTGGCGGCGAGAACCGTCGTGGATGTCTTCCCGTTCGTCCCGGTCACCGCGATCAGTGGACCCTGGAAGAACCGAAAGGCGAACTCAGGCTCGGAGATCCATCGTACCCCGCGGTCGCGGAGCGCGCGGAGCACCGGAGCGTCCGCAGAGATTCCCGGGCTGACCACCACGGTGTCGGCGCGGGCGATCCGCTCGACATCGTGTCGTCCCAGCTCGACCTCGGCTCCCAGGGCGCGGATTCGATCTGCACCGGCTGCAGCAGAGGCATCAACACGCATATCCGAGACATAGACCTTGGCTCCTTGGGCCTGGGCCAGCTGCGCCGCGGCGACGCCGCTGGCCCCGACTCCGATGATGGACACCGACTTCATTCGACTCCGCTCCGCTCGTCCTGCACCGCGACCTCCCCCTGCCCCACTCGACCTGCTCGGCTGCCCACTATTCGCCCCATCAACGGATCTTGAGCGTGCTCATCGCGAGCATCGCAAACAGGAGTCCGACGATCCAGAAGCGGATCACCACCTTGGTCTCGGGCCAGCCGAGCTTCTCGAAGTGGTGGTGGAGCGGGGACATCTTGAAGATCCGCCGACCCGTGCCGGTGGTCCGGGCGGTGTAGCGGAAGTAGCCCGTCTGCAGGATGACCGAGAGCGCCTCCAGGACGAACACGCCGCCCACGATCACCAGGAGGAATTCGGCCTTGAGGAGGATGGCCATGACGCCGATCGCCGCTCCCATCGACAGCGAGCCGGTGTCCCCCATGAAGACTTCGGCGGGGTGTGAGTTGAACCACAGGAAGCCGATCGCCGCGCCCGACAGGGCGACGGCGAAAATCGCCATCTCGCCCACGCCCGGGAGGTAGAACAACCCGAGGTACGCGGACGTGTCGATGCGGCCGGTGACGTAGGCGAGGATCGCGAAGGTGGCGGCGGCGATGGCGATGAGTCCGCACGCGAGACCGTCCAGCCCGTCGCTCAGGTTGACCGCGTTCGATGTTCCCGCCAGCACGATCGAGACGAACACGACGTACGCGGGCCCCCAGAAGGCCAGCATGTAGTCGGAGAAGAACGGCACGCCCGTCCAGGTGGAGTTGTACGGCGAGATCGGGTGCAGCAGCAGGAAGATCCCGACGCCGACGCCGAAGCCGAGCTGGCCGAGCAGCTTGTAGCGCGCCACCAGCCCCTCGGTCTTGCCGCGGATGACCTTGAGGTAGTCGTCCAGGAAGCCCAGCAGACCCATCCACAGCAGGGCCAGCAGGCACAGGATCGTGTACCAGTTGGTCAGCTCGGCCCACAGCAGCGTGGACACGCCGCACGAGAGGATGATGAGCACGCCGCCCATGGTGGGCGTGCCGGCTTTCTCGAGGTGCGTCTGCGGCCCATCCGTCCGCACCACCTGGCCGAAGCGCAGCCGGCGCAGCCAGCGAATCGTGGCGGGACCGAGCACGAACGCCAGTAGCAGCGCGGTCACCACCGCCCCCGCCGCGCGGAAAGTCTGGTAGCGGAAGAGGTTGAAGATGATGCTCACATCCGCGAACTGGGGCAGCAGATGATAGAGCATCAGTGCGACCCTGCGGCGGGCGGGGGCGTGGCCTCGCCGGTGCCGAAATCGGCGCGCAGCAGCGGCAGCAACGACTCGAGCGCGACTCCGCGCGACGCCTTCAGCAGCACCACCTCGTCGCCCGCGAGCAGCGCCTTGAGCCGCGGGTAGGCGGCGGCCGGATCCTCGGCCACCATCAGCACGGGACGGCCGCCGCCCGCGCCCACGGTCGCCGCCGCGGCGGCGAACCGTCCGGTGGCGACCACCACGTCGAGATCGCGCGCGAGCGCGTAGCGGAGCAGGTCCTGGTGGAGCGCGTCCGCGCGATCGCCCAGCTCGAGCATCGAGCCCAGCACCGCCACGCGGCGCCCGCCCCCGCGCTGGAGCTCGAGCAGGTCGAGCGCGGCGTGCGTGCTCTGGGGATTGGCGTTGTAGCAGTCGAGCAGGAGGGTGAGGCCGCCCACGCGCTCGACCTGGCCGCGCATCCAGCCCGGCTGGACGCCGGAGATGCCGGCCGCGGCGGATACCGGGTCCACCCCGAGCAGCTCCGAGACGGCCAGCGCGAGCAGGGCGTTCTGCACCATGTGCCGCCCCGGCACCGACAGCGTCACGCGCGCGCCGCGCCAGTCGAAGCCGTGGGCCCCGCTCGCGTCCACCTCGACCGCGGTCGGGCGCAGGTCCGGGTCCGCGCGCTCGCTCCAGCCGGCGACGCGCGTGCCGGGACGCAGCGCGCGTGCGCGCTCGGGCAGCGCGGGCGGCGTGTCGCCGACCACCGCGGCGCCCGCGGCGGCCAGCCCGCGCACCAGGTCGAGCTTCTCCTCGAGCACGCCCTCGATCGAGCCGAGTCCCTGAAGGTGGCTCTCCCCCACGGTGGTCAGCACACCGATGTCGGGACGCACGATCGCGGTGAGCGCGCGGATCTCGCCGGGCTCGCTGGTGCCCATCTCGACCACGACCACGTCCACGCCCGCCGGGGTGGCGAGGAGCGTCATCGGCACGCCGATCCGGTTGTTGAGGTTGCCGGTGGTGGCGTGGACGCCCTTCCGCGACGACAGGGCGCCGCGGGTGAAGTCCTTGGTCGACGTCTTCCCTGACGAGCCGGTGATGCCGATCACGGGGATGGTGAGGGCGGAGCGGCAGTGTGCCGCGAGCTCGCCGAGGGCGACCAGCGTGTCCTCCACCCGGTAGACGGGGGCGTCGGCACGCTCGCTGCCGCGCCGCGACACGACCACCCCGCCCGCGCCCGCCGCGAGCGCGGCGTCCACGAAGTCGTGGCCGTCGAACGACTCGCCGAGGAGCGCCACGTATAGATCCCCCGGGCGCACCTTGCGGCTGTCGGTGGCCACGCCGGAGAAGTCGGCGAGCGGGCCACTGCGCTGGGCCGCCAGCCCGAGCGCGCGCCGCACCTCGGCGTCGGTCCAGGCGAACGCGCTGACGCTCAAGCGGCCCCCTTCAGCAGCTCGCGCACGATCACGCGCTCGTCGAAGGGGCGCTTCTCGGTGCCCACCAGCTGGTAGGTCTCGTGCCCCTTGCCAGCGAGCAGCACGAGGTCGCCCGGACGCGCGGTCTCGAGCGCGCGCGCGATCGCGGCGCGGCGGTCCGCGATGCGCTCGTAGGCGACGCTCCCGAGCCCCGGCTCGAGGTCGTCCAGGATGCGCTCCGGATCCTCGGTGCGGGGGTTGTCGGAGGTGAGGATCGCCAGGTCGGCGACGCGCGCCACCGCTTCGGCCATGGGGCGCCGCTTGGTGCGGTCGCGGTCGCCGCCGGCGCCGAACACGACGATCAGCCGGCCACGCACGAGCGGGCGGAGGGTGGCGAGCACGCCGGTGAGCGCGGCGGGCGTGTGCGCGAAGTCGATCAGCACCGGCACGGGCTCCGCGGTCACGCGCTCGAGGCGCCCCGGCACCTGGGGCGCGCCGGCGAGGCCGGCGGCGACATCGCCGAGGGGCAGCCCCGCCACCAGCGCGGCCGCGGCGGCTCCCAGCGCGTTCTCGACGTTGAAGCGGCCGAGCAGCGGCAGCTCGACGCGCGCGGCTTCCCCGGCCGCCTCGAGCCGGAAGGTCGAGCCGGCGGCGCCCACATTGACGTCGCGGGCGCGCACGTCCGCCTTGCCGTCGACCCCGAAGGTCAGCGTGCGGCCCCGCCGCTCGAGCCGGTCCCAGGCACGGTCGTCGAGGTTGAGCACCAGGGTGCCGTCCTCCTCGAGCAGCTCCACCAGCCGCGCCTTGGCGCGGAAGTACGCCTCCAGGTCGCCGTGGAAGTCGAGGTGGTCCTGGGTGAAGTTGGTGAAGACGGCCACGTCGAAGCGGAGCGCGTCCAGCCGGCGCTGCGCGAGCGCGTGCGACGACGCCTCCAGGGCGACCGATGCGACCCCCGCGTCCGCCAGATCGCGCAGCCAACGCACGAGCTGCACCGGTCCGGGCGTGGTGAGCCCCTCCGTCCCCGGCCGCACCGACCCGTCCGGCCCCATCAGCCCGAGCGTGCCCAGCGCGGCGGCGGGACCGAGCCGGCCGAGCAGGTGGCGGGTGAGGAGCGCGGTGGTGGTCTTGCCGTTGGTGCCCGTCACCGCGACCACGAACAGCTCGCGCGAGGGATCGCCGAGCACGGCGTTGGCCACGAGCGCGGCGGCGAGCCGCCCGTCGCGGACCACCAGCTGCGGGACGGATGCCTCGGGGACGGCCCGCTCCACGACCGCGGCGACCGCTCCCGCGGCGGCGGCGGCCGCGACGAAGCCGTGCGCGTCGGCCTGCACCCCCTGCCACGCCAGGAACAGGTCGCCGGGGCGCACCGTGCGCGAATCCTGGCACACCCCCACAACGCTCGGATCCCCCGCTCCTCGGACCTCGCTCAGAAGGCCCGCGGCGCGGAGGATTCCGGCCAGCTCGGACAGATGCAGGGGCGTCACCGCTGCGACCGCTCGGCGCGTACGGACACGGTGTCGCCCGGCTCGATGCGGGCGCCGGCCGCCGGCACCGTTTCGGTCACCGCGCCGCTCCCCTGCCAGCGCACGCGGAAGCCGAGCGCGTGCAGGCGGCGCACGGCGGTGCGCGCCGGCAAGCCCGACACGTCCGGGACGCTCACCCCCGCGGCCGCGAGCGATCCCGCTGCCGGCTCGAATGCGGGGCTCGGCGTCGGTGCGGGCGGCGGCGCGTCCTCGCTCTCTTCCAGATTCGCGCCCAGGTTCGCGAAGCGGATGGGGTCCGCGTCGGCCTTGCGGCCGCGCATCGCCGCGAGCGCGGCGGGCAGGCGTGGCGCGCGTCGGATGGAGCGCACCAGCGCGGCGCGGTCGAGCGGCGTCTGCC
The DNA here is from genome assembly GCA_964201975.1 of Longimicrobiales bacterium. Taxonomy (GTDB): domain Bacteria; phylum Gemmatimonadota; class Gemmatimonadetes; order Longimicrobiales; family Gaopeijiaceae; genus UBA2988. Next base: position 4,582 of record CAXNGW010000027.1, on the reverse strand, counting down.
GGGCGGCGAGGGCGCCCTCCATCATCGCGCGCGTCACGGGGGCGGCAGTGGCCCCCCCGTAATAGGAGCCCTTGGGCGAGTCCAGCTTCACGTAGACCACCAGCTGCGGGTCGTCGGCCGGGAAGAAGCCCACGAACGACGAGTAGTAGCGGCCCGCGAGGTAGCCGCCGCCCACGTTCACGCGGCTGGTGCCGGTCTTGCCGGCCACGCGGAAGCTCTCCATGTGGGCGGCGGTGGCGGTGCCGTCCTCGACCACGTCCTCGAGCGCGCCGGCCATCTCGCGGGCGACGCTCTCGGGGACCGCGCGTCGCACCGCGCGCGGCCGATGCCGCTCGACCACGCCGCCGCGGGCGTCCCGCACCTCGCCCACGAGGCGGGGCTCCATCAGCACACCGCCGTTGGCGAGCGCGCCGTACGCGAGTGCCATCTGCAGCGGGGTGACGCCGATCTCGTAGCCGATCGCGAGCGACACCGGCGACTGCCCCGACCAGCGGTCGGGACGGCGCAGAGTGCCGCCCACTTCGCCCGGCAGCTCCACACCCGTCTGGATGCCGAAGCCGAAATCACGGAGGTTCTCGTACTGCGCGCCGGGCGTGAAGGCCTGCGCGGCCTTGGCGACGCCGACGTTGGAGGAGACGCGCAGCGCGTCGCCCAGCGTGAGCCCCGAGACCGGGTGCGTGTCGGTGACGGTGCGGCCCGCGACGGTCCAGCTGCCCGCGGCCGTGTCCACGCTGTCCGCGAGCGAGGCGAGGCCGCGGGCGAGCAGACCCGCCACCGTGAACGGCTTCAGCGTCGAGCCGGGCTCGTACGGGGAGTTGATCGCGGATAGGGCGTCGGTGTGGCCCTCCTTCACCGACACGAGCGCGAGCACCTCTCCGGTCACGGGGTCGGTCACGAGCAGGTCGCCCCCGACGGCGCCCGTCTTCACGAGCGCCTCCGCGAGCGCCTGGTTGGCGATCTCCTGGAGGTCGAGGTCGAGGGTGAGCCGCACCTCGCCGCCCGGCACGGGCTCCTCGACCCGCACCACCTCACCGGGGATCTCCCTGCCCCCGTTGTCGCGCGCCGCGACCTCGCGGCCGGGGCGGCCCCGCAGCACGTCCTCGTAGCGCTGCTCGATGCCGCCCCGCCCCGCCCCGTCGAGGACGGTGCCGAGCACCCCGCGCGCCAGGTCCCCGTGCGGATAGAAGCGCTCCATCTCGCGCTCGAGATAGATCCCGCGCACCCCCGCCAGTGCCTCGCGCACGGCGGGCGCGTAGCGGCCGGGCACCACGCTCCACCGACGCGCGGGATCGGTCGCCTTGCGCGCCTCGCGGACGGGCAGCGCGAGCGCGGTCTGCAGCAGCCGCGCGGCCGCGTCACGGTCGGACAGCTCGCCCGGCGCCACCGACACGCGCACGCGCTCGCGGGTGATCGCCAGCGGCACGCCGTCGCGGTCCACGATCGTGCCGCGCGCGGCGGGAACCGCGTTGCTCGTGCTGTGCTGCTGGAGCGCGCGGGCGCGCCATTCGGTCCCCTCCAGCAGCTGGAGCTGGGTCGCCCGCGCCAACACCGCGGTGGCGGCGAGCAGCCATCCCACCAGCAGCACCCGCCTGCGGATCGCGAGCGTGCGCTGCCGCTTCGTGGGCTTCTTCACGGCGCCTCCCCCGCGAGGATCACGATCTCGGCCGACTCCGGGGATCTCATCCCCAGCAAGCGGCGCGCTTCCGGCACCACGCGGGTGCGGCTCTCGAGCGTCTGGATGCGACGCTCCAGATCCGCGCGCGCGGCGATCAGGAGTCCCTCGTGGCTCCTCTCACGGGAGAGGTCACCGAGAACGTCCAGGGCGCGGCCCTGCCGCCACGCGACCAGGCCGAGCGCGGCCGCCAGCCCGAGCACGGCGAGCCCCATCTGGAGTGCGGGCGACGACCGGCGCCTCACGCGGCCTTCCTCCAGGCGCGCAGATGCGCGCTGCGCGCGCGCGGGTTCCGCTCCACTTCCGCGGGGGAAGGGTTCACGGGGCGGCGGGTCAGGGTCTCGCCGAGCGCGCGACCGCGGCAGCGGCAGACCGGAAAATCCACCGGGCAGAGGCATTCCCGGCTCCATTCGCGGAACGCCTGCTTGACGATCCGGTCCTCGAGCGAGTGGTACGCGATCACCGCCACCACCCCGCCCGGGACGAGCGCCTCGCGGATCCCGTCGAGCGCCGCCGTGAGCGCTTCCAGCTCGTCGTTCACCCGGATCCGCAGCGCCTGGAAGACGCGGGCCTTCTCGGGGTGCGTGGGCGCCCGCCCGAGCGCCCCCGCCAGCGCATTGACCAAGTCGTCGCTGGTCGCGAAGGCCGCGCGGGCGCGGCGGCGGACCACCTCGCGGGCGAGCTTCCGCGCCCTCGGCTCTTCAGCCAGGTCGCGGAAGATCGCCGCTAGCTCGCCCTCGTCCGCGCTGGCGAGCAGGTCGGCCGCGGTCTCCCCACCCTGCGCGGGGTCCATCCGCATGTCGAGCGCCGCTCCCTCGCGGTAGGTGAAGCCGCGCTCTCTGTCGTCGAGCTGATGCGAGCTCACGCCCAGATCGAGCAGGGCGCCGGCGAGACCCAGATCCTTTACCTCCACGTCGTCCACCGCGTGGTCGAAGCGGGCGTGGAGGAAGCGAACCCGGTCCCGGTAGGGGTCCAGGACTCGGCGAGCGTGAGCCAGGGCAGCCGCGTCGCGGTCCACCGCCAGGAGACGACAAGCGCCGCAGCGCTCCAGGAGCATTCGCGCGTGGCCGCCACCCCCGACGGTCCCGTCCAGGAAGAGCCCTCCCCTCCCGAGCTCCAGGAGGTCCAGGAGGTCCAGGACTTCCCGGCCCAGGACGGGCTCGTGGTAAGGGGTCCCGGCGTCGCGTTCATCCATGGGGCGTCCATCGGGGTCAGAGCATCAGCCGGTTCTTGAACCGGGCCAGCGTCTCGCGGTCCTCCGTGGCGACCTTCTCCACCGACGCCCGGAACCGCTCCGGGCTCCACAACTCGATGCGGTCGATGTTGCCGTGCAGCAGCACTGGGCCGGCGAGCGCGGCGGCCTCCTGCAGGGGTGCGGGCACGAGGATCCGGCCCTGCTTGTCGGGCGCCACCTCGGTGGCCCGCGCGAGCAAGCGACGAACCGCGTTGGCCGCGGTGTCGTCGCTGCGCCGCACTTCCATCAGGCGATCCTGGATCTGCTTCCACACCGGCGGCGGAAGCAGCGTCAGGTGCAGGTCTTCCCACCCCTGGATGAGCACGAGCGCGTCCCCCTCCGCCTCCCGGCGGAAGGCGGCAGGAAGGGCGACCCGCCCCTTCTCGTCCATCTGATGCTCGAACGCTCCCAGGAACCCTAGCAAGTGGCACGAAGTGGGTTTGAGTGGGATAAAGTGGTGATCCTTGGGGAAGATAGGGTGGTGCTATGCGTAGAGTCAAGAAACTTTTTTAGGGATTATCAAGCGGAGCGAAAGGGTCCCATAACCAGGCTAAGTGACGCCAGAGGATGGCGTTCGCCTGGAGTGCCCAAGGGTGAATTGGAGTTTTTCCGAACGAAACCCGAAAGGATGAGAGCCCCTGGGTTTTGGCGAAAAAAAGGCGGGCGCCGCAGGAAGAATCCCGCGGCGCCCGCCAGCTCTACCCTAGTCCCGGACGTTGAAGTCCGGGAATGAAACCCTACTGCCGCGGCCCGCGCTTGATCAGCACCGTCTCGATCTCGATGTACGTGTCCACCGCGTCCATGATCTGCTGCAGGTTCACGTTGGACTTCTGCGCGAACGGACGGCCCGCGGCGAACAACGCCTTGGCCTGCTCGAACATCGGCTTCGTGCGCGTGGCGGTCTCGAAGTTCTGCGGCTTCTCGAGCGCCATCGACTGATGGTAGATGGTCCAGCCGTGCCAGAAGTCCAGCTCGGCCTTGGTGTCGGCGTTCACGTCGAAGCTCTTGGCCGCCAACAGCCCCTTGAGGGCGTACGGCCAGTTTTCCTTGCGGACACCGTTGTTGGCCGCGTCGGAGTAGACCATGCGGGCGACGGTGTTCGGGTCGGTGCCCTGCGTGACCGCCTTCTTGAAGAACGGGAGGGCGTCGTCCATGCGGCCGGCCTGGACCAGCCAGTTGCCCTGACGCAGCCCGATGTTCGGGTAGTCGGGCTGGATCTCCTGCACCTTGGTGAGCGTCGCGACCGCCTCGTCGATCTTGCCCTGCCGCTGGAGGGCATCCGCGAGCTGAGCCCAGATCAGTGCTTCTCCCGGATGCAGCGCGAGCGCCTTACGGGCCGCGGCCTCGGCGGTGACAGCATCTCCGAGCGCGAGGTGCGACACCACAAGCGAGCGCAGTTGCGACACGCCGGTCGAGTCACCGCGGATCCCGACCACCTTGTTGAGCGCCCCGATCACCTCGCGGTACAGTGCCTGTGCCTCGGCCGGCAGGCCCGCGCCGGCGTCCCCGGTGGCGGCTTCCGCGCGCTTGTTCGCGGCGGCGATGCCGTAGCCGGCGTAGTACTCGAGCAGGTCGGCGTTGTTGGGCGCCGCGTCCAGCCCGACCTTGACGAACCCCATCGCGCCCTCGGGGTCACCCGCCTGCGCCATGTCGAAGGCGATCTTGAGGCGGACCTG
>CAXNGW010000026.1:0-15605 GCA_964201975.1 Longimicrobiales bacterium | reverse complement strand
CCCCGGCGCGCGATGTCGCGCTCCCGTCCCTCCACGGCCTCCACCGTCTCGCGCGCCTTCGCCAGGCGGCGACGCACGTCCTCGGCCAGCTGGCGCTGCCTGCCGAGGGCGGTCCGCACTTCGGTCAGCACGGCGTCGAGCCGGGCCGTGTCCGCGCCCAGCGTGGCCTCGTCCTGCGCCAGGCGCTCGGCCCGCGCGCGCGCCGCGCGCCGCTCCTCGTCGAGCGCGGCCAGACGACGCTCGGCGTAGTTGGCGCGCTCCTCCGCGACCGCGATGTCCCGCTCCCACGTGGCGAGTCGGACACGCACGCTCTCGAGGCGCTCCGCGACCGCGCTGCGTGCCCGCTCGGCGTCGAGCTGCCGGATGCGCAGATCTTCCACGTTCGCCTCGGCCGCGCCCACCTCGGCGACCATCCCCGCCTCCGACTGCGACCCTCCCTCCAGTTTTTTCACGACATCGGCGAGCCGCGTCCCCAGCGTCTCCAGCTGCCCCTTCACGACCGCTACCTCGACATCGAGACGGCGGGTGCGCAGCTCCATGTAGCGTTCTGCTTTCCCCTTCTGCCGCGCCAGCGACCGCACCTTGGTCTGCACCTCGGCGATGACATCCTCGAGCCGCTGCAGATCCATCTCCGCGCGCTCGAGACGCCGCTGCGCGGCTTTGCGGCGATCCTTGTATTTCCCGATTCCCGCGGCCTCCTCGAACAAGCCGCGCCGCTCTTCGGCGCGGTCGGAGAGGATGGCGTCGATCATCTTGTTCTCGATCACGTTGTAGGCGTTGGCGCCCAGGCCGGTGTCGCGGCACAGATCCGCGACGTCCTTGAGGCGGCACACCGCGCGGTTGATCGAGTAGTCGCTGCCGCCGTCGCGGTAGACGATGCGGCCGATCTCCACCTCCTCGAACGGGACGGGCAGCAGCCCGTCTTCGTTCGACAGCATCATGTGGACGGAGCCGCGGTTCACGGGGCGCCGGTTGATGCTCCCCTGGAAGATCGCCTCCTCCATCTTGGCGCCGCGGATCGCGGTCGGGCGCTGCTCGCCGAGCACCCAGCGGATGGCGTCGCTGATGTTGGACTTGCCGCACCCATTGGGGCCGACGATGGCGGTGATTCCCTCGTGGAACTTGATCTCGGTCATGTCCGCGAAGGACTTGAAGCCGTGGACTCGGAGTGCGCGAAGCTTCATTCGGGTCTGTGGCCTATGCGTTCCATGAGGCGTGCATCGGGAAAGCCCTTGGCGACGAGGATATCGCGGAAATAGGCGGCCTCCAGCTCGTCCGCGTAAGCGCCCGCGTACACGCGGAAGGGCGCTCTCCTGGCCCCGGCGGGAGTGCGGACGGGAACCTCGAGCACGTAGGCCGGAATGTCCATCCTTGACAGCTCCGCGACCCGCGTCCGCGCCAGGTCGAGCTCCTCGCGCTCGCCGAGGTTGAACGCGAGTGGGGTGGGACGGAGCACCCACGCTCGCGGGTTCTCGCGCGTCAGCATGGTGGCGAGCGTCGCGCGCAGCTCGGCGGCGCTGGCGGAATCGGCGGCGGGCCCGGCCAGCAGCCGATAGTACACAGTCCCGTCCACAGACACCGGTGCCACCGCGAACACGAGGTCGGGTCGCTGCTCGCTGAGCGCGCTGGCCTGCAGCCGGGCGAGCGCGGGGTCGGTGAACGAGTCGAGCGTCAGGGAGAGCGCGAGCACTGGGGCTTCGGCGGTCGGCTCGGCAAGGACAGGGGTGGGAGCAGGAGTGACCGTAGCGGTCGCGGCCGGTGCCGCCAGCCAATCGCTCAAGTACGGGATCTCGACGACGCCGAAGCGCGCGGCCGCCAGCAGGGCCACGACCACAACCGCGAGGGCGAGGAGGAGGACACCCACGCGCGATTCGCCGGCCTTGGGCTCGGGTCGGGCAGGCGCGCGCGCGGCAGGGCGTGAGGAGGCGGGTCGCGGCGCCGGGGCCGCGGCAGGCACGTCCACGCGCGTGAATTTGTGCACCGAGGCCGGCGGAGGGTCGGGGACGCGGTGCGCGGCCACCGCGGGAACGGGCAGCGGTTCGGGCTCGGGCTCCACGAACGAGAGCCCGCCGAACGTGGGAGCCGGCCCCTGAGCGGCACCCCCGTCCTCCACGGGCATGGCAAAGGCGAGGTCGGCGTCGGAGAACCCTCCCCCGGGCCCGGTGCCTGGCGGGGCCTCCCCGACCAGATCGCCCAGGAAGTCGGCCGCGCCAGCGGTCGCCGCCGGCTCGGGCTCGATCGCCAAGTCGAACCCCAGTCCCGCGTCCCCGTCACCGTCTGCCGGCGCGGGTTCGGCGCCGGGCGGTACGAGCACCGCCCGCAAGCGATCGCCCAGTCCAGCCTTGAGCGCCGCGCCGCCGGAGGCGTCGTCGGTCAGCAACACGACATCGCTCGCGCGTCCCAGCAGCGTCTCGCCGCCTGGGAGGTCGGAGGGAAGATAGACCACGAGCGTGGCCTGCACGCGCGCGCAGCCCTCGACGACCGAGGTCCAGCGCGGGCTCTCGATTACGGTATCGGGCCGCGCAGTCGCGGTTCCCGCAGAGATGAAAAGAAAGCCCCCCTCCCGCACCGGGCGCGCCACCCTCTGGATCGAACTGCCGAAGAGGAAGGTGTCGCTCACTCCCTCTCCGTTCGCGACGCCCAGCACCGTGTGGAGGCTGGGCCGGCTCAGCCCGAGATCGGCGAGGAGCACGCGCCGACCCTGTCGCGCCCACCCGGCCGCGAGCGCCGTGGCGGACCGCTCAGCCCATTCGCGATCGTCCGCACCGGACGCGGCGACGAGAAGCACCAGCCCCCCCTCCGTGGCCGCAGCGGGAAGGGGCGGGGCGTCTGAGTGTGCGGGATGGAAAGGCTTTGGCGCGGGGGAATCCCGGTCCATGGGCGCGTCCGCACGAGGCGCTGAGATGAGGGCGTCCGCCGGATCCGAACGCCCCGCGGGCGCCGGCCGACGGCCTGGCGTGCTCATGATTCGGACCGGTCGCGTGCCCTGAAGCGCGCGCCGCAAACCGGCCTCGTCGAAGTTAAACCGGGGCCGAGGCCCCGTGCAATCAAGGGGACGGCTTGCGAGCAGTTGCCGCGTCCTCAAGATCCCGCCGGGGGGCGTCTCCCCACAGGCCCTCGAGCTGATAGAACGAGCGCGCCTCGGGGTGGAACACGTGCACGACGAAGTCGATGTAGTCGATCAGCACCCAGCGGCCACCCGCGACGCCCTCCACGTGGCCGGGACGCACGCCCTCGCCCCTGAGCTCCTCGACGATGTGGTCGGCGATGGAGCGGACCTGCACGTCCGATGAGCCGCTGGCGAGGAAGAAGAAATCGGTCGCGCTCGAGATCTCGCGCAGGTCCAGCACCACCAGCTCGAAGGCCTTTCGCTCCATGGCCAGCTCGGCCGCCCGCGCCACCGACGGCGGCAGCTCGAAGCCGCCATCGGATCCCTCGGGCTTCACTCGGCTCGCTCGACCCGCACCTCGACCGGGACGATCACGTCCGCGTGGAGGCGGACCGGTACCTGGAACCCGCCCAGCGTCTTGATGGGCTCCTCAAGTTGCACCCAGCGGCGGCCCAGGTCGAAGTCGAGGCCCTTCTCCTTGAGCCGGTCGGCCACGTCCCCATTGGTCACGGAGCCGAACAGCTTGCCTTCCTCGCTGGCGCGCGCTTGGAAGACGAGGCTCGTCCCTTCGATCTGCGAGGCGCGGCGGCGCGCTTCCAGATAGTCGCGCCGGGAGCGCTCGTTACCCGCCTTCTGCTCCTGCTCGACCCGGCGGATGTTGCCGGCGCTGGCGAGATAGGCCAGCCCCTGCGGGATCAGATAATTGCGCGCATAGCCGGCCTTCACCTCGACCACGTCGCCGATGGCGCCGAGGTTCGACATCTCTTCCTTCAGGATCACCTTCATCGGTCTGCTCCTGTCGTCGTCACGCGGTCATCGCGCGCGCCCGCGCGCGCAGATCCAGCCAGGTATCGCCAAGGCCGATCACCAGGGCGCCTACCACCATCAGCGGGGCCATGAACACCAGCCCCAGAAAAAGGAGAAGCGCCCCCAGCAGGGACTGCCCTCCCCCGAAGAACGACACCACCGCCGCGCCGCGCAGGGCGTACAGCGCCCCCATGAACACGATCGCGTTGGTGCCCGCACGCTTCAGCCCCTCGCCCCCCACCAGCATCAGCGCCACCCCGCCGACGAACAGCCACACGAGCTGATCGTTGAAGCGGAACTCGCGCAGCGGCCGCAGCCCCTGGTCGTCGCCGTGGGCCATGCGCACGTACAACCACCACGCGACCCCAAGCGCGGCCAACGTGGCCAACGCCGCGGTGGCCGGGAACACCTCGATCTGGCCCTCGGCCACCCCGTACATCGCCGTCACCAGCGCCGGCGACAGCGCGCCCCGCTCCTGCAGCAGGCGCATCGCCTCCAAGCCGCCGGCGAAGTACCCCCGCACCCTCTCCCCCACCTGCCAATCGAGGGCGCCCCAACCGCCGTCCCGCATCGCCACCGCGACCACTGCCACCGCCGCCGCGCCGGCGACCGAGCCGAGTGCGCGCGGCAGGAAACCGGTCTCGGGCCGCCGCAGCGTGAGCGCCACGAACCATCCCGCCACCAGCACGGCCCATCCCCGTTCGGCCCACCACATCCCCTCGCGCGCTCCGGTCACCACCGCCGCCGCCAGAATGGCGCCGATCAGATACGCGCTCGCCCTGCGCACCGGGAGTCCGCTCACCATGAGCAGGTAGGGGACGGCGACCAGCAGGGTCGCGCGCGTGGCGGGAAACGCCATCGCCACCAAGAAGAGCGCGGCGGCCCGGGGCCAGCCGTGCTCTCTGCGCGGGACCTCGGTCACGGTCGTCGGCGGCCCGGCTGCGCTCAGGCCTCGTGTTCCCGCACGTACGGGATCAGGGCCAGATACCGGGCGCGCTTGACCGCGCGTCCGAGCTGCCGCTGGAAGCGCGCGTTCACCTTCGTGGTCCGCTTCGGGAGCAGCTTGCCGCTCTCGGTGAGAAACCGGGACAGGGTGGACACGTCTTTGAAGTTGAGCAGCTCGATGGCCGGACCCTCGACCCGGCGCCGACGTCCGCGTCCGCCGCTGAACTCGGGCGGGGTGTCGGCGTCCTCGTCCTCCTCCTCCTCCTCGTCGTCGTCGTCGTCACGGGACGCGGACTCGGGCTTGGGCGGCCGCTGCGCGAGGATCGACATGCCCGTGGTGGGTTCGCCCTCGTTGAGCACGAGGATGTAGCGCATCACGGCTTCGTCGAGCTTCACGATGCGCTCGAACTCGGGGAGCGCAGTCGGGGCGGCCCGGAACTGGGCAACCACGTAGTAGCCCGTCTTCTTCTTGGTGACCGGGTAGGCGAGCTGCCGGTTCCCCCAGTGATCGACGGCCACCAGCTCGCCGCCGCCCAGGACCGCCAGCGCGTGGAACTTCTCGAGATGCTCGTTGATCGCGGCCTCGTCCAGCGCCGCGTCGAAAATGTACACTGCTTCGTAGAGCCGCATGGTCTCCCTCGGACCGTGGGTGGCACGGGCTCCGCGGTTCGGGTCCAACTGCGGAGCCGGGCCCGGGGCGGAGCGGGAATCGAGCCAGGAAGTATAGGGGGGCGTCGGCGGTGTGTGAAGCGGTGCGGGCCCTGGAGTCCGGCCCGGGTCGCTCCTAGGTTGGGCGCCACAGCGGCCACCTCCGCTCGCCAGCCAATCACCCCATCCGGATACCCCAACACGCGAGCCGCGGTACCTCGAGCCTCCGGGCCGCGGGCGCGGCCCTCGGCCTCGCTGCCCTGGCCGCTGCGACGCCGGTCCAGGCCCAGTTTCTCTCCATCGAGGCCGGCCAGACGGTCAAGAACTCGCTGTCCACGATCGACCCGGTTCCGAGCACGCGCGGGCCGTTCAAGGTCTACGAGTTCCAGGCCCGGCGGGGGGACCGGCTCACCGCCACGATGCGGTCGGCGGCGTTCGACGCATATCTGCGGCTGGTCCACAACGTCGGCGGCATTACCGACGAGGTGGACAACGACGACGACGGCGGGGGGGACACCGCCGCGCGCATGCGCTTCACCGTCCCGGACGACGGCACCTACCTGCTGGTGGCCCAGGCGCTCGAGGAGGAGGGGAGCGGCGCCTTCACGCTCGCTCTGGAGACGACCGCGGCGCCGACCACCGCCCAGGTCCGCCCCATCCGCTTGGGCCAGACCGTCACCGGCGAGCTCGCCGAGACCGACGCGATTTCAGAGGACGACGACACCTACTACGACAGTTGGACGGTGGACGTCCGCGAAGGCCAGCGGCTGGTCGTGGTGATGGAGTCGGGAGCGTTCGACGCGTTCCTCTCGTTCGGACGGACCGAGAGTGACGGCACCTTCGGCTCGGACGGGTCGAACGACGACGGGGACCAAAACGGTGACAGCACGAACGCGCGCTTGCGCGTGAAGGTCGGCGAGACCGGGACCTGGGAGATCCGGGCCAACTCGGTGGGTACGGCCACGGGCCCGTATCGCCTCACCGTGTTCGAGGGCCCGACGCCACCGGCGACCGCCGCGCAGCAGGCCATCGTCGGCGGCGAAGAGATGCGGGGGCGGCTGGACGAGGCGGACGCGGTGCTCGACGACGAGTCGTACCACGAGTACTGGATGTACCAGGGGCGTGCCGGAGAGCAGCTCGTGATCCGCATGGCATCGGAGGACTTCGACACGTCCCTGGCGATCGGCCGCATGGCCAAGACGGGCTTCGAGGAGATCTCCAGCAACGACGACGGCCCGGACGGCACCGATTCCGAGATCGAGATCACGCTGCCCGCCAACGCCACCTACGCGATCCGCGCGAACACGCTCGGCGCGGGGCTGGTGGGCGACTACACGGTGATCGTCACGCGCGCGCGCTGAGGTTCGGGCCACCGGCCACCACCCCCACGTCAGGGAGGGCCGATGGGCGGTGTGACTGTGCCGCGAGGCGTCGAAGCGTCGGTGAGCTTCGAGGTCGTGTGCAGCGTGCTGCTGCGTCCCGAGTCGATCGCGCCGGCGGCCCCGGCGCTGACTCATCCGCCCAGCGCGCCCTGCACCGCCAGGATCAGATCCGGGTAGCGCTCGAGCGACCACCGCGCCTCATCCAGGTCCAGGCGCTCGCGGTTGGTATGTGCGTAGCGCTCCTCGCCCGGGGCGAAGCCGATGGTGGGGATGCCGTGCCTGCCACACGTCCACCCGCCGTCCGTCGCGAACGTCCACGGCCTCACCTCGGCCGCGCCCGGGCCGCCGCTCCGCCTCCCGACCGCAGCCGCCGCGGCGCGCACGACCGGATGGTCGGGGCTGATCAGGAAGCCGGGAGTGATCATCCCCTTTTCGCGCGTGAGTCCGGTGTAGGTGCTCTGCTTCTCGCTGGCGAGCTTCACCTCCACGCCGAACCCATCGGGCAGGTCGGGCAGGCGCCCTTCCAGCACCTCGCGCACACGCGCGAGGAGCGCGCCTTCGTCGGTCCCGGGCAGGATCCGCCAGTCGAGCACGAGGGTGACCCGGTCCGGAATGACGTTGCGGCTTTCGGGGAGGACCTCCACGCTGGTCGGTGTCACCGTGGCCGTCCCGAGCACCGCATCGGACGGCTGATCGCCGCGCAGCTCCCAGCAGCCTTCCAGCACCGCGGGCAGGAGCGCCAGCGCGTTGAGCGCCCGCGCCGGCGCGCTCGCGTGCCCGGCCAGCCCATGGATGATCACCTCGATCTCTGCGCGGCCACGGTGGCCGATGCAGATATCCCCATGTGTGGACTCGCCGATGATGACCGCGTCGGGAGCGACCTTGCCCGACTCGAGCAGGTGCTGCATGCCGAGCCCACCCCGCTCCTCGAGCACCGTGTGCGCGACGATCACGTCTCCGGGGGCGCGGCCCTTGAGCGCGGCGGCGGCGTAGGTCTGGATCGCCAGCGGCCCCTTGATGTCCATCGCCCCGCGGCCGTGGAGGAAACCCCCAGCGACGTCGCCGCTGAACGGGGGATGCTCCCAGTCGCCCTCGTTCCCAGCGGCTACGATGTCCAGGTGGGAGGAGACCATGACGCGGGGACCGCCCGAGGTGCCGCGGATGACGCCGATCACGGTCCCGGCCTCGTCGGTGCGGACGTCGTCGAAGCCGAGCCGGTCGAGCTCGGCCAGCACGCGCGCCGCGACCTCCCCCTCGCGGCCAGGAGGCGAAGGGATACGGATCAGGTCGCGCGCGAAGGCGAGAGCGGCGTCGAAGGAGACGGTGGCGGGCATGGTTCAGTCTCGGGGGGTCGGTCGGGGGGGGTCCGTCGCGAACCTAGCAGAGCCCGGGCCACCGCGGAAGCCGACCCGGGACGAGCCCTCAGCACGAGGCCCCGGCAGCCACGACCAGGCAGCGAGTGCGAGGAGATCGATCATGCGCGCGCGGCGTCGAACCGTCATCGGTTGCAGCGGCTCATCGCGGTTTCGGTTCCGTCCTGGGCCCACACCTCGACCGCGCGTATCAGATGGGGGAGCAGGCCGATCACGGCCTCCTCGTCGGGCGCCGGCATGGGAGAGAGCACCCAATCGGCGAGATCGGCCCCCGCAGGGCACTGCCCGACGCCCACCCGGAGCCGGGCGTACTCGGGAGTGCCCAGAACCGCCTCGACCGACTTGAGGCCATTGTGCCCGCCGGCGCTCCCGCTGGAGCGGAACCGAACCCGGCCCACATCCATCGCCGCATCGTCCACGACGACCAGGAGGTCGCGGGCGGGATCCAGGCCCCGGAGCGCGGGCGCCGCCAACGCGGCGCCGCTCCGGTTCATGTAGGTGATGGGTTTGACGAGGAGGACCGGCTGTCCCGCCACTTCAGCGTCCGCCCACAGCGCGGCACCGTCCCGGCGGAAGGAGCCGGTCTTCCAGTCGTGCGCGAGCCTGTCCACGACCCACCATCCGACGTTGTGCCGGGTGGCGTCGTAGCGGTCCCCCGGGTTGCCGAGCCCGAGAACGACCTTCACAGGCCCATCGGGGCGAGGCTAGGCCTCTCCGCCCGACTCCGCGCCGTCAGCCTTGCCGGCGCCGATCACCTCGGTCACCGGGGCCCCAACGCCCGGAACGGTCTCGGTCACCGAACGCGGCACCGACACCAGGCAGAGCGTCCGCTCCGGATCCATGAGCAGCTCGACGCCCTCGGGGACCTTGAGGTCCGACACGTGGAGCGACTGCTGCAGTCCGAGGCCGGTGACGTCGATCCCGATGCTCTCCGGGATCTGGTCGGGGAGGCAGCGGACGGGAATCTCGTGGATGATCTGCTCGAGCACGCCGCCGTCCTGACGGACGCCGTGCGGGATGCCGATCAGTTCGATCGGGATCTCCACTTCGAGCATCACGCCCGCCTGGATTTTGTAGAAGTCGATGTGCAGCAGATCGGGGCGAACCGCGGCGACCTGCACCTCACGCACGAGCGCCTGGATCTTGGACTTGTCGCCCTTGACCTTGATCTCGATGATCGTGTTCTCGACCGAGATGCGCTGGAAGAGGTGCTCGGCCTCGCGGGCGTTCACCGAGAGCAGAGTGGGCTCCTCCTGATCCTTGCCGTAGAGGATGGCCGGCACCCGGCCGGTGGCCCGCAGCTTACGGTTGGCTCCCTTGCGGCGGCCTTCCCGGATCTCCGCGTTCAACGTCGCTTCCATGCTCATGGCAGTCACCCTGCGCTCGTGCGGCGGGCAGCGAGGCCCGCGGTCCAGGACGGCCGGTCGGCCGACTCAGTCGTTCTCTTTCGTCTCGAACAGCGCGCTCACCGACTCGTTCGAGTGGATGAAGCGGATCGCATCCGCGAGCAGCTCCGACACCGACAGCACGGTGAGGCGCGGAAACCGCCGCTCCTCGGGAATGCGGATCGTGTTCGTCACCACCAGCTCCTCGAGCGGCGAGGCCGCCAGCTTTTCCGCGGCCGACCCCGACAGCAGCGCGTGCGTTGCCGCCGCGTACACCTTGGTCGCCCCCCGCTCCTTCAGCGCGTACACCGCGTTCGCCATAGTCCCGCCCGTGTCGATCATGTCGTCGGTGAGGATGCAAGTCCTTCCCTCGACGTCGCCGACCACGCTCATCACCTCGGACGCGTTGGGCGCGGGACGCCGCTTGTCGATGATCGCGAACGTCGCGCCCAGCCGCTTCGAGTACCCCCGCGCCATCTTCGCCGAGCCCACATCCGGCGCCACCACGACCAGATCCTTCAGCCCCTTCTCCCGGAAATAACGCGTGAACACCGGCGCAGCATACAGGTGGTCCACGGGAATGTCGAAGAAACCCTGGATCTGGTGCTGGTGGAAGTCGATCGAGACCACCCGGTCCGTCCCGGCCGCCACCATCAGGTTCGCCATCAGCTTGGCCCCGATCGCGACGCGGGGCTGATCCTTTCGGTCCTGCCGTCCGTACCCGAAGTACGGCACCACCGCGGTCACCCGCGCCGCCGAGGCGCGCTTGGCAGCGTCGATGAGCAGCAGCAGCTCCATCATGTTCTCGGCCGGCGGGTTGGTCGGCTGCAGGATGAAGACGTCCCTGCCCCGCGCGTTCTTGTCGATGCGGACGAAAAGCTCGCCATCCGCGAAGTTGCGGATCGTGGCCGTGTCCATCGATTTGCCCAGCCGCTCCGCGATCTCCTCCGCGAGGGGCCCGTGCGACCGCCCCGAGACGAGCAGGAGCGGGCCCCGACGGAACGTGTCGTCCATGGATTTCCGTTCAGGGGCCCGGGGGCCCGGTTCGCGATCGAGACAGCCCGGAAAACTAGACGCCCCCCGCGGGAGCGTCTAGGGCTGGACCTCGATCATGCGCTCCTGGACCAACGGGGGGTGCCCGGGGGAAAGGACTTCCAAACGGACCACCCAGGGACCCGGCTCCAGCGCACGCAGGTCGAGCTCGACGCCACGGAGCACCGGGCCGAGCCGGTCGGGCCCGGGCTCTTGCCACTCCAGGCGGCGGGCGGCGGGCGCCCGGAAGAGGCCGAGCGCGCGCACCGCGCGCAGCAGGCCGCTCGCGCGCGGACGCGCGATCGTGAGCCGGTAGGCGAGCGGCTCCGGGCTCAGCCCGAACAGCTCCCACACGACCGCGACCTCCTCGTCCGGCCCCACCGAGGTATGCGGGAGGGCGAACCGCGCCGCCTCCAGAAGCGAAGCCCCGTCCATGACCGGTGCTCGCACCAGCAGCAGATCGGAAAGGGTGGGCTGGTGCGGGGGGCGGGACGGCACGGACACTCCGACACGCGTGCGGCCAGCACGCTTTGCGGCTGGATCCAACACTTCCAGGCTCGCGACCCAGCGCCCGGCCGGCGCCTCCAGAAGCAGGACGCCTGCAGTGCCCGCGCTGCGCTCGCCGCGGGCGGACGCGGCCCCGCCTTCGAGGGAAAGGAGGAAGAGGCCGGCTTCGGCGGGCCGGTCCCGCCACGGGGCGAGCGGCTGGTCGCGCCCCGGGTGGTGATGAGCCGCGTGCCATGTGGTGTCGTCCGGGAGGGCGTACGCGCCGACCACGATCAGTCGGTCTCCGCGCGGGAAAAGCGCGATCTGATCCGCGCCCGGCAGCAGGACCGGGGCGTACGGGGCCGCGTAGATCGCGCGGGGGCGGCGGAAATCGGGCCGCCAGGCTTCCCGCCCCGCGCCGAAGGGATCCGCGAGCACGGAACCGGGCGGCATCAGCGGCCGACCTTCCGGATGGTGATGGCCGACCACGGCGTGCCCGGCGGTGGGGTCGAGCGAGTGCGACTCGACGCGCTCCCAACCCACCTCCCATCCGTAGCGTGCGAGCACCTCCTCCAGGTCGTTGCCCCACGCCATCGCCCACGGACTCTGGGCCATCGAGCGCGCGCGTGCGTATGTGCGGCGCGCCCAATGCTCGGTCAGCTGGTCGTTACCGGGCACGAGGAAGAGCGGGTCGGCCAGCGACCACACGCGCGCCGCCTGCGCCTCACGCGCTGCAGGAGGGAGATCTTTCCACCACGCTCGTCCACGCGCGTCGAGGAGACGCTCCGGATCGCTCCATGCGGCAGCGCTGTCGGGCCCCATCGCGTCGAGGGCGAGGCGGAAGGCGAGCTCCGCAGGCACGAAATGCCCGAGCGCGTGCAGCGCGAGCCCCTCGAGCGCGCGGCACCATCCGCCTTCCGCTCCGCCGCCCTCCGCCTCGGCGCACGCGGCTGCGGCGAGCCCGGCGGCCTCGTCCCAGCGCCCGGCCTCGCCCAGGTAGAGCACGCGCTGGCCGAGGATCCATCCCCGCGCGAACGAATCCGGGGCGGCCCCCGGTGCGGCGGCGGCCAACGCGTGGAGAAGTTCGTCGCGGGCCGAGCCGATGCGGGAGTCTTCGGGCGACGGATACCAGTCGTCCCGCTCCGCATGCCTCATGCACATACGGCCGAGCACCTCGTCGCAGGATCCGCCGCTCCAAGCGGCGGTCGTCGGGAGCCGGCGTGCGCGCTCGGTCTCGAAGCGGCGCTGGGCCGCGCGCGCAGTCGCCAGCGCCTGAGATTGGGCGCCCGCCGCCGCGGGGCGCACGCCTCCCACCGCGATCAGCAGCGCCAGGACGGCGCGGGAGAGGGGCAGGCGGACGCGCATCGGGTTCTCCGAAAAAAAGACGCCGGGGGACGCCCAACGGCGTCCCCCCGCGCGGCACCCCCAAATCTCGGCGCCGAGCTACATGTGGGCGAGCACCCCAGTATCCTGCGGCGTCACCGCCAACTCGTCCACCTCGCCGGTACGGATGCGAAAGACGTGATCGACCGGCAGGACAAATACCTTGCCGTCGCCGACCTCGCCGGTGCGCGCGCCCGCGAGGATCGCCTTCACCGTCCGGTCCACGAACGCCTCCGACACACCGATCTCGATCCGCACCTTCTCCTGCAGCTCCATCTTCACCGTCATGCCGCGGTAGGTCTCCACCTTCTCGAGCTCGCCGCCGTGGCCCTGCACGCTCGCCACGGTGAGCCCCCGCACCTCTGCCCGATACAAGGCTTCCATGACATCGGAGAGCTTGTCGGGCCTGATGATCGCGACGATCAGCTTCATGGAATAATCCCCCCTTGACCGATTGGTCAGCTGTGAGCGGCCGCGACGGCGATCCCGTCCCGCACCGTGGCCTTCGAGGGAGCCAGGTCCTGGTGAACCAAGACCGCCCCTTCTCCTTTCGCATAGCCTTCCTCACCGTGCAGCACCACGTCCAGACCGACGCCTTCCTCGCCGTGCGACCGGCGCAGGGGCACGATCGCGCCCACCACCTTCAACACGATGAGCGTGGCGACGCCGCTGTACGCTGCCGCTCCCAGGATCGCGATCAGCTGGGTGAGGATGAGACCGGTGTTCCCATCGACCGGACCCGCCTTGCCACCCCACACCTGCGCGGCGAACACGCCGGTCAGGAGCGCTCCCACCGCTCCCCCCGTGCCATGCGCCGCCCACACGTCCAGCGAATCATCCAGCCGCGTCCGCGAGCGATAGATGATCATGAAGTAGCTGGGGAACGCCGCGATCGCGCCCAACGCCAGTGCCGCCATCGGCCCGATGAAGCCCGCTGCTGGGGTCACCGCGACCAGCCCGATGACGATTCCGGTGGCCGCACCCACGGCGGTGATCTTGTTCCCCCGGATGGCATCGAGCAGCATCCAGACCACGAGGGTGGCGGCGGGCGCGAACATCGTGTTCACGAACGCCAGGGTGGCGGTGGTGTTTGCCGCCAGCGCGCTCCCTCCGTTGAACCCGAACCAGCCGAACCAGAGCAGGCCGGCGCCCAGCAGCACGTAGGTCACATTGTGCGGGACCTGGGCCTTGCGCCCGTAGTCCTTGCGACTGCCGACGACCAAGGCCGCCACCACCGCGGCCACTCCGGCGTTCACGTGAACGACCGTCCCGCCCGCGAAGTCCAGCGCCCCCATCGCGCCCAGCCAGCCGCCCCCCCACACCCAGTGGGCGATGGGCGCGTATACGACCAGGCTCCAGATGGTGATGAACGCGAGATACGGACCGAAGCGCATCCGCTCGACGACCGCACCCGAGATCAGCGCGGCCGTGATGATCGCGAAGGTGCCCTGGTAGGCCATGAACAGGAGATGCGGGATCGCAGGGGCCAGCGGTGCCCCTTCGAGCCCGACGCCGTTCAGCGCCGCGAAGCCCAGGCCGCCGATCAAGCTCGAGCCCGGAGCGAACGCCAGCGAATAGCCGAGCAGTGCCCAGGCAACGCCGACCACCCCGAGCGAAGCGAAGCTCATCATGAGCGTGTTGAGGATGTTCTTCGAGCGCACGAGCCCGCCATAGAAGAACCCCAGGGCGGGCGTCATCAACAGCACGAGGGCCGTGGACATCAGCATCCACGCGGTATCCGCGCCCGAGATTGCGACTGGCGCGTCCTGAACCGCAGCCAGGAGGGGGATGAAAGCCGGGAGAGCCATGCGTATCTCCGACGAGAGTAGTGGTAGCTCCCGACCGCGGTTTGGTCGGGCATATCGGGAATACTACTTCCCTTTCTTAAGTCGCGCAACGCATGGAATCGATATCTATTAGGAACTGTAGGCTGACAGAGACCATAACTTAGGCAGAGGCCGCCGTTTCCATCATGAAACGTCTGTCATAGCTATTTGATACCGTTAGGTCATTGACGTTTTGATCCTATTGAAATAAGGTAGACTCAAGATATGACCTAATAGCAAAGCATTGGCGATAACCTGTCTCCTTCCGCTGTCGATCGATCGACCCAACTCACGAGGACACTCATGCGAGGCTCCACCTGGTCCCGGCTCGCTCTGGCTGGATTGCTCATCGCACCTGCTGGTGCAGCGGCGCAGGACGGACCGAGTCCGGTCTCGTTCACCGGCAGCGTCACGGGGGTAAGCGATTACACGTTTCGCGGCATTTCGCAGACGCTCGAAGACATCGCGATCCAGGGCGGGATCACCGCCGCGGGCCCGCAGGGGCTCTATCTAGGGGCGTGGGGGTCGAGCCTGAACTTCGGCGAGGCGTCCCATGAGGACCGGGCCCACACCGAGATGGACGTCTTCGGCGGCCTGAAAAAGTCGGTCGCGGGAGTGGATGCAGATCTCGGATTCGTCTACTACGGCTACCCCGGCACGGGAGCGACCTACGAGTACGACTTCATCGAATTCGCGCTCGGGCTGAGCCGGTCCTTCGCGGCGCTCAGCGCCGGCGTCAAGGCGGCCTACTCGCCGGACTACTTCGCCGGCTCCGGCTCCGGGCTCTATACGAGCGCCACGGTGGGCGTGCCGCTGCCGTCCACTCCGCTCTCGGTCGCCGGCTCGGTCGGCCACCAGACCATCGACGTGAACTCGGCGTTCGGCACGCCCGACTACACCGACTGGTCCGCCGGCGCGAGCCTCGCGGCCCTGGGGCTCTCCTTCGGAGTCACGTACGTCGATACCGACGTGGCAAAGACCGAATGCTTCGGGGGAAGCAACCTGTGCGCTCCGCGGATTGTGTTCAGCCTGTCGCGAGGGATGTGAGCCGACTCGAGCTGCAGCCGATTGCCTTCATACATGATCGCCCACACAGGAGCAGCTGAAACATGAGCCGCGTGGTGACCCAGAAGCGCTTCGACACGATGGCGGCCGCCAGGGGCACGGCGGGGAACGGCAAGATGGGGAGCGCGGTGCCGATCCAGGAGGTGTTCGGGCAGAACACGTTC
>CAXNGW010000025.1:0-15824 GCA_964201975.1 Longimicrobiales bacterium | reverse complement strand
CTCCTCCGCCACCCCCGCCGCCCGGAGCAGCGCCGCGAGCAGCCGCCGGTCGGACACCCGCGCCCGCACGTCCGCGTCGGTCAGCCCCAGCGCGCGGAGACCGTCGATCGCGACCGCCAAGACCTCGACGTCGGCCGCTACCCCCTCCTCCCCCACCACGTCCACGTTCCACTGGAAGTGCTCGCGCAGGCGGCCCTTCTGCTGCCGCTCGTAGCGGAACAGCTGCGGCACGCTGAACCAGCGGATCGGCTTGGGGAGCGCCTTGCTGCGCTCGGCCAGGATGCGCGCCAGCGAGGGCGTCATCTCGGGCCGGAGCGAGACCGCGCGGTCCCCCTTGTCGGTGAAGACGTACAGCTGGCTCACGATTTCCGGGCCGCTCTTCTCGACGTACAACTCGAGCGGCTCCAGCGGGGGGCCGTCGTACTCCAGAAAGCCGTAGCGCCGGGAAACCCGGCGCCAGGCTTCGAACACGTGGGCTCGAACCGCGAGGTCTTCGGGGGGGAAATCCCTGAAGCCAGGAAGGCGTTGAAGGTGTTTGGCCATGTGGGGCGGAATCTACGAACGGGAGGGCTTTGGACAACGGCCCGCCCGTGGGCCCGCCTGACTCCAGGGCCGAGCGGGGAGCCACCCTCGAACAAGGAATAGGGTCTACCCCGAGATCGGACACTTCCCCAGCAGCCGGAGCGCATCCCCCACGGTGTGGCAGGAGCCGGTGACGACCACGGTCCCTTCCCCCGCGGTGCGGCGGGCGATCGCGAGGGCGCCAGCGAAATCGAGAACGGTCGTGAGCGGGTAGTCCGCGGGCAGCAGGGACCGCACCGCCGCCTCCACCGCCCGGGGGTCCCACCGGCGGTCCAGGCTGGCGGAGGGGGGTTGGGTGAGGAACGCGCGGTCCACGCGGCCCAGCAGCAGCGGTAGCATCTCGCGCCACTCCTTGTCGGCCAACACGCCGACGAGCGCCACCAGCGGCCGCGGCAGCTGGACTCGGTCAAGCACGTCGACCAGAGACCGCACGCCCGCGGGGTTGTGGGCCACGTCGAAGAGCCAGGTGCGCCCGTCCACCCGCTCGATCTGGTCGCGACCGGGCCAGCGCACCCACGCCACGCCGGCGAGCACGTCGCGCGCGGAGGGCCGCAGGTCGGCTGGCAGGTGCTCGAGCGCCTCCACCGCCAGGGCGGCGTTGAGCGCCTGGTGGCCGCCCACCAGCGGCGTGGTGAGTCGGAACGAGCCCCAGCCGCGCGTCGTCACCGTGAACGACGTGTGGTCGGCCGCGATGTCGACGTCCTGCACCCGATCGGGGGGGAGCGGGTGGAACGGGGCGCCCACCTCGGCGCACCGCGCGCGCATGACCTCGAGCAGCGCCGGATCGCGCTCGGCGGTGACGAACGGCACCCCTGGCTTGGCGATGCCGGCCTTTTCGGCGGCGATCCCGGGCAACGATGTGCCCAGGTACTCGGTGTGGTCGAGCGCGACGTTGGTGACGACCGACACGAGCGGGGTCACCACGTTGGTCGCGTCCAAACGTCCCCCCAAACCGACTTCAATGACCGCCACGTCCACGCGCTCGCGCGCGAACGCCTGGAAGCCCAGCACGGTGGCCGCTTCGAAGAAGGTGAGCCCATGCGCGCTCACCAGCTGACGAATAGCGTCCGCGACCGCGGTCAGCCTGACCTCGTCGATCGCGGTCCCATCCACCTGATAGCGCTCGCGGAAGGAGCACAGGTGCGGGGATGTGTAGAGGGCGGTTCGGAATCCCGCCGCGGTGAGGACAGTCGCGAGCGTGGCCGCGACCGAGCCCTTCCCGTTGGTCCCGCCGACGTGCAGGGTCGGGTACAGGCAATGGGGCTCGCCCAGCTCGGCGAGCGCAGCCGCCACCCGATCGAGCGCCCAGGGGACGCCGGCGGCGAGCGGCGGGAAGAGCCTGCCGAAAAGAGGATCGCTGGACGGCCGATCGAGGCGCTCCGGAGACATTCCCCCGCCGGCGACATCCGTCGCGTCGCCGAGCGTCAGGCGCGGTCCTCCCAGCGATTACTCATGTGCCGGAGCAGAAGCGCGAGTTCGGCCTTCATCTCGCGACGATCGACGACCCGGTCCACCATCCCGTGCTGGAGGAGGAACTCGGAGCGCTGAAAGCCGCTGGGCAGCTCCTGTTTGATCGTCTCCTCGATCACGCGCGGGCCGGCGAAGCCGATCAACGCCCCCGGCTCGGCCAGATGGACGTCGCCGAGCATCGAGTACGACGCTGTCACGCCGCCCGTGGTGGGATCGGTGAGGATCGACACGTACGGGAGGCCGGCCTCGTGCAGCCGGGCCAGCATCGACGACGTCTTCGCCATCTGCATGAGAGAGAAGATCCCCTCCTGCATGCGCGCGCCGCCGGAGGCGCTCAGCACGATGAGGGGAATGCGCCGGTCGATGGCGACACGCGCGCAGCGCGCGATCTTTTCGCCCACCACGGAGCCCATCGAGCCGCCGATGTAGCGGAAGTCCATCACCGCGAGCGCCACCGACAGGCCGTCCACGGCCCCGGTGCCGGTGATGACCGCCTCGTCCTGCCCCTTCGCCTCGGCCTGCTGGATGCGCTGCTGGTAGGGCTTGAGGTCGGTGAAGTGGAGCGGGTCGGTGGCGCGCAGATGCGAGTCCATCTCGTCGAAGCTGCCCTCGTCCATGAGCAGCTCGACGTAGGCGTCGGCGTCGATGCGGAAATGGAAGCCACACGTCGGACAGACCTCGAGGTTCCGTGACAGCCGCTCGCGGTACAGGGCCTCGCCACAGCCCTTGCACTTCACGAAAACGTCGGTGGGAACGTCGCGACGCTCTGCGGAGCGGAGGGGCTTCTTTTCCTTCTTGAACCAGGCTGCTGCCACGGGTCTCCGGTGACTCGGGCCGGCTATTCTTCGTGCGCCAGCCGCACCGCCATCCCCACCGCCAACCAACAGGTGAGGAGAAACGTGCCGCCGTAGCTTACGAAGGGGAGCGGGATGCCGGTGATGGGAACGATCCCCACGGTCATCCCGATGTTCACGAAGATATGGACGATCCAGACACCGAAAATACCGAACAGGACCAGCCCGGCAAAGGGATCATTGGCTTCCTCCGCCATCCGCACAAGCCGGTAGAGGATGTAGCCGAACGCCAGCAGGGCCAGGCCGACCCCGAGGAACCCGAGCTCCTCGCCGATGACGCTGAAGATGAAGTCGGTGTGCTGCTCGGGCAGGAAGTCGAACCGCTTCTGGGTGCCGAGCAGAAACCCCTTCCCCGTCAGGCCCCCGCTGCCGATGGCGACCTTGGACTGCATCAGGTTGTAGCCGGCGCCCTTCGGATCCACGGTCGGATCGAGGAACACGAGCAGCCGGTTCTGCTGATAGGGCTTGAGCGAGCTCCACAGCGGCGAGGCGATCGCGCCGGCCGCGATGTTCACCAGGATCACCCCAGCGGATTCGTACAGAAAGAGCCGGTACCGGTACAGGTAGAGCACCAGGAACAGGATGACGATGTAACCGGACCAGATGCGCGTGTCGAACGAAAGGATGAGCCCGAGCACCGGGCTCGCTACCAGGAGGAGCAGGAAGGGCGGCGTGCCCGCCCAGTACAGCATGGCGTAAAGGAGCCCGATGAACGCCATGCCGGAGCCCAGATCTCCCTGGAGCATCACGAGGCCGAGCGGAACCGCCACCAGCATCCCGGGCGCGAACAGGTCGCGCAGGCCGGTCGGAGGCTCCTGCCGGTTGGAGAGCAAGCGCGCGAGCGCGAGCACGGTGGCGATCTTGCCCAGCTCGGACGGCTGGAACTGAACCCCGCCGAGCACGATCCAACTCTTGGTGCTCTCCGCGGTCCCGGCGCCCGTGCCGATCACGAGCGTGGCCGCGAGCAGCAGCAGGGCGAGCACATATACCGGGATCGCCATCCACTCCCACCAGCGCAGCGAGATGCGCGCCACCAGCGAGAAGGCGACGAGACCGAGGACGAAAAACAATGCCTGCTTCTGCCAAGCCTCGGTGACCACCGGATCGGGCGTGTTCACCGCCCCGGCAGAGTACACCATCGCGATGCCGAACACCGTAAGCAGGAAGACGCTCAATACGAAGCGTCCGTCGACGGCCCAGCGTTCGAGGAAGCGCAGCATTACGGGCGCCGATCAGCGGAAGGTGAAGTCCGGACGCCGTCCGATCATTATGTACTCGCGCAGCGTCTGCACCGTGTCCACGGGTATGCCGTTCTTGCGCCGCAGGTAGAAATCCGCCGCCTTGGCTGCGACCGGCGCCGCCACGGCGGAGCCACCGCCGCCGTACTCGATGATCACCACGACCACGACCTCGGGCGGCTTCCCCTTGGGGCCGGCGATCGCAGCGAACCAGGCGTGGTCGAGCGCCAGCCCCTGCACCGACAGCGGATTCTGGCCAGTCCCGGTCTTCCCGATCATATCCCAGAGCGGCACCGACGACAGGTGGGCCGTACCGCCAATCCCGGTTACCTGGCGAAGGCCCTGGCGCAGAGATTCGAGGTCCTCCGCGCTCAACTTGAAGGAAAACCCCTCGGGCGCATCCTGGCGGCCGATGAACAGGCTGGGCGCGGGCGCCGACCCGTCGCGCGCGAGCGCCGTGTAGAGCTGCGCCATCTTGAGCGGCGTCTGCGAGTTCGGCCCCTGGCCGATCGCCAGAGACAGCACCTCGCCCTCGTTGGGGAAGTAGCCGAACCGGCTCTGCCAGAACTCGGGTCCCGACGGGAAGACCCCTCCCTTCTCCTCGGGGAGGTCGATGCCGCAGCGGCGGCTGAGACCGATCTTCTCGGTCCCTTCGGTGAGCAACCGTGCCAGCCCGATCTTGAGCCCGAGCTGGTAGAAATAGACGTCGCACGAGTGCTGGATCGCGCCGGCCAGATCGAGCGAGCCGTGCCCGGCGGGCTTCCAGCAGCGCCAGTAGCGGTTGCCGTACGACATGCCGCCAGTGCATGGGATCGGCATGCGGTCCGTCGGCTTGATCACGCCGAGGTCCAGCCCGATCGCACCGGTGGCGACCTTGAACGTGGACGCGGGCGCGTACAGGCCGAGCACGGCGCGGTTGTAGAGCGGCTTCTTGGGATCGGTGTTGAGCCGGCGCCACAAATCCGGGTCGATCCCACCCACGAACTCGTTGGGGTCGAAGGTCGGCGCCGAGTACAGCGCCAGCACGCTGCCGTCGGTCGGATCGAGCGCGACCACCGCACCCATCAGGTCCGCGGGGAAGATGCGGTGGATCCACTCCTGGAGGTCGAGATCGATGGCCAGGCGCAGGTCGCCGCCCGCCAGCCCTGGCCTCGACGTCGAGCCCGAGAAGTCGCCCACGATGCGGCCCTTCGCGTCCACCTCCACGAAGCGCACCCCAGCCTGGCCCTGGAGGATGTGCTCGTACTCGCGCTCGATCCCGGTCTTCCCGACGATCATCCCCTGCTGGTAGAGGTCCTCCGGAAAGGTCGCGCTGCCGATCTCCTCACCCGTGATCTCCCCGATGTAGCCGATGATCGGCGAGATCGCGGGCCCCGCCACGTAGCGGCGCTGCGGTCGCATCTCGACGAAGACGGTGGGGAACTCGGCGCGGCGCTCCATCAGCGACGTTGCGGCCTCGAGGCCAGCGTCCGCGGTCACCGTGAGCGGCTGGCGCGGGTAGCGGCGCACGGTCGCATCGAGCCGCGACACCTGCGTGTCCGAGAGCTTGAGCCAGGGCCGCAGCAGCGCGACCGTGGCCATGATCGAATCGCGCGACGCGGGCAGGATGGTGACCGCGTAGCCGGGCACGTTGTCGGCGATGATGCGCCCGTTGCGATCGAAGATGGTCCCGCGCGGAGCCGGGATGTCCAGCCGCTTCAGGCGGTTCTCCTCCGCCTGCAGCTTGTACGTGCTCGAGGACAGTACCTGGACGCGGAAGAACGTCGCCCCCAGGGCGCCGAAGAGGAGCAGGAGGCCGGCCTGGGCCCCCAGGGCCCGGCGCCGGCGTGCGTGCGGATGCTGCGTCTTCATCTGAGGGACTCCCACCAGGCACCCGTAATGGTGACGACCAGGACGCCCACCCCCGCCGCGTAGAGCGCGTTCAGCGACGAGCCCATGAGCAGCGCCTGCACGAACGGCTCACGGACGCTCTCTCCTACCAGCACCCAATGGAGGAGGTCCTTGACCCATTTGCCCAGGAACAGGTAGGAGACCACGAAGAAGAAGGAGTCTCCCACGAACAGATCCCGGGTGCGCGCCCCCGCCGCCCCCACCACCGTCATCGCGACCGCGTTGGCGCCAAAGGCGAGCAGACTGAAGGCATCCAGAAGCAGGCCGAACGCAAATCCGATGCCTGCGGCGGTGCCCATCCCCACCTCGCGCGCGGCCAGCAGCAGCGCGATCGTCAGTAGATCCGGGGCGACGTTGCCGAGCCCGAACCCCAGATGGAGAAGGAAGTGGAGGAGGACCAGCCCGACCACCGTAGCCCACACCCGCCACGGCCCTCTCAACGCCCCGCCCCCTCCCTTAGGGAGTCCGGGAGCGCGGCGCCGGCCCCCGCGGGCCGGTCCAGCCGGATCGTGTCGGTGGGCACCGGCATCCGGAGGACGCGCGTAGTGTCGGCCGGCCGAATGCGCGCGGGCCCACCCGTGGCGGGTGCGCTCGGTCGCACCGGCGCGGGCTGCGCGGCGCCGGGGGCGTCGGTCGACGGCCTGATCACCGGGAGCCGGATGGCCGGCCGGGGTGCGCCCGCGCCCTGCCCGCCCGCCGGGGGCGGACTCGCGGCGGCGCCCGGACGGGGCCGCGCGCTATCCGCGGGCGCCACCCGCAGCGCCGCGACGCGGCCCAGGGAGTCCGCGCGGGCCAGGTCCGCACCGGCCAGACGCGCGCTGTCCTTGGCCACGTAACCTGCCACCATCTGGCGGAGCATGACCACGCTGTCGCCGATCGCGCGCAGGCTGTCGGTGCGCGCCCGCTCCCGCGCCGCGAGCTGCTCCTCGGTCATCACCGAATCGACGGGGAACACCGGGGTGAGGTCCATCGGCCCTTCGGCGTCCGCCCCCACCGCCACCAGCACGTGGGTGGCGACCCCGGGCTCCACGAGCGGCCGCAGCCAATAGCTCTTCCGCCAGCCCCCCTCGGCCTCGGCCAGCCCGTCGATCAGACCGATCGGCACCCCGCGCGGAAAGACCCCGCCCAGCCCACTGGTGACGATGACGGTGCCGTCCTCGAGCCGCGTGTGGAACGCGGTGCCGTTGAAGACCAGCCGGTCCTCTTCGCGGAAGCGGCCGCGACGGCTCTCGACCACGCCATAGGTCGCTCCGTCCGCGCTCATCGCGCCGGCGCGGAAATCGGGGTGGGTCCAGTCCATCCCCACCGAATGGTCGGGCTGCACATCGCGGATGACCCCAACCAGCCCCTGCGAGCTGATCACGGGCGCGTCCGGGTGGATGCCGTCGGCGCTGCCCACGTCCACCAGGAACGTGCTCTCGGAGCCGGTCGTCCCGGCCCGCACGAGGGTGGCGGCCGCGAACGTGGGCCCGAGCTTCTCCGATAGGTCGAGCAGCGCCCGCAGCCTGCGATTCTCTTCGGCCAGAGTCCCTTCGGCGGTCGCCACCGAGACCAGCGAGTCGAGACGGTGACGGAGCACGTCGGTCTCGGCCGCGCGCGCGCGCGCGTTGAGCAGCATTTCCTGGGTGGTGACGAAGGGCCGCAGCACGCTCCCGCGCAGGGCGGAAGCCACGCCCTGCTGGATCGGACCCGGCAGGTAGGTGGTGACGAGCGCGGCGACGACGAAGAGGACGGTCACCACCACCTGGCGGCGTCCGCCAGTGTCTGCGGTTTCAGTTGTATAAGCCGGCATGCCACGCTGCCTCGGCAGGTACCGTGCCCCAACGGGGTAGGGCGTTGCAACGCCCTCTCACGTCGTCAGGACGTTCCGGTACTTTCCCATGTCGTCGAGGATGCGCCCCGCCCCCCGCACCACGCAGGTAAGCGGCTCCTCGTCCACGTGGATCGGCAAGTTGGTCTCGTGCTGCAGAAGCCGGTCGAGGCCGCGGATGAGCGCCCCACCCCCCGTCATTACGATGCCGCGGTCGACGATGTCCGAGGACAGCTCGGGCGGCGTGATCTCGAGCGCGCGGCGCACCGCCTCGACGATCGCCTGGATCGGCTCTTGGATGCACTCGCGGATCTCCTGCGAGTGCACGGTAACGGTCTTCGGAATCCCGGAGACCAGGTCGCGCCCCTTGACCTCCATCTCCCGCTCGTCGCCGGAGTCGAACGCCGAGCCGATCTGGATCTTGATCGACTCCGCGGTGGGCTCGCCGATGAGCAGATTGTAGTTCTTGCGCAAGAACGTCACGATCGAGGTGTCGAGCTCGTCCCCGCCCACCCGGATGGAGGTGTTGGAGACGATCCCGGACAACGCGATCACCGCGATCTCGGTGGTGCCGCCGCCGATGTCGATCACCATGTTCCCGGTCGGCGTCTCGACCGGGAGGCCGACCCCGATCGCCGCGGCCATAGGCTCGGCGACCATGTAGACCGCCTTGGCGCCCGCGGCCATCGCGGACGAGCGCACGGCGCGCCGCTCCAGCTCGGTGATGCCAGACGGCACGCCGCAGATCACGCGCGGCTTGATGCGGAAGACGCGCTTCGCGGTAACCTGCTTGAGAAAGTGGCGGAGCATCATCTCCGTCACGTCCACGTCCGCGATGACACCGTCCTTGAGGGGGCGGATCGCCTCGATCCCTTCGGGAGTGCGGCCGAGCATGCGCTTGGCCTCGAGGCCGATTCCCAAGATGCGCCGACTGCCGCGCTCCACCGCGACCACCGAGGGCTCATTGAGGACGATGCCCTCACCCTTGACGTAGACGAGGGTGTTCGCCGTCCCGAGGTCGATGGCGATGTCGTTGACGGGGATGAGGCGTTCACGGCTGAACCAGCTCGACAAGTGAGCGTTCCCGGCTTGTGAGTGGGCCCCGGGGATGCGCCGTCCCCGGGAAGGACCGAAGCTAAACGGACAGCGGATACCCTGCAAGGAACGATCCCGCAAGGGGTTGGACCCTCTGAACCGACCCTGTGACGACCTCTGGGGCTGCCGAAAAGACAGTCCCCTACCCCCGGCCGGTGCTGCCGAACCCTCCGGAGCCCCGCTCCGTGCCCCCGACGCCTTCCGCCTCCTCGACGACCGGCGTCTCGAAGCGGGCGAAGACGAGCTGCGCGATCCGCTCGCCTCGGGCCAGCCTCACCTCGGCCTGGCCCAGGTTCTGTAAAATGACGCCGAGCTCGCCCCGGTAGTCAGGGTCGATCGTGCCGGGGCTGTTGGGGAGGGTGAGCCCGTGCTTGAGCGCGAGCCCTGAACGGGGGCGCACCTGGCACTCGATTCCGTCCGGCAGCTCCATCACCAGCCCGGTCGGCACGAGCGCGATGTGCCCCGGCGCGAGCACGACGTCCGCGGCGGCACGGACGTCGTATCCTGCCGCCTGCGAGGTAGCGCGGGACGGGAGCGGGAGATCGGGGTTGCTGTCGAGGCGGCGGAAGCGTACCACCCCGCTCAAGCGCGCGCCGGCTCCTGCAGGAAGCGGTCGAGCGCGGACCACTCCATGCCGAAGGCTTCGGCGACGCCCGCATAGGTGATGCGCCCGTCCACCACGTTCACGCCGCACGCGAGCGCGCGGTCCTCCACGCACGCGCGCCGCCAGCCCAGATGGGCCAGCTTGACCGCGTACGGCAGGGTCGCGTTGGTGAGCGCCAGCGTGCTCGTGCGCGGGACCCCGCCAGGCATGTTCGCGACGCCGTAGTGGATCACGTTGTCCACCACGTAGGTCGGGTTCTCGTGCGTGGTCGGCCGGATCGTCTCCACGCAGCCGCCCTGGTCCACCGCGACGTCTACGATCACCGAGCCCGGCCGCATGCGCTTCAGGTCGTCGCGCATGACGAGGCTGGGCGCCTTCTTCCCGGGAATGAGCACAGCGCCGACGATCAGGTCGGAATCCTCGATCTGCTTGCGGATCGCGTAGCGTGTGCTGAACAGCAGATTGACGTTGGCTGGCATCACGTCCTCGAGATAGCGCAGTCGGGCAAGGCTCACGTCCATGATGACGACCCGCGCGCCCATCCCAGCGGCGATGCGCGCGGCGTTGGTGCCGACGACGCCGCCGCCCAGGATCAGCACCTTGCCCGGCATCACACCCGCGACGCCCGACAGGAGCACGCCGGAGCCGCCCGAGTGCTTCTCCAGGTACTTGGCGCCCTCCTGCACCGCCATACGCCCCGCCACCTCGCTCATTGGCGTGAGCAAGGGCAGTTCGCCGGTCTTGAGCTCCACCGTCTCGTACGCGATCGCGACTGCCTTCGACTTCATCACCGCCAGCGTCAGCTCCTGCGACGCCGCGAAATGGAAATAAGTGAAGAGCACCTGACCCGGACGCATGCGCGGCCACTCGGGCTCGATCGGCTCCTTCACCTTCATGATCATCTGGGCGCGGGCCCACAGCTCGTCGGGGCCGGCGACCATCTCTGCCCCCGCGCCCTGATAGAAGTCGTCGGTGAAGCCGCTGGCGATCCCGGCGCCCTTCTCCACCATCACGGCGTGGCCGCCGGCCACCAGCGTCTCCACCCCGGCCGGGGTGATCGCCACCCGGTACTCCTGCATCTTGATCTCCTTCGGCACCCCGATCAGCATCGTCGGCTCTCCGCTACTCCGTCTCGGGCCCCAGCCGCAGCAGCAGCTGGCGCTCGGGGTCGTAGAAGGTGGCGGCTGCCGCGGCCACCTCCTCCGCGGTCACCGCGTCGATCCGCGCCAGCAGCGCGTCCAGATCCAGGAACGCCTCCTCGTACAGCGCAAACCCTGCCAGCCGGTATAGCCGCGCCCCCGTGGACTCGAGCGACAGCATGATCTGGCCCTTCACCTGCCGCTTGGTCTGCTCTAGCTCCTCGGCCGGGAGCCCCTCGCGCGCGACGCGGGCCAGCTCCTCCCGCACCGCGTCCACCGCCCGCCCTTCCCAGGAGGGGCGGGTTCCCACGTACACCCCGGTCAGCCCCGCCAGCGCATAGAAGGACTGGAAGGAGTAGACCGTGTAGGCCAGCGCCAGCTCCTCGCGGATGCGCTGGAAGAGGCGCGAGCTCATGCCGCCCCCCAGCGCCGACGACAGGAGCACGAGCGCGTGCCGCCGGGGATCGGCGTGGCCAGGAGCGTCGGTGCCGAACACCAGATGGCTCTGCGCGCCCCCCCGGCGCACCCGTTCGTCCCCCCGCGCGCACACCGGCGGCGCGGGCACGTGGTCGCTGCGCGCCCCCGGCTCAAGGCCGCCGAAAAGCCGCTCGACGGCCTCCAGGAACGGGCCGTGCTGCACGTTTCCGGCTGCGGCGACGACGAGGTTCCGGCCGACGTAGCGCTCGCGGTGGATCCCGCGCAGGGTGTCCGCGGCCATCCCGCCCACGGTTTCGCGGGTGCCCAGGATCGAGTAGCCGTACGGATGGTCACCCCACAACCGCTCTCCGTGCAGCTCGAAGACGAGGTCGTCGGGGGTGTCGTCGACGGTGGAGATCTCCTCGAGGACGACTTCGCGCTCGAGGTCCAGGTCCTCCCCACGAAGCAGCGGACAGAGGGCCAGATCGGCCAGCACGTCGAGCGCCTCGGGCAGGTTTTCGTCCAACACTCGCGCCTGAAAGCTGGTGTGCTCGCGGCTGGTGTAGGCGTCGAGCGATCCGCCCAGCCCCTCCAGCGCGAGCGCGAGATCCTTCGCCGTGCGGCGCTCCGTGCCCTTGAAGACCATGTGCTCGAGCATGTGGCTCGCGCCCATGACCGCGGGATCTTCGTGCGCGGTGCCCTGCCGCACCCAGACCCCGACCGACGCCGACCGCACGCCGGGGATCTCCTCGGAGAGCACATGGATCCCGTTCGGCAGCACGTGGCTGCGCAGGGGGGATGAAGCGCCAAGGGGGGACACGGAGCCTGCGGCCCCGTACCCCCCCGAGTGGCCGTGTGCGCGCATCGTCAGCTGTGACTGCCCTCCGGCACGCTCGCGCCGTCGCCGTTGGCCGCCTGCGCCAGCTCGGCGAGCGCGGCCTTGCGGGACAGACGGAGGCGACCCTTCTCGTCGATCGAGAGCAGCTTCACCTTCACGATCTCGCCCTTCTTGAGGAAGTCCTCGGTCTTCTCCAC
Organism: Longimicrobiales bacterium; assembly: GCA_964201975.1. Lineage (GTDB taxonomy): Bacteria > Gemmatimonadota > Gemmatimonadetes > Longimicrobiales > Gaopeijiaceae > UBA2988. Next base: position 3,690 of record CAXNGW010000025.1, on the reverse strand, counting down.
ACGCCCATCGGCGATCTCCGAGATGTGGCAGAGCCCCTCGGTACCGGGTAGGATCTCGATGAAGGCGCCGAAGGTGGTGATGTTCTTCACTGGCCCCTCGTAGATGCGGCCGACCTCGGGCTCTTTCACGATCGCCTCGACCATCTCGCGGGCACGGTTGCTCGCCTCCATGCTGACCGCGGCGATCTTGACCAGCCCGGTGTCGTCGATCTCGATCTTGGCGCCCGACGCGTCCTGGATGCCGCGGATCGTCTTGCCCTTGGGTCCGATGATCTCGCCGATCTTCTCGGGATTGATCTGGATGGTCGTGATGCGGGGCGCCCAGCGGGACATCTCGGTGCGGGGCTGCGCCAGCGTCAGATCCATCTGATCGAGGATGTGCATACGTCCTATCTTGGCGCGCCCGAGCGCCTCCTCCATGATCGCGAACGTCATGCCGGCGATCTTGATGTCCATCTGGATCGAGGTGACCCCCTTGCGCGTGCCGGCAACCTTGAAGTCCATGTCGCCGAGCGCGTCCTCGAGGCCGAGGATGTCAGTGAGCACGGCCACCTTGTCGCCTTCCTTGATGAGCCCCATGGCGACCCCCGCGCATGCCGCCTTGATCGGCACGCCCGCGTCCATCAGCGACAGCGACGCGCCGCACACCGACGCCATCGACGACGAGCCGTTGGACTCGAGGATGTCGGACACCACCCGGATCGTGTACGGGAACTCGTCGTACGGCGGCAGCAGCGGCTGGATGGCCCGCTCGGCGAGCGCGCCGTGCCCCTGCTCGCGGCGGCCGGTGCCGCGGAACGGCTTGGCCTCGCCCGTGGCGAAGGGCGGGAAGTTGTAGTGCAGCATGAACGACTTGGTCACTTCCTCCATCGAGTCGATGGAGTCGATGCGCTGCTCGTCCGAGGACGTGCCCAGCGTGCTCACCGCCAGCGCCTGCGTCTGGCCGCGCGTGAAGAGCGCCGAGCCGTGCGTCCGCGGTAGCACCCCGACTTCGCACGTGATCGGCCGCACCTGGTCGAGCCCGCGTCCGTCCGCGCGCTCGCCCTTCTCCAGAATGGTCTTCCGCATCGTCTTCTTCTCGATCGAGCGGATGATGTCACCCACCTGCTTCTCGTGCTCCTTCCAGCGCTCGGCTTCCTTGGCCAGCTCCGCCTCGACGTACTCGCGCACCGTTGCCATCGCCTGCTGGCGCTCGGTCTTGTCGGGGAGGCTCAACGCCTCGGCCACGCGTCGGTCGGCGAGCTCGCCCACGCGCGCGGCGAGGGCCTCGTTCGGCTGCACGGATGTCCACTTCATGTTCGGCACGCTGAGCCCGGCGAGCAGCTCACGCTGGATGCCGATCAGCTCCTTGATGCCGCCGTGGCCGACCTTGATGGCCTCGAGGATCGTCTCTTCGGGGACCTCGACGGCGCCGCCCTCCACCATCAGGATGGCGTCCTCGCTCCCGGCGACGACGATGTCGACCTCGGAGTACTCGAGCTGCTGGAAGGTCGGGTTGAGGATCCAGTTGCCGCGGATGCGTCCCACCCGCACGGACGCCACCATGTCGTTGACCGGGATCTTCGACATATTGAGGGCAACCGAGGCCCCCAGCAGGGCGAGTACGTCCGCGTCGTTTTCCTGGTCTGCCGAAATGATGAAGCACGCGATCTGCGTCTCGTGCATGAACCCGTCCGGGAACAGCGGGCGCAGGGCTCGGTCGGTCAGGCGCGCCGCGAGGATCTCCTTCTCGCCGGGCCGGCCCTCACGCTTGAAGAAGCCGCCCGGAATCTTGCCGGCGGCGTAGGTCTTCTCCCGGTACTCGACGGTGAGTGGGAAGAAGGGTAGATGGGTCGGGTTGTCCTGCACCGTAGCCGCGCACAGCACGACCGTGTCTCCGAACTGCACGACGCAGGAACCGGCGGCGAGCTTGGCCATGTGGCCGATCTCGATGCTCAGCGTGCGCCCCGCGAACTGGCGTTCGACTCTCTTGGTCATCGGTTTTTTCTCTTTCCGCTTTGCGTCGTGTGGGGACGCCCTCGCGTCCCGGCCGCTCCCCGCGGCCATCGTTTGCTTGACTGCTGCCGTGGCACCGGCCAAGTGAGGGGGAGCTCCTCGGGCGGCTAAAATGAATCGGCGGCGGCCGCTCGCGGCCGTCGCCGACACAACTTCCCTAAGTCCTAGTGACGGAGACCCAGATCCGCGATCAGCTCGCGGTAGCGGTCCAGATCGGTCTGACGCAGGTATTCCAGCAGCCGACGGCGGTTGCCCACCATCTTGAGCAGACCGCGGCGGCCGTGGTGATCCTGCTTGTGGCGCTCGAAATGGTCCCGGAGGCCCTCAATGCGGGCGGTCAGGAGCGCGACCTGTACGGAGGCGCTGCCCCGATCCCCGTCGTGGAGCTGATGCTTCTTGATGACGTCGTTCTTGTCGATCGGCATGAATGCCTCCGCAGGAGTCTGTGCTGCAAGGGAAGCGGTATTTTTGCCACCTGAGGCGGCGTAAGCCCAGAAAGGTAGAAAAAGCCGGGGAGCAGGTAAAGAGATGCCCCGTCGCCGCCTACGGAGCGTCGCCGGCCTCCACCAGCGCCCTTCGCGCCTCCCCCACGTCCGCGTGCATCTGCGCCACCAGCGCAGCCACGCTGTCGAACGGAAGCACGTCGCGCAGACGGCGGACGAAATCCACCCGGATATCCTCCCCGTAGAGGTCGCCGTCGAAATCGAGGAGGTGCAGCTCGATGGTCGGCGGCGAGCCGGGAAACGTGGGTCGCGGCCCGAGGTGGAGCGCCCCGTCGAAGGTGCCTCCTCGCGTCACTCCCCGGACCGCGTAGATGCCACCCGCCGGGATGAGCTTGTCGCTCGACGCGACCGCCAGGTTCGCGGTCGGGAAGCCGAGATGGCGGCCGCGCTGCTCGCCCCGCACCACGAGCCCGCGCAGCGAGTAGGGACGGCCGAGCGCACGGGCGGCGGCCTCGGGGTCCCCCGCCTGGAGGGCGGCGCGGATCCGACTCGACGAGATCGGCTCCCCGTCGGCGACCACGGGCGGCACGATGTCCACGGCGAAGCCGATCTCCTCGCCGATCCGTCGTAGCGTATCGGCGTCTCCGGAGCGGCCGCGGCCAAACCCGTGGTCATGCCCGATCACGAGCTCCTCGACGCCGAGGCGGCCGACCAGCACCTCCTCGACGAACCGGCGCGGCTCGTAACGGGAAAGCGCGGGGGTGAACGAGAGGAACACCGCGTAGTCGAGACCGCTCTCCGCCAGGATTTCTTTTTTCTCGATCGGGGTGGTGAGCAGCGGCGGCGCCTGCCCCGGCCGCACGATACGGAGAGGGTGCGGGTCGAAGGTGAGAAGGACGCTGCGGCGTCCGGTGGCGGCTGCCCGCCGGCGGATCTCCTGGAGCACCTCCCAATGGCCGCGGTGGACGCCGTCGAAGGTGCCCACCGTGACCACCGTCCCGCGGTCCTGCGGGATGCCGCGCGGGAGAGCCGCGTCGAACGCGCTCTCCTCCATCGTCACGGGACGCTCTCCACGAACACTTTCCGCGGCCGCAGCCGGTCCCCGTCTCGCGACCCCACCGCGATCAAGTCGTTCTCCCGCAGCACGGCCACCGTCGCGCCTGCCTCCGGCTCGTCGCCCAAGCCGGGCTCGGTCGCGACCGATTGCCCGTGGGCGAGCCGCGCGGCGTCCGCCGCGCTCACCCGCACGTGC
>CAXNGW010000024.1:0-16470 GCA_964201975.1 Longimicrobiales bacterium | reverse complement strand
CGCCGATCGGCGCCGCTTCCTCGCGCTCGCGGGCGCGCTCCTGCTCGCGCTGCCGGCGTGCGCCTCGGTGGCCGCGGTGACGCTACCGCGCCTGGATGGCCGCCTGCGCGTGAGCCCCCGCCTCCACCCCGGTCTCGACGGCCCGGGCGGTTTCCTCAAGGTGAGGCCCGAGGGTTGGGAGCTACCCGTCTACGTGCTCCGCGACGGCGCGGACGGATTCGTCGCGCTGTCGCCGCTATGCACGCATCTCGGCTGCGTCGTCGAGGTGGAGGGCAGCGTGCTGGTCTGTCCCTGCCACGGCTCGACGTACGAGCGCAGCGGGCGCGTGGTGCGGGGCCCCGCCGAGCGCGCGCTGCGCAGCTTTCCCACCGCGCTCGAGGACGACGGCACGCTCTTGATCGACGTGCGCGGAGGCGAGCGATGACGCGGGCGAGCCGGACCGCAGCGTTCCTCGTGGTCGCGCTGGCCGCGGCGGAGGCGCAGGCGCAGCAGGACACCGTCCCGCCCGAGCGTCCCTTCGTGCCCGGCGGCGTCTACGACAAGCCGTACCTGACGACGCTGCTCGGCCGCACCGCGCTGGGCGGATACGCCGAGGCGCACGCGCGCTTCGAGCGCGTGGACGGCGTCACCGAGGAGCTCGGCTTCGAGGCGAAGCGCTTCAACCTCTTCACGTCGACGCGGGTGAGCGACTTCGTGCGCATGGGCGCCGAGATCGAGATCGAGGAAGCGGGGGAGGAGATCACGCTCGAGTACGCCGCCATCGACATCCTCCTGCACCCGGCGCTGGCGCTCCGGGGCGGGATGATCCTGGCGCCGCTCGGCCGCTTCGACCTCGCCCACGACAGCCCACGCAACGAGTTCACCGACCGGCCGCTCGTGTCCACCGAGATCCTGGGCGTCGCGCTCTCCGAGGCCGGGCTCGGCATCCTCGGCCTCGTCCCGGCGGGAGCCGGCGGCCGCCTGACGTACGAGCTGCACGCAGTGAACGGCTTCGGCGACCAGAACCGCTCGCCCGCGTTCGTCGGGCGGTTGGCGGGCAGCCCGCGACCCGGCTGGGAGGTCGGCCTCTCCGCGCATCACGGCGCCTACAACGTGTTCGCCGAGGATGGCCTCCGGCTCGACGACCGGCGCGACCTCACCATCGGGGTGGTCGACTTCGAGGCGGAGTTTGCCGGAGTGCGCGTGCAGGGCGAGGCGGCGCGCGCGTGGATCGACCTGCCGCCTTCGCTCGCGGGGCTCTTCGCCCAGGGACAGTCGGGCTTCTACCTGGAGGCGGGAGGGGAGCTCTGGCGCGGGCTGGTGTCCGCCATGCCGAACTCGTTCTTCACGTGGAAGGCGCGGCTGGACGCGGTGGACTTCGACGCCGACCGCTCCGGGGACGCCGACGAGCAGCTTTCGCTCGGCGTGAACTTCCGTCCCACCAGCGACACCGCGCTCAAGCTCGACTACGTGAGGGGGCGCTCCCACGACCCGTTCAACAACCGGGTCCAGCACGCGGCCGTGCTCTTCTCGCTCGCCACGTACTTCTGACCGGCCGTCAGGCCTCCGTCTCGGCCACCCACGCCGACACGATCAGATCCTTGTCTTCCTGTCGTCCGCGCTCGGACGCGAGGAAGTCGTAGTAGCCGCAGCGCGCCGAGCCCGGGTACGCGCGGCACGCGTGCGGACGGTGCTCGTACACCGTGCAGCGCCGCGTCTTCGGGTGGAGGAAGCGGCACGCGGTCTGGAAGATCTCGTCCTCGCGGTGGCGCATCACCCGCCCCTTGCCGTCCTCGGCCGGCTTGGTGAAGCGCATCAGCGCGACCTCGTCCTCGATCTCGAAGCGCTTCGCGAGCCGGTGGATGTCGTAGCTCGACACCGGAATCTGCGGATACGTGCAGCAGTATGCGGGGCACTTGGCGCAGTTGTAGAAGACGGGGAGCTGGGTACCCACGGGATCTCCGGCTGGCCGAGTGCGGTGGGCGGAGCGCCGTCCATCGACGGGCGCAGCGATCGCTCCAGATTAATCGCGCGGCGCCCCGGCGGGAAGCGGGCGCGCGCGCGAAGGAACCCGCTCCGCGCACCGGGGATTCCTCTCCCATGCCGATCTCCCTCGCACCCGACCCCCTGCGGCGAGCGGTGGACGCGGACGTGCGCGGCGTGGAGCCGGCCGCCGCCGTGCGCGCGCTACGCGCTCGTGGACCACGCCGAGGCGGGCGCGGTAGCATGGCGCTGTGAGGGCGCGCGCGAGCGGCCGCGGCTCTACCCGAGGGGGGTTGGTCTACCCTGGAGGATCGCTGGCCTGATCGAGCGCGATGACGACATCAGCGGAGAAGAGCGATGGGCGGACGGAGCGAGCTGGCCACCCTCGGCGGTGGCTGTTTCTGGTGCCTGGAGGCGGTGTTTCAGGAGCTGCAGGGGGTGGAGTCGGCGCAGTCTGGTTACGCGGGGGGCGCGCTCCCGCGGCCCACCTACGAGCAGGTGTGCGGCGGCAGCACCGGCCATGCCGAGGTCGTGCAGGTGTGTTTTGATCCCGACGTGATCGACTACCGCGATCTGCTGCGCATCTTCTTCACCATCCACGATCCGACCACGCGCGACCGTCAGGGCGCCGACGTCGGCACGCAGTACCGCTCGGTCGTCTTCCACCACTCCGACGCGCAGCGCGCGGCCGCTGTGGAGGTGATGAAGGAGGTCGCGGACGAGGGGCTCTACCCGGGCCCGCTGGTCACCCAGCTCGAGCCGCTCGAGACGTTCTGGCCGGCCGAGGCGTACCACGCCGACTACTTCAACCGGAACCCCGGCCAGTCGTATTGCCGCATCGTGATCGAGCCCAAGGTGGTCAAGTTCCGCAAGCGCTTCCAGGACCGGCTGCGCGCGCCGGCGTGAGCCCGCTGCCGCCCACCCCGCCCCCGATGTGCCTCGCGGGCGCGCCCATCCTGGCCGGCGTGGCGCTTCTGCTCGGCAGCACCGGTCCGCTCGTCGTGCCCGCCCTCTAGGCGGTGGCCGCGAGCCGCTGGGTCGCGCGCGAAGAGGCTCGCATGGTCGAGTTCTTCGGCCAGGACTGGGCCGCGTACCGAGGAGCGGTGCGGCGCTGGCTGTAGCGCCTTATCATCCGGAGCACCCTGGAACGGAGACGGAACATGGCGGTCGGAGAGGCGGGCAACGCGGCGTCGGTGAAGCACGCCGACGAGGTGAAGGTGGAGGCGGTGAGCGCCGGCAAGGGCACCACCCGTCAGGTCCTAATCAGCGGCGAGGAGGGCCCCAACTTTGCGCTGCGGCGCTTCATCATGGAGCCCGGTGGCGGCATGCCGCGCCACACCAACACGGTGGAACACGAGCAGTACGTGCTGCGCGGCCGCGCGCGCATCGGCCTGGGCGAGAAGGTGATCGAGGTCGAGGCCGACGATGTCGTCTATATACCGGCCGGCCTGCCCCATTGGTACGAGGCGTTGGGAGAGGAGCCGTTCGAGTTCCTCTGCGTGGTCCCGAACCTTCCCGACAAGATCGAGCTGGTGCAGGAGGGAGAAGCAGCGCCGGCCTGTTGAGCCCCCCTCTTGCTCCGTGTAGTCCATCCGCTCAAAATCAGTCTACCGCCCGTCCGCGGTGCGTCCACCTGGGCGGTTCCTACCCGGGGTGGGCCCTTCCGCCGGGCGGCCGCTCTCTCCCAGCGATCCAGTAGTGCCTCGCGCCCGGAGCCGGCCCCAGCATGAAGCCGACCGACGTCTCGGATCCCCAGTACTACCATCGCGTCGTGGACTGTCAGTGGGCGTGCCCCGCCCACACGAACGTCCCCGAGTACATCCGCCTGATCGCGCAGGGGATGTACACCGAGTCCTACATGCTCAATCGCGCGTCGAACGTCTTCCCGGGCATTCTCGGGCGGACCTGCGACCGACCGTGCGAGCCGGCCTGCCGACGCGGGCGCATCGAGGAGAAGCCGGTGGCGATCTGCCGGCTCAAGCGCGTCGCGGCCGACCACAAGGGCGACCTCACGGGGCTGCTGCCGACCGCTCCCGAGGTCAAGAACGGCAAGCGTGTCGCGCTGATCGGCTGCGGTCCCGCGTCGCTCACGGTCGCCAACGACCTGCTCCCGCTCGGCTACCACGTCACGATCTTCGAGAGGAACGTGGAGACCGGCGGGCTGATGCGGACGAACATCCCCAAGTTCCGGCTGCCGCCGCGCGTGCTCGACGAGGAGGTGAACGCGATCCTCGACATGGGCGCCGACCTGCGCCTCGGGCACGAGATCAAGTCGATGAGGGCGGTGCTCGACGAGGGCTTCGACGCCGTGTTCATCGGCAGCGGCGCCCCCAAGGGCAAGGACCTCGACATCCCCGGCCGCCAGGAGGCGCAGGAGTTCATCGAGATCGGCATCACCTGGCTCGAGTCGGTCGCGTTCAAGCACATCGACAAGATCGAGGAGAACGTCCTCATCATCGGCGTCGGCAACACCGCGATGGACTGCTGCCGCACCGCGCGCCGCCTGGGCGCGACCGGGGTCAAGGTGATGGGCCGCCGCGGCCGCAAGCACTTCAAGGCGTCGCCGTGGGAGCTCGAGGACGCCGAGGAGGAGCTGATCGAGATCGTAGAGAACCACGCCCCCAAGGAGTTCGTCCTCGAGGACGGCGTGCTGAAGGGGATGCGGTTCGAGATCAGCGAGTGGACCCCGGGGCCGGACGGGAAGGAAATTCAGAAGGTGGTGGGCGAGGTCGTGCTCCCCGCGCACCGCGTCATCCTGGCGATCGGGCAGGACGCGGCCTTCCCCTGGGTCGAGCGCGACATCGGCATCGAGTTCGACAAGTGGGGGCTGATGACGGTGGACGAGACCACCTTCATGACCACCCGTCCCGGAGTCTTCGCGGGCGGCGACTCCGCGTGGGGTCCCGAGAACATCATCTGGGCGGTGGAGCACGGCCATCAGGCCGCCATCTCGATCGACAAGTACTGCCAGGGGCAGCCGGTCACCGAGCGGCCGCCGGTGGGGATGAACCTGGTCAGCCAGAAGATGGGGCTGGCGCAGTGGAGCTACTCGAACGACTACGACAAGACGCTCCGCACCAAGATGCGCCACGTGGATCTGGCGGCGCGCTTCGAGGGGCTCGAGGTCGAGGTCGAGATGGGCTTCAGCGTGGAAGAGGCGATCAGGGAGGTGGAGCGCTGCCTCAACTGCGACATGGAGACCCATTTCACGGAGACGCTCTGCATCGAGTGCGACGCCTGCATCGACATCTGCCCGGTGCAGTGCCTGGTCATCACGCCCAACGGCGACGAGGCCGAGCTGCGCCTACGGGTGCCGGCCCCGGCTCTGAACACCGCACAGCCGTTCTTCGCGTCGGGCGAGCTGCCGCAGACCAAGCGCATCATGGCAAAGGATGAGGACATCTGCATCCACTGCGGCCTGTGCGCGGAGCGGTGTCCGACCGCGGCGTGGGACATGCGCAGGTACGACCTCCTCCAACCCTACGCGGGGCGTCCGGCGGACGCTCCCCAGGAGCTGGCGCACGCATGAGCAGCGGGAACGGCAATGCGGGCGGGGGAAGCGGGGGCGGGGGAGAGCGTTCGCGGGTGAACGACTTCGCGTTCAAGGTCGCTACGGTGAACGGCACTGGGTCGGCCAGCGCGAACGGGCTCATCCTCAAGGTCGTCTACCGGATGGGGATCCCGGTGTCGGGGAAGAACGTCTTCCCGTCGAACATCCAGGGCCTCCCCACCTGGTACGAGCTGCGCGTGAACAAGGCCGGGCACGTCGCGCGCACGCCGAAGTTCGACCTAATCGTGGCGATGAACCCCACCACCTACGCCAAGGATGTGGCCGAGGTGCAGGCGGGCGGCTGGATCATGTACGACTCCTCGTGGCCGCTCGCGAAGGCGCTCCTGCGGCCAGACGTGACGTACCTGGGGGTGCCGCTCGCGCACATGTGCGTGGAGCGCTTCACCGGGTCGCGCGAGCGCATCCTGATGAAGAACATCGCCTACGCGGGTGCGCTGGCGGCGCTGATCGGCCTCGACATGGAGATCGTCAAGCAGCTCCTCGACGAGACCTACTCGCGCAAGAAGTCGATGCTCGAGTCGAACTACACCGCGCTCGCGCTCGGCTACGACTACGCGCGCGAGCACTTCGGCGCGCTTCCCCTCCAGCTCGAGAAGATGGAGCCCGACGGCGAGTACATCATGATGGACGGCAACACCGCCGCCGCGCTCGGCTGCGTGTACGCGGGCGCGACCGTGGGGGCGTGGTACCCGATCACGCCGGCGACGTCGGTGATGGACAACTTCCGCGACCTGTGCAAGAAGTACCGGACCGACGCGGACGGCACCAAGCGCTTCACCATCCTGCAGGCCGAGGACGAGCTGGCCGCGGCGGGCATGGTGGTCGGTGCCGGCTGGATGGGCGCGCGCGCGTTCACGCCGACCGCGGGGCCAGGCATTGACCTGATGAGCGAGTTCATCGGTCTCGCGTACTACACCGAGGTCCCGTGCGTCTTCTTCGACATCCAGCGCACCGGGCCGTCCACCGGGATGCCGACGCGGACCCAGCAGGGCGACCTGCTGTCGATCGCGTACGCGTCGCACGGCGACACCAAGCACATCGCGGTCTTCCCGGCCAGCCCGGAGGAGTGCTTCTACCTGTCGGTCGCGGCGTTCGACCTGGCCGAGCGCTTCCAGACCCCGGTGTTCGTGGTGAGCGACCTGGACATCGGCATGAACGATTGGCGCATCCCGCGCCTGCGCTGGGACGACAGCTACGCGTGGGACCGCGGCAAAGTGTTCGGCGAGGCCGAGCTCGAAAAGCTGAAGAGCTTCTCGCGCTATCTCGACGTGGACGGCGACGGCATCGCGGCGCGCTCGCTGCCCGGGGTGAGCGCCAAGGGCGCCTACTTCACGCGCGGCTCCGGCCACGACAAGCACGGCCGCTACACCGAGGACGAGGACGCCTACCAGGAAGTCGTGGATCGCCTGGTGATCAAGCTCGACACGGCCCGCGAGGCGGTGCCGGCTCCGGTGATCGTGCGGCAGGACGGCGCGGTCGGTGGGTTGGTCTGCCTGGGTAGCTCCGACGCGGCCTGCCGCGAGGCGCTCGATCTGCTGGCCGCGCGCGGACTGCCCCTCGACTTCATGCGCGTGCGCGGCTTCCCGTTCTCCGCCGCGGTGAGCGCGTTCCTCGCCGAGCACGACACGCTGTTCGTGGTGGACCAGAACCGCGACGGTCAGCTCCGCACCCTGCTCGTCAACGACACCGAGGTGGAGAAGGCGAAGCTCCATTCGGTACGCCACTACAGCGGCACGCCGCTCTCCGCCGAGCACGTCGTCGATGAGGTGCTGCCCGTGCTGCAGCCGGTAGCGGAGCCCGCCGGCCACAGGCTCGCGTACGTCGCCGGCCTTTCTCTACTCAAGGAATGAGGACAGCGAGCTAACATGACGTCGATCGCCAAGCCCAGGATCGTCACCCATAAGAGCGAGCGGAACGCGCTCGGGCTGACCCGCCTCGACTACGAGGGGGGGATGTCCACGCTGTGCGCCGGCTGCGGCCACGACTCGATCACCGCCGCCATCGTGCAGGCGTTCTTCGAGCTGGCGCTGCCGCCGCACCAGGCCGTGAAGCTGTCCGGGATCGGCTGCTCGTCGAAGACGACCGCGTACTTCGTGTCGCAGGCGCACGGCTTCAACACCGTGCACGGGCGCATGCCGGCGGTGGCCACGGGCGCCAACGCCGCGCACAAGGGGCTGACCTACATTGGCATCTCGGGCGACGGCGACTCGCTGTCGATCGGCCTGGGCCAGCTCTGCCACGCCATCCGGCGCAACGTCAACATGCTCTACGTGCTCGAGAACAACGGCGTGTACGGCCTCACCAAGGGCCAGTTCTCGGCGTCGTCGGATCTGGGCTCGAAATCCAAGAAGGGGGAGCCCAATCAGGAGGAGCCGATCGACCCCGCGTCGCTCGCGCTCGCGCTCGGGGCCACGTTCGTGGCGCGCAGCTTTTCCGGCGACAAGGAGCAGCTGGTGCCGATCCTGAAGGCCGGGCTCAAGCACAACGGCTTCGCCTTCGTCGATGTGTTGTCCCCCTGCGTCACGTTCAACGATCACGAGGGCTCGACCAAGAGCTACACGTTCATCCGCAAGTCGAAGCACGAGGCGGTGTCGGCCGGGTTCGTGCCGATCAAGGACGAGATCGCGGCGCAATACGCGCCGGGCTCGGTGCGGCCGGTCACCATGCACGACGGCAGCACGGTGTACCTGCACAAGGTGGACGGCAGCTACGATCCCACCGATCGCCACGCGGTCTATGCGTATCTGAAGGAGCGGCAGGAGAAGGGCGAGGTCGCGACCGGGCTCCTCTACCTCAAGGAGGACAGCCTGGACCTGCACGCGCGCGAGAAGACCACCGCGACGCCGCTGCGCGACCTGCCCTTCGCGAGCCTCTGCCCCGGGAAGGGGGCGCTCGACGCGCTCATGGACGAGTACCTCTGATCGAGCATCCGGCTGGCGCTCGGCCGCATGCAGGAGGACGACCTGTGGTGGCGCCCCAACGAGGCGTCCAACAGACGCCGACGTGGAAGTGAGCGGGCCGAAGGGCGGGCCGGGGAGCGGGCATATCGGTCTCATCTCCGACACGCACGGCCTGCTCCGCCCCGAAGCGCTCGCCGCCCTCGCCGGCAGCAGCCTCATCCTGCACGCGGGCGATGTGGGCGGGAAGGACATCTTGGCGGCGCTCGAACGGATCGCTCCCGTGGTCGCGGTGCGGGGCAACACCGACCGCGGCGAGATGGCCCGCCTGCCGGAAACCGAGGTGGTGACCATCGCCGTCGGGATCGACATCTACCTGATCCACATCCTCGACGATCTCGCCCTCGATCCCGCCGCCGCCGGATTCGCCGCGGTGGTCTACGGCCACACGCACGTGCCCGCCGTCGAGCGGCGGGACGGGGTGTGGTACCTGAACCCGGGGAGCGCCGGGCCGCGCCGGTTCTCGCTCCCAGTCACGGTGGCGCGCCTGTACGTGGAGCCCGCGGGGCTCCGGACCGAGCTGGTGACGCTCGCGGTCGGGTCTGAGGGCTGAGACTCAGCGGTTCGGCGGAATCACCACCTTCAGGTTGTCCCCGCGCGACACCCCCATCGCCTCGGTGACGATATCGTCGCCGGCGATGAAGTCCACCTCGATCCTCAGCTCGGAGGCCTTCCACGGCACGGTGAACGTCTGGGTCGTATTCCCCACCACCAGGCCGAGCCGGTCGCGGGTGGTGCTCCACACGGCGTAGACCGTGGCGTCCTTGAAGTTCTGATTCTCGACCTCGACCATGACTCCCTCTCCCTCTCCCTGGCCCGAGGCGCGAGAGACGACCGGACGGCCTGCCGAGGAACAGGCGGCGGACGCGAGGAGGAGCGCCAGGGTGGCCGCGACCTTTGTGCGTCGAATCTTCATGGATGAGCTCCGTTTTTATCGTGGATTGGATCTGGCCAAATCCACCTCGGCCCTGGTGCTGCTGAGGCCTCCCTCGCGCTGACCAAATCGGCCCGGGCCACCCCGTCTTGTTTCTTCCCTGCCGTAGCGCGATGCTCCACGAATGGCGCTGCGAGCAACGGGAGAAGAGCCCGGGGTCAGTCAAAAAGGGCCGGGAGAGGCTGAATCAGCCCCCGGTGGGGCATCAAACGCGGAGCATTCCGCGTCGCCGCCGGCCCCTTCCGGGCGCTATCTGCTCGGCCTGTCCATGGCCGCGCTCGGCGTGGTCTACGGCGACATCGGTACCAGCCCCCTGTACGCCCTGCGCGAGTCTTTCGTCGTCGAGCACGGCGTCCAGGCCGCCCCCGCGAACGTGCTGGGCGTGCTGTCGCTGATCTTCTGGTCGCTCATCGTCGTCATCTCGATCAAGTACCTGGCGTTCGTGCTGCGGGCGGACAACCGGGGTGAAGGCGGCATCCTGGCGCTGACCTCACTGGTCACGCCGGTGGGTGCGCTGCGGGGGGGGCGCCGCCTCCTCATCCTGCTCGGACTCTTCGCGACCGCGCTTCTCTACGGCGACGGCATGATCACGCCGGCGATCTCGGTGTTGTCCGCGGTCGAGGGCCTCAAAGTCGCCACGCCGTTCTTCGAGCCGTACGTCATCCCGATCACGATCGTGATCTTGATCGGGATCTTCTCGGTCCAGAAGATGGGCACCCGCGGAGTCGGGAAGGTCTTCGGGCCGGTCACGCTGCTTTGGTTCTTGACGCTCGTGTTGCTCGGCATTCCCCACATTGTGCGCGAGCCGGGCGTGCTGGGAGCGGTGAACCCGCTGCACGCGGTCGAATTCTTCCGTCGCAATGGCTGGAACGGGTTCCTCGTGCTCGGCTCCGTGTTCCTGGTGGTGACGGGGGGCGAGGCGCTCTACGCCGACATGGGGCATTTCGGGCGCCGCCCCATCCGGCTCGCCTGGTTCGTGATCGTGCTCCCAGCGCTGCTCATCAACTATTTCGGACAGGGCGCGCTCATCATGAGCGACCCGAGCGCGGTCGAGAATCCATTTTTCAGGATGGCGCCCACCTGGGCCCTCTATCCGGTGGTCTTGATCGCGACCGCCGCCACCGTGATCGCCTCCCAGGCGCTGATCTCGGGCTCCTTTTCGCTCACCATGCAGGCGGTGCAGCTCGGCTATAGCCCGCGCGTGGAGATCGACCACACGTCAGCCGAACAGAAAGGCCAGATTTACGTGCCGGCGATCAACTGGATTTTGATGATCGCGTGCATCGGGCTGGTGCTGGGCTTCCGCTCATCGAGCAACCTGGCAGCCGCGTACGGGGTCGCGGTCACCACCACCATGGTTGTGACCAGCATCCTCTTCTACGCCGTGGCGCGCGAGCGGTGGAAGTGGAGCTTGCCGGTGGCGATCCTCGTAGGCGGCTCCTTCCTGGTGATCGACCTCGCGTTCTGGGGCGCCAACCTGCTCAAGATCGCGAACGGTGGGTGGTTCCCCCTGCTGGTCGGGGCGGTGGTCTTCACCATCCTCACCACGTGGAAGAAGGGGCGGCAGATCCTGAACGAGCGGATCTTCCACCGCGTTCTCCCGCGCGACCTCTTCCTGCAGAGCGTGCTTTCCCATCCGCCGCTGCGAGTTCCGGGGACGGCGGTCTACATGTACAACGATCCGCGCGGCACCCCGCCGGCGCTGCTGCACAACCTGAAGCACAACAAGGTGCTCCACGAGCAGGTCGTGTTCCTCGCGGTGCAGACCGAGGAGGTGCCCAACGTCCCGGTCGCGGACCGGGCGACGGTCGAGCCGCTCACCGGAGGGGTGTACCAGGTGGTGCTCCACTACGGGTTCATGGAGGACGCCGACGTGCCGAAGGGCCTCTCCGGGATCCGCATGGAGGGGCTCAGCTTCAAGCCGATGGAGACCACCTATTTCCTGGGGCGGGAGACGCTGATCCCGAGCAAGACCGTGCACGGGATGGCGGTGTGGCGCGAGAAGCTGTTCGCCGTCATGTCGCGGAACGCCAGGAGCGCATCGTCGTTCTTCCGGCTGCCGCCCAACCGTGTGGTCGAGTTGGGCGCGCAAGTGGAGCTCTAGCCCAAGATCGTGGTGGACGGCGCGCTGGTTCGCATGCCGCGGGATACCGCCACCCGCACTCCCCGCGGCAGCACGCGGACCCGGCCGGGCGATCCGACCCGGCCGAACGATCCCAACCGTGGCGGCCGCACTCCGGACGAGTCGCTCGCCTACTTCGAGCTCGAGATCAGGGTGGAGGGCCGGGAGCCGGTCACCCCAGGACCCGGCGACCCTGGTCGCGGTCGTGGTGCTGATGGGCGCGGTCGGGATGATCGCCACTTGGCTGCCGGCGGTCTGGGCTGCCCGCGTCGATCCCGGAGAGGCGATGAGAGTGGAGTAGGCGCCCCTCTGCCTCTGGCGGCCGCAGCAGGGGGAAGGGGAGATTGAACTCCCCATGACCCTTCTCTCGATGGTCCTCCAGGGCGAAGCGAACAGCCAGCTGTCCACCGCGCTGGCCGGTCGTCCGCTGCTCGCTCTCGTCACGCTCTTCGGCGCGGGTATCCTCACCAGCCTGACGCCGTGCGTCTACCCGATGATCCCGATCACCGCGTCGGTCATCTCGGGCACCCGCCGGGAGGGCCAGAGCCGCGCCCGCACGATCGGCCTGACGCTGACCTACGCCGTCGGCCTGGCGCTGGTCTACGCCTTCCTCGGCATGCTCGCCGGCCTGACCGGGACGCTGTTCGGAACGGTGAGCGCGAGCCCCTGGGCCAAGCTGGTGATCGGGAACCTCCTCATCCTTTTCGCGCTATCTATGTTGGACGTTCTGCCCGTTCCGGTCCCTCAGAAATTGATGAATTGGGCGGGCAGCCAGGGGGGTGGATCGTATCCCGCCGTGCTCCTGCTGGGGGCGACGTCCGGAGTGGTGGCGGCGCCATGCGGCGCGCCGGCGTTCGCGGTCGTGCTCACCTGGGTGGCAGCCACTCGCGCCGGCTTGATGGGGTTCGTCTACCTGTTCGTCTTCTCCCTCGGCATGACCGCCTTGCTGATCGTGGTCGGCCTGTTCTCGGGGACGCTGTCGGCGCTGCCGCGGTCCGGGCAGTGGATGGTGTGGGTGAAGCGCTTGGCTGCTTTGGTCATGTTCGTGATGGCGGAGTACTACTTCGTCCAGGCCGGATACAATCTGTGAGGAGAACCATGGTCCGATCCCTCAAGAACGCTCTCGCGGCCGGATCGCTCGCGCTCGCGCTGCTGGCCCCTGCGGGCGCGGCGGCGCAGGACGTTCTCGGGCTGCCGATCGGGACCCAGGCGCCGGCGGCGAGCGTGCAGGATCTCGACGGTAAGCCCGTCCAGCTCCTCGACATGATCGGGAAGGGCAAGCCGACGCTGCTCGAGTTCTGGGCCACCTGGTGCGAGCAGTGCGAGGTGCTCCAGCCCCAGCTCGACCGCATCCAGAAGGAGATGGGGAGCCAGGTGAACGTCATCGCGGTCGCGGTGGGGGTGAACCAGACGCCCCGCCGGATTCAGCGCCACCTGCAGGATCACAACCCCGGCTATCCGTTCGTCTTCGACGCGCGCGGCGATGCGGTGCGGAAGTACCAGGCCATGACCACCTCGATCGTCATGCTGCTCGACAAGAACGGGAAGGTGGTCTACGCAGATGTCGGGCCGCAGCAGGATCTGGTCGGCGCGGTCAGGAAGCTCCTGGGGGCCACACAGTAGCTCCCCTTTGCGGGGCGGCAGGACGAGAAGAAGGGCCCGGCGCTGGCGGCGCCGGGCCCTTCTTCTCGTTTCCGACTCGGGTCGTTCAGCCGGCCGGGGGTGACAGCCGGTCGATCTCCTTCCCCAGCTCCTCGTAGGCGACCGGGTCGTTCTGGTTGAACACCGGCACCACGTAGGAAATCTTGCCCTCCGGATCGATCACGATCACGGCACGACTGCCCACCTGGCCATTGTCCCTCGGGCTGCCGCCAAAGGCGATGAACGCCTTGCTGCCCGGATCGCTGCCGAACAGACCTTGGTAATCCAGGTCCTTCGCCCACGAGTACAGGGCGTCGGGCGGATCGTCTGAAATCCCGATCAGAACTACGTTTTGACCGTCGTTGAACAGGCTCGCGTACTGATCACGGTACGCCGTCATTTGAATCGTTCAACCACGCGTCCTGGCGCGGAAGAAAAACGCCAGCACGATGGTCTCGCCGCGGAGATCGCTCAGCTTGATGGGAGCCTGGATCACGCCGTGACGGGTTGCCCCGGTCAGCGTGATGTCGGGCGCCATCGTGCCCACGGGCAGAAAATGCTGCACGGGGGCCGGGGCTGCAGCCGGAGGGGCCTGTGCGGCCGCCGGGGCGGCCGTGAGCGCTCCCGCGAGGAGGGCGAGCGCGACAACACGCTTCATCTCTACTCCTCGAAGAGGTGGATCGGAACGTCTCAGTATGCTTGCTCGGGGTCTTTCCGGGCAAGCGATTCCCGGCTTCCGCGCTAGAACGCCGAGCCGGTGAAGCCGTAGACGAATTCGAGCTTGTCGGGCGGCGCCAACGTGCGCGAGGCGTCATACCAGTTGCGCTTCCCTACATCCACCCGGAGGGCGATCTGCGTCCCTGGGGTCAGGGCGAGGACGCGGATGAAGAAGCGCGGCGGAGACGGGAGGTCGACGTTGGCTTCCTTTGCCGCGGTGTCCACCGTGTCCGCGTCGACGAGCCCCGCCTCCGTTCCCGAGAGGATGAACTCGGTCGAGGTGATGATCCGGACGGGGCTGCTCGCCGTCACCTTGAAGTGGGCAGAGCTGGGTGGGTCGGTGTCGGTCAGGTTGCACCCGGAAGCCCCGATCAGGGCGGCACCGAGGAGGAAAAATCGAGCCCGGGCTCTGTAGCGGTCCATGCGTGAGGTACGCTCCGTCGGGACGGTACGAGGGATGCAGCGGACGCGAGGGGCCGAGGGAGAGTGTGTCGCCCCGGGCCGAGCCCGTCAACCAAGGCGGCCTCGGCTGGCTGGCGGCGAGGCGCCAGCGTAGGTTGTAAAACGGGAGGGCCCACCCCTCCCGCACAAGGTCGGAGACCCGATGGCCATGAAATCCCCGTCTGCGCTCGGCGTCACCCTCGTCGCCCTCTGCGTGATCGTAGCGACCCCTCCCGCGCGTCCGCTCCGGGCCCAGGATCGGCCGGCGGGCACGCTGCTGGGGACGATCCTTGACCAGGCCAGGGGCACGCCGGTCGCCGACGTGATCGTCGTCGTCCAGGGCACGCTGGTCGGGACCTCGACGGGCGCCGACGGTCGTTTCTCGTTGGTGCTCCCCGCCGGAAACCACACGCTGGTCGTCCGCCACCTGGCGTATGGCGAGCACACCCAATCGGTCACCGTCAACGCGGGTGGCCGCCACAACGTCCAGATCAAGCTCTCCGAGCAGGCGATCGAGCTCGCTCCCCTGGTGGTGGAGGCGCAGACCGATCTCGACCGTCGTCGGCGCTCCTCGGGCACGCACATCAACGAGATCCTGCGTCCCGAGATCGACGACGCCTCGCGTCGCGGCCTCGGCCTCGGCGAAATGCTCCGCCAGGGGATGCCCAGCGTGGAGGTGCGCGGCAACTGCGTCGAGTACCGCGGCGGTCGCCGCGGCGCGGGCGGCTGCCGCGAGATCCATGTGATCCTGGACGGCGTGCCGGTCTCGTCCCCCTCGATGCTGGTCGCCACCATGCCGCTCCAGGACATCGAGCGCATGGAGATGCTCTCGCCCGCCGAGGCGGGTGCGATCTACGGCGCGTTCTCCGGCTTCGGGGTTCTCCTGATCGAAACTCGCCGCGGCCCCGTTCGCGAGCGGCTGCGGGAACAGGGCACCATGTTGGCCGCGACCGACTGGTCGCTCGAGACGACGTCGTACGACTGGTCCCGCGTCATGGCCAGCTCGTTCGCCGGGAACGCCCTGGGCGTGGCGACCGGGATGATCGTCGGCGACATCTGCCTCAAGGTGAGCAAGACCGACTTCTCCGGCCTGCGGACCAAATGCGATCCGATCAGCACGATGGCGGCAGGCTTCTTCATGCTGGGGATCCCGGGGTTCACGGGGGGGACCGCGGCGCGCTGGGCCGGAACCACCGAGCGGTCGCGCGGCCGGCTCGTGCCGTCGGCGCTCCTGAGCACGCTCACCGTCGCGTCCGGGTATCTGATCTGGGTGGAGGGAAAGACGACCAAGTCTCACGCTACCCAGGTGGTCGGTATGACGATGTTGTTCGCCGGGACGCCGCTGATCACCGCCTTCTCGGACCGATTCTTCCGTGCCCTCCGCTGATCGGCAGGTGAGGCGCTCCGGGTTGGTCCGGGCCGTCGCGCTCGCGTCGGCGATCGCCATGGGGGGGTGCTACCGGTACGTGCCGGCCGAGATGGGGGCGGTCCCCCCCGGCCAGGGGGTGCGGCTCTACGTGACGCGGCAGGCGCTCGACGGGTTGAGCGAGATTCCCGTCCAGGAGAGCCCCATCCTGACCGGTACGCTGATTCGCGCCGAGCCCGCCAGCCTCCTCGTCCGTCTGCCGGTGGCCGCGCGCCAACAGGGGTTCTCGACCCAGGTGCTCGGTCAGGACGTTTTCATCGCCCGTGACCAGGTCATCCAGATCGAGCGGCGGGAGCTGAACCGGATGACCACCGGGCTGGCTACGGTGGGCGGGACCGCGCTCATTACCGGCGTGGCCGTCCTCATCATGAGCGCCGCGCGCCAGGGAGAACTGCTCCCGGGATCGACCGACGTCGAGCTGGCTCCCAGATTTTCCATTCCGTTCCCTTGATCGACCCTCAGCTCACCACCTCCAGGAGGACTCGCATGCGATTCACCCGCCTTGCCACCGCCGCGCTCGCCTTGGCCGCTCTGTGCGCCGCCCCGCGGGCGTCGGCCCAGGCTCCGGCCATGAGCCCCCACATCGGCCACGTGAACACCTCCTTTCGCGACACCCCCGAGCAGAAGGGTTTCCTGGAGACCGCTCTTGCCGAGGCGGACGTCGCGATCCAGCACGCCACGCTCGGGATGCGGGACCTC
>CAXNGW010000023.1:0-16676 GCA_964201975.1 Longimicrobiales bacterium | reverse complement strand
GATCGACGCCGTGGTGTTCGATCCTTCGAGCGGCGAGCGGGTGATGAAGTGGAGCACGCCGTTGGCCGTGTTCGGGCCGTAGAGCGCGGAGCCCGGTCCCAGCACCACCTCGATGCGCGAGATGTCCTCGTCGGTCGACGGGACGAACTGCATCAGGTTCACCTGCAGCGACGGGATGCTGGCGATGCGGTTGTCGGTCAGGAAATGCAAGGCGCCCGAGAAGATGTTGTTGAACCCGCGCAACACGACGTTGCCGGCCGAGACGCCGTAGCTGATGATGTCCACCCCGACGACGTCCTTCATGTGCTCGATCGGGGTGACGGCGACCCTCTCGTCGATCTTGAGCTCGGAGATCACCGAGACCGTGGCGGGCGCTTCGGTGGCCTTTTCGGGCTTCTTCCCCACCGAGACCTGGATCGGATCCAGCGCGATCGCGCGCGACTCGAGCGTGATCCCCACGTTGGCGGTTCCGCCCGCGCCGACCTGAACGCCCTCCACCCGTTTTTCGGCGTAGCCGATCATGGTGGCGATGACGGTCGCGGTGCCGGGGGCGGTGGCGACGCTGAAGCGCCCCGCCTGATTGGTGAGCGAGCCCCCCGACTGACCGCCCGACAGGACCTGCACCTGTACGTCCGGGAGGGGCTGACCGCTGCTCGCGTCGGTCACCGTGCCGGCGACCGTGCCCTGTTGGGCATGGGCGGGGGCCGCAGCGAAGACCAGGAGCAACGCCAGCAGGAGGGTTGCCGAACGCACCGTTCGCATGTAGGAATCCTTTGCGTGGGTGAGCGGAAAATCGGACTCGAGGAGCGGGAGCGTCTCATACGAGTCGGGGCTAGAGTACACGCCCCCCCGTGGCGTCAGCAACGATCCGCCCCACCAGAGTGTGCTCCCGGGCATCGCGAGCCCAGGTCGCGGATGACGTAGGAGCGGGGCGCGCTTGCCGTAGGCGCGCTGGCGCCCCTCCCGCGCCCCGGCGATCCTTTCGCTTGCGCCGAGCAGGATGCCGCCGTTCCCCGCGTGATGGAATCGTCCCCCGCCATGCCCTCTCCCGACCGGGTACTCCCGCGCTCTACGCCCGGCCAGCCCGTGCTCGAGGCGGAGCAGGTGGTCAAGCGCTTCGGCGCGGTCCCCGCCCTCGCCGGGGTGAGCCTGACCGTGCGTCACGGCGAATGCGTTGCTCTGGTCGGGGAGAGCGGCGCCGGCAAGACCACGCTGCTCCGCCTGTTCAACCGGACCGTCCTCCCGGACACAGGGGATGTCCGCGTGGGGGGGCGCCGGGCGGCCGACCTGGACGAGGTGCGGTTGCGGCGCGAGATCGGCTTCGTGCAGCAGGAGGGCGGCCTCCTCCCCCACTGGGACGTGCTCAAGAACGTCGCGCTCGTCCCCTCGCTGCAGGGCCTGCCCGACGCCGAGCGCCGCGCCCACGACGCGCTCGCGCGCGTGGGTCTTTCCGCAGAGGAGATGGGCTACCGCTGGCCCCGCGAGCTATCGGGCGGACAGCGCCAGCGCGTCGCGATCGCCCGCGCGCTCGCGGCCGATCCGGAGGTGGTGCTGCTGGACGAGCCGTTCGGCGCCTTGGACGCGATCACCCGCGCCGAGCTCCAGGAGAGCTTCCGCGGGCTGGTGAAGGGGCTCCGCCTCACCGTGCTGCTCGTCACCCACGACCTGAACGAAGCGCTCCTGCTCGCGGATCGGGTGGCCGTGATGTGGAACGGGAGGGTCGAGCAGATCGCTGCGCCGGACGCGCTGCTGCGCACGCCCGCCACGGGCTACGTGGAGCGGCTGCTCGAGCGCGCGCGGGTGGTGCGATGACGCGGGCCCGCCGCGCCGCGACCCTCGCCACGCTGGCGGCCGGCGCGCTCACCGCGCACGCGGCTGCTCAGGAGCCCGCGCGCCCGATCGTGGTCGCGTCCAAGCCGTTCGCGGAGTCCTACCTTCTGGCCGAGATGTTCGCGCTCGTGCTCGAGGATCATGGCTTCGCGGTCGATCGCCGGCCCGGGTTGGGCGCGACCGAGATCGCCTTCGGAGCGCTCACGAGCGGCGCCGTCGACGTCTACCCGGAATACACGGGCACCGGGCTGATCGCGATCCTGGGCGAACAGCCGGTGGGCGGCGCCCGCGCGGTTTACCTGCGGGTGGCGGCCGCGTTCGCAGCGCGCTGGGGTGCGGTCTGGCTGCCGCCGCTCGGGTTCGAGAACACATACGCGATCGCGGTGCGGCGGGAGACAGCGCAGGCGCTCGGCCTGCGCACTCTGACCGATCTCGCGCGCGCGTCGTCCGGCCTCACCGCCGGCTTCTCGCCCGACTTCATCGGCCGGCGCGACGGGCTGGTCGGGCTGCGCGATGCTTACGGGCTCTCCTTCCGTGACGTGCGCTCGCTCCTGCAAGCGCTCAAATACGAGGCGCTCGCCGGCGGCCGCGTGGACGTGATCGACGGCTACTCGACCGACGGAGCGATCGCGCGGTACGACCTAGTCGTGCTCGAGGACGACCGGGACTTCTTCCCGCCCTACGACGCGGCCGCGCTGGCGAGCCGCCGCTTGACCGAGGAGAGCCCGGAGGCGCTCGCTGCGCTCGCCGAGCTGTCCGGGCGCATCCCGGTCGAGCGCATGCGCGCGTGGAACCAGCGCGTGGAGGTGGACCGGGAGCCGGTCGCGCAGGTGGCGCGGAGCGCCCTCGCCGAGATCGGGCTCGCTGCCGTCACGGGAGACGACGGGGGTGGGGCCGCGCCGGGAGCCGCCGCCGGCCCCGGCTCCGGCGTGCTCGGCTACCTCACGCGCGAACGCGCGGCGATTCTGGCGAACACCGGGCGGCACCTCCTGCTCGCGGGCGCGTCGCTGCTCGCTGCCGTCCTGATCGCGGTGCCGCTCGGGTTGGCGCTCGAGCGGCGGCGCGCGAGCGCCGAGGCGGTCATCCGCGCGGTCGGGCTGCTCCAGACCGTGCCCGGGATCGCGCTGCTCGCGTTCATGATCCCGTTGCTCGGCATCGGCGTCGTCCCCGCCCTCGCCGCGCTCTTCCTCTACTCCCTCTTCCCGATCCTGCGCAACACCTTCACGGGGGTGCGCGACGCGGACCCGGTGGCGGTGGACGCGGCGCGCTCGCTGGGGATGACCGGGCGGCAGATTCTCCGACTGGTGCGCCTCCCGCTCGCCGCGCCGGTGATCATGGCGGGCATCCGCACCGCCGCGGTGATCAACATCGGCACCGCGACCCTCGCGGCCTTCATCGGCGCCGGCGGGCTCGGGGATCCGATCGTGGCGGGGCTCGCGCTCTCCGACACGCGCATGATCCTGTCGGGCGCGATCCCGGCGGCGCTGCTCGCGCTGGTCGTGGACGCGGGACTGGGAGCGCTGGAGCGGACGGTCACCCCCGAGGGGCTCCTCATCCGCCGCTGACTCAGGGCCGCGCGACCACCCGGGCGGGGGGCGGGGCGAGGAGATCGAGGGCGACGGCGGCGAGCCGAGCCAGCTCCGCCTCGGCCTGGCTGCCGTTGCTCAGCAGCGCCACCCCGACACCACGGTCCCGGTTGCCTATCAGGAACGCGGTGTAGCCGGGGGTGCTCTACTCGTCCAGGCCCTCGTCTTCGGGCGCCGACTCCGGCAGCCACGCCACGCAGCTCTCCACTCCGTTGCCCCGCAGTATCGCGACCTCGAACTGGACGCCGTCGAACTCCACGCGGTCTCCCACGGCGGGCCGGCGGCCGAGGAGCGCGAGCACCAAACCGCTCACCGAGTCCACCTCCTCGTGCTCGAGCACGACCCCGAGCGCGTCGCCGACCTCCTCGACCCGTACAGCGCCGTCCACGCGCACGCGCCGGGGGCCCTCATTCACGATCTCCGGCACTGCAGTGGACCCCTCGGTGATGTCGCCCACCACCTCCTCGAACAGGTCCTCGAGCGTGACGATCCCAGCGGTACCGCCGTGCTCGTCCATCACGACGGCCATCTGCACCCCGGCCAGAAGCATCGCCGCGAGCAGCTGGTCGGTGTGCGCGGTGGCGGGAAGGTGGGGGACGGGACGGACGTACTCGGGCGCGCCCACTCCCTCGCGCAGCGAGCGCAGCGCGTCGCGCACGTGCAGCATGCCGACGATGTGATCGAGGTCGCCGTCGAACACCGGATAGCGCGTGTGGGGAGCGGTGCGGAGCAGCTCTTGCAGCTCGCTCATGTGGGCGTCAATCGACAGCGCCGCCATGCGCACGCGCGGCACCATGATCTCGCCAGC
Organism: Longimicrobiales bacterium; assembly: GCA_964201975.1. Taxonomy (GTDB): domain Bacteria; phylum Gemmatimonadota; class Gemmatimonadetes; order Longimicrobiales; family Gaopeijiaceae; genus UBA2988. The sequence goes on along the minus strand of CAXNGW010000023.1, from coordinate 12,452 downwards.
GGTGCGATTCCCGAACTCCAGGAGGTCGCCGACCACCTGCGCGGACGCCTTGCGGAGCATGCCGCCGGCCTGGCTCTCGCGCACGATATACGCGAGCTCTTCGGGGGTGCGGTAGTGCTCGGTGCTGCGCGTGCTGCGGCGCACGCCGAAGAGTCCGAGGAGCGCGTTGCCGATCGCGTTGAGGCCGACGATGAGCGGAAAGAAAGCCAGCTCGACCGCGCGCACGATGGGCGCGATCCACATCGCCATGCGGCCGGGGCTCTGCAGTGCCATGGACTTGGGCACCATCTCGCCGAGCACGATGTGCAGGTACGTGAGCAGCGTGATCGCGAGCACGCTGGCCAGGGTGTGCGCCGCCACCCACCGCTCCGCGCCCCACCCCTCCAGGCGGGCAGCGATCGCGTCGGCGACCGCGTGCTCGCCGTACATGCCGAGACCCAGACTCGCAACCGTGATGCCCAGCTGGGCCGTGGCGATGAAGCGGTCGAGGCGGCGGGAATCCGTCACGATCCAGCGCACGAGGCGCGCGGCCGGGTTGCCGGCACGCACGCCTTTCTCGATCTCGACGTGGGAGACGCCAATGATGGCGAATTCCGCGGCCACGAAGACGGCATTGAGCACGAGGAGAAGGGCAACCACGAGGGTGGTGACCACTTCAGCGCCCCTGCTCGCTCGCCGTGACGGCTGTGGCGAGGACCCAAGCCACGGTGCGTCCCGCCATCGCCTCGACCTCGACCTTCACCCCGTCGATGACGATCCTGTCTCCGGCCCGTGGCACGCGCTCGAGCCGCTCCGTCAGGAAACCACCGAGGGTCGCGGCCTCGCCCACCCAGCCGGCGACCAACAGCACCGCCGCCTCTTCCAGGCGGACGGAGCCGGGCAGGCGGTAGCGGCCGTCCGCGAGGCGTTCGATCCGGGGCTCGCCCGTCTTGAACTCGTCGGCGACGCCGCCGAGGATCTCCTGGAGGATGTCGCCGACCGTGATCAGCCCGGCGGTTCCCCCGAACTCGTCCGCCACCAGCGCCATATGCTGGCGCTCGGCCCGGAAGCGCTCGAGCACGCGGTCCAGCGTCATCCGCTCCGGGATGAACGTCACGGGCCGGATCGGGGCGCTCTTCCCTCCCGCGAGCGCCTCTCGCGCGATGTCCTGCATGTGCATGTAGCCGATGACGCGATCGAGCGTGCCCTCGTACACGGGCAGGCGCGTGTATGGGCTGTCGGCAGCGGTCGCCACCAACTCCTCGAACGGCATCCCCGACCGAACACCGAAGATCTCGGTTCGAGGCACCATCACCTCGTTCACCGTGAGGGCACCGAGTCGGAGCGCCCGGCGCAGGCGGGCGTGCTCGTCCGGCTCGATCAGCCCTCCCTCCCGGCTTTCCGCGATCAGGTACTCGATCTCGTCGGGCGAATGGATGTGGGTGTGCCCGCCGGGGTTGAACCCGAAGACCCTGAGGATCGCCTGGCCGCTGCCGTTCAGAAGCGCGATGAACCAGGCGAGCGCCTTGAGCGACCACTGCATTGGCAGGAACGTGTAGAGCGCTACGGAAGTCGGGTACTGAAGCGCAAGCGACTTCGGGACCAACTCTCCCAGGATCATCAAGGCCACCGTCAGGAGGAGCAGAACGGTGATGGCTGCGGTGGACTCCGCGGCCGCGCTCTGCATGCCACCCCACCCCTCGAAGAGCGGGATGAGGGTGGGAGCCAGGCGGGTCTGGCCGTACGCTCCCAGCACCAGGCTCGAGATCGTGATCCCGATCTGGCTGGTGGCGATGTAGCGGTCGAGCTGCTCGGCATCCGCGATGTAGGGGAGGAGATGGGCGGCCAGCCAGTTCCCGTCCTCGGCAGACTGCTGGATGCGGCTCCGACGCACGCTCACGGCCGCGAATTCGGCGGCCACGTAGAGCGCGGTGCCCAGAATGAGCAGCAGGACCACCACCACCACGCCGATACTCATGCGCGGGGGCCCATCACGCCGGGAGGATCCCAGGCCGACGCCCCGGAACGACGCGGGCGGGAAGGGCCTGGAGCTGGTTCTCGAGGGTCCGGGAGGAGGACGGGCGGGGCATCACAGGCCAAAGTTAGGGGCAAAGCAAACCTGAACGGTACCCCCGCCGTCGCCGGGAGCGAAAGGAAGGGCGGTCCGCGGCGGGCCCATCCGGGGAGCGCGCGACGCGGTTCAACTCGCGCTCAGATCGTGACTTGAATAGGCCGACCTCCGGCATCCACCCCCGGGCCTTCCGGCTTGACCCGGCCCTCTCGCACGCCCGAGATTGCCCGCCCGATGCCGATCGCTGAACAGCGAACTCGTCGGCGTGTTCCTCCCCGCGCCCTGCTGCTGTCCTTCGCCGCCCTCCTGGTGCCGGTGGGCGGGGCGCTCCTTTTCCCGGAGGGCATCGGCGCCTACGGGCCCCTCCTGTGGCTACTCGCGCTGGTGCCGGCCTTTCTGCTCGCGTACTACCGCGGCTGGCGGGGTGTGGCGACCGCGCTCGCCGGGGGGATGGCGACCCTGTCGCTCACGCAGGCGGCCGCCACCGCCATGGGGCTGGGCGTCCCCGACCTCCTGCTCGGGGTGGTGGTGGCCTAGGTCACCATCGCGCTCGCGATCGGCTGGCTGGCGGATCGGCTGCACCGCGACCGCGACGAGGTGGAGGACATGGCCTTCACCGACATCCTCACCCACCTCCCCAACCGCCGCCACGCCCGGGTCTTCCTGGAGAACAAGTTCGCCGCGGCGGAGCGCGGTCGGCTGCTTTCGGTGGTGCTGTTCGACCTGGACGGCTTCAAGTCGTTCAACGACCGCTTCGGCCATCAGGCCGGAGACGAGGCGCTCCGCGTCTTCGCCGACATCCTCACCCGCACCACGCGCCGGATGAACCTGTCCGGGCGCTTCGGCGGCGAGGAGTTCGTGAGCGTCCTGGCCGGGTCGGACTCCGAGGGGGCGATCGTGTTCGCCGACCGCGTGCGGAGCGCCATGTACGCGCGCAAGCAGTACGGGGAAAACCTGTCGGTGAGCGGCGGCGTGGCCACCTTCCACCCCAGCATGCGCTCCCCCGACGAGCTGCTCGCGGCGGCCGACCACGCGCTCTACCAGGCCAAGCGCGAGGGTCGCAACTGCGTGCGCCTGTTCGGCCACGCCGCGTTGGAGCGCGTCGACGACCATCCCGCGAGGGCCAAGCCCGATCCAGGCACCCCCGTGGCCGAGTATCCGCGCGATACCGACGACATCAGCCGCACGCCTCCGCCCTCCGCCCTCCGCCCTCCTTACCCCCCGCGACCAGCGCCTTCGGCACGGGCCGGCGCGTGCTGCTCGTGGAGGACGATGCACAGGTGCGCGGGCTGCACGAGGAGTTTGACGTCGTCGTCACCGACATCCGCCTGCCGGGCGCGAGCGGCAACGAGCTGGTGGCGGCCGTCAAGTCGCGCTGGCCCGCTACCCAGGTCATCGTCATCACCGGGCTCCAGGACGTGCAGGTGGCGGCCGAGGCGCTCAACGCCGGCGCCGACCGCTACCTGTTCAAGCCGTTCGGCATGCCGGAGCTGCGCGCGCACCTGACGGACGCGCTCGGTCGGCGCGACCGGATGCTCTCGGAGCGCACCGAGAAGCGGCTTCTCACCCACGAGGCGCGCGCGCGCGCCGAGCAGGCGCGGGAAGCGGTGCTCAAGGGAGCGCGCGCGCTGGTGCGCGCGGTGGAAGTGCGCGACCCCTACACGCGCGGCCACTCCGACCGGGTGGCGCGCTACGCGCTGGTCCTCGCCGAGACCCTCAACCGGGAGCAGGTCCGGATCGATGTAGACGCGCTCAAGCTCGCGTGCGAGCTGTACGACGTGGGCAAGATCGGCGTCCCGGACGCGATCCTGAACAAGGAGGACCGGCTCTCCACCGAGGAATTCCAGCAGGTGCGCAAACACCCGCGCACCGGCCGCCGCATCCTGGAGCCGCTGCTCGACGACGAGACCGTGCTCGCGGTCGTGAGTTGGCACCACGAGCGCTGGGACGGAAGCGGCTACCCGGATGGGCTCACCGGCGAGGCGATCCCGCTGGCGGCACGCGTCGTCGCCGCGGCCGACGCGCTCGACGCCATGACCAGCGACCGCGCCTACCGGCAGGCGCTCGGCTGGGAGGTGGCGCTGCGGCAGATGCGGGAGATGGCCGGGGCGCAGTTCGATCCGGGCGTGGTCGCGTGCGTGGAGCGCGAGGAACCGCTCCTGCGCGCCATCTGGGAAGAGCAGGCCCGGGTGCCGCGCTGACCCCAGGTCAGAATCCGAGCGCGATGCCCATGTCGCCCGCGGCCCAGCGCATGCGCGCCACACCGTCGTCGCGGAACTGCGCGTTGAGCCAGCCGTAGCGCACGCCCGGGGTAAGGGCGAGGCGGCCCTTCACCGGGATGCGCAGCCCGACCCCGCCCTCCACACCCAGGCCCAGCAGCGACGCGACCCGGTCCGTCCCTGCCCTCGCCGCGAAGTCGCGCTCGACCCGCCCGAACAGGAGGCCGGCCCGCGTCCACCCGTAGAGGCCGAGCGTGCGCTGCATGCCGAGGTCCCACGTGGTGGCGACGTACTCGTCCCCGATGCACCCGTCGGCCGCACAGTCGAAGCGGTGCTGGCTGAACCCGATGGAGGGCCCCCACCCGCTCGGTCCGCGGTAGACGAAATGGAGCCCGAACGTGGGCGCGCGCGCGATGCCGCCGCCGCGGTCGGGGCCGGTGCGAAAGGACGCGAGCGGCCACACCACACCCCCTCTCCCTTCCACCGAAAGGGGCGGGATTTCCTGCGCCGCAGCCGGCGATCCGGGCAGCGCGCCGGCCGCCAGGCAGACGAGGAGCGCGCGCAAAGCGGCGCGACGGAAGCGGGTCGGTGGCATCGGTAAGGCTAGACCGCTTCGGCGCCGGTGTCACCTGCGCGCCGTTGCGCGGCGGTGCCCCGGAACCGAGCGTGGGCCCTATGATCATCCCCCCGCCCGAGCCGGCAACCCGGCGCACCGCGCACCGCACGCACCAGTTCACCGAGTCTGTGATCCGCGAGATGACGCGCGTCGCGGGGGAGCACGGCGCGGTCAATCTCGCCCAGGGATTCCCGGACTTCCCCTGCCCCGACGTCCTCAAGGAAGCGGCGCGCGCGGCGGTGAGCGCGGACGTCAACCAGTACGCGATCACGTGGGGGGCGCCCCGTCTGCGGCGCGCGCTCGAGGGCGCCTACGAGCGCTTCTACGGGCTCGCGATCGAGGGAGACCGCGAGCTGACCGTGGTGTGCGGGGCAACCGAGGCGATGGCAGCGGTGCTGCTGGCGCTGGTGGATCCCGGGGACGAGGTCATCGTCACCGAGCCGTTCTACGAGAACTACGGCCCCGATGCGGCGCTGTGCGGCGCGCGCCCCGTCTTCCTTCCACTCGAGCCGCCCCACTTCCGCCTCGACCCCGAGCGGCTGCGCGCCTGCGTCACTCCCCGCACGCGCGCGATCATCGTGAACACCCCGAACAACCCCACCGGCCGCGTGCTCGACGCGAGCGAGCGGACGGCGATCGCCGAGGTCTGCCGCGAGCGGGACCTGATCGCCATCACCGACGAGATCTACGAGCACATCCTCTACGAGGGCGAGCACGTTCCGCTCGCCACCCTCGACGGGATGCGCGAGCGCACCGTCACCGTGAGCGGGGCCTCGAAGACGTTCAGCGTGACCGGGTGGAGGGTGGGATGGGTGGTCGCGCCGGCCGACCTGACGGCCGCCATCCGCAAGGTGCACGACTTCCTGACCGTGGGAGCGCCCGCGCCGCTGCAGGAGGGAGTCGCGGCGGCTCTCGAGACGCTGGGGGCCGACTACTACCGGGGGCTCGCCGCCGAGTACCGCGAGCGCCGCGACCGGCTCGTCCCCGCGCTGCGCGAGGCCGGCTTTGCGTGCATCGCCCCACAAGGCGCGTACTACGTGCTGGCCGATTTCTCCAGGGTCTCGCGCGCCGACGACCAGACCTTCGCGCGGCAACTGGCGCGCGAGGCCGGGGTCGCCGCCGTGCCGGGCTCTAGCTTCTTCAGCGCGGGGGGCGGGCGCACCCTGGTGCGCTTCGCGTTCTGCAAGCGCCTGGAGACGCTCGACGAGGCCGCCGAGCGGCTGCGCCGCTTCGCCGCCGCGGGGGGCTGAGAGGCGCCCCGCTCATTCCCATGACATCTCGCCTTCGTCTTCGTCGGAGGCGCCGTCGGTGAGTGCGTTCAGGTCGGTGAGCGCCTGGAGGTCTGCGTCGTCGTCGCCCGCCGCCTCCAGATCAACGGCTTCGTCGGACGCGGACTGCGGAGCCACGGCGATCGACGCGCGCGCGAGCGGCGGCTCGACCGCAGCCGGCTCCGGCGCCGCGATCGGGGTCGTCTCCTTCTCGATGTCGAGCACCTTGCCCTCCCACGACCGCATCATCTGCACGAACGCGCGCACGAGATCCGGGTCGAACTCGGTGCCCCCGCCCTCCTCCAGATACGACAGGACCTTGGCGGTCGCCCACGCCGCCCGGTAGGGCCGGTCGGTGCGGAGCGCGTCGAAGACGTCGCACACGTGCACCAGGTCGCTCGCCTGATGGCAGCGGCGGGGATACGCGAGCGTCGGGTAGCCTCCTCCGTTCAGCTTGATGTGGTGCTCGTACGCCACCGTCGCCGCGAGGTCGAGCTGGTCCTCAGTCTCGAGGATCATGCGCGCGCCCTCGGCGGGATGCCTGTTCATCACCTCGCGCTCGGCGTCGGTGAGCTTGCCCGGCTTGTTCAGGATGTCCTCCGGGACGGAGACCTTGCCGAGGTCGTGCAGGAGCCCCGAGATGCCGAAGGCGCGCACCTCGGTGGACGTAAGGCCGATGTGCTCGGCGATCGTTATGGCGAGGACCGCAACGTTCATGCCCTGCTCTGGACACTGCCTCCGATGCTCGCGGAAGCGTTCCTCGAAAAATGGTGCGCCTGGGCCAGGCGGAGCCGCCTCAAACCCATGCAGCGCCTCGGCCGCACGCTCTGGCATCACCGTGATGGCCTCCTACGGCACTTCTTCTCCGCGATTAGCAACGGCATCCTCGAGGGGATCAACAGCCTGGTCCAGGCTGCGAAGGCACGAGCTCGCGGCTACCGCTCGACCAAGAACCTCATCACCATGGCATACTTGATCAGCGGAGATCTCGATCTCGCGCTACCCACTTGAAACGTCGAGGAGCCGTCGGTCACGCCCGTTTGGCAGGTCGGTCGGCAGTCGCTATATCAGAGTCATGCCCCATCGCCGCCGCATCCTGATCGGCCTGCTCCTCCTGGCTGCCTGCTCCGAACCCGGCGGCCCCGGCGAGGACGCGACGTCGAGCTACGGGCAGCTGCAACGCCACCTCTTCGACAAGCAATGCGTGAGCTGCCACTCGGCGAACGGCGTCGCTCTTTCCCAGTCGGGACTCAGCCTGGAGAGCGGCGTCTCGTATCAGCAGCTGGTCGGTGTGCAGCCGCACAACCAAGCCGCGCGGGCCGTTGGCATGGTCCGGGTGAGGCCTGGCGACGCCTCGACGAGCCTGCTCTTCCACAAGCTGCAGTGGAATCCGACCCACCACGTCGGCCACGCGTACGGCAGCCCGATGCCGCTCGGCGGCGCGTCGCCGAGCGCGGGACAGCTCGCCTTCGTCGCGAGGTGGATCGCGGCCGGCGCGCCCCGCAAGGGCGTGGTGGCCGATTCGGCCATGCTGCTGGACGCGAAGCCGGCGTACGTGGAGACCTTCCGGCCGCTGGCGCCACCGAGCCAGGGATTCCAGCTGCACATCGAGCCCTTCGAGATCGCGCCGAACTTCGAGCGCGAGATCTTCGTCTACCGGCGCGTCGGCAACATTTCGGACGCATACGTGAACCGGGTCGAGACGAGGATGCGGGCCAACAGCCACCACCTGCTGGTGCAGACCTTCAAGGCCGGGACGCCCGCGCTCGCGATACCCACCTTCGACCAGGTGCGGGACATCCGCGCCCGGGACGGAACGCTAATCCTGCAGAACCTCGTGCCGATGGCGTACCACGTGTTCTTCTCGGGCGCGGGCACGCCCGAAGAGGATCAAGTCTTCCCGCCGGGCGTCGCGCTGAAGCTGCCCGCCAACGCGGCGCTCGACCTGAACACACATTTCGTGAATCGCGGCTCAGCGCAGATCGTAGGCGAAGCGTACATCAACCTGCACACGGTGGACGCGAGCAAGGTGAACCGGGTGGCGAGCACCCTCGAGCTCGGCAACCAGGACTTAAGCCTGCCGCCCGGCAGGCGGACGACCGTGCGCAAGACGTTCACCTTCGGGGCGACCACGAGCATCGTCATGCTCACGTCGCATTTCCACGAGCACGGCGAAACATTCCTCATCCGGATCGCGGGCGGGCCGCGCGACAACGAGGTGATCTACACGTCGACCGATTGGTCGCACCCGGTGATCTCGTGGTTCGCTGACCCGCTTGTGCTGCAGAAGGGTGAGGGGCTGACCTCCGAGGCGACCTACAACAACCTGACCAGCCGCACGCTTACCTTCGGGCTCACCTCCCAGGACGAGATGGACATCATCTTCGGGTATGCGTACTGAGCCCAGGCGTTACCCGATACCCTCCAGGTCCAGGGCCAGGACACGACCGCATTCTCGCTTCGGCTGGGAGCGACGGTGAAGAGGGACTTCCGGCTCTCGTTCCCGATATTCAGTGTCGCGGAGGTGCGCACCCTCCCCCGGGGGCCTCCGGGGTCGCGGGTTCGAATCCCGCCGTCCCGACTTGGCAGGAAGTACTGAGCGGCAATGACGTTAGAGCGCCGGGGTGGTCCACCACGGTGGGCTGCCCCGGCGCTTACCCGGTTGGCTGTTTGCCCACCGCGAACTTCCGCCGCGCCGATCTCGCGCTACCCACTTGAAACGTCGAGGAGCCAGAAACGCGCTTGCGCACTTTTTCCGATTCGCCGCCCTCACCCGACTTGAGCTCGTCGGCGAGCTGGAGGAGATACCCCACGATCACCTGGTCGTACGCGGACTCGCGCCGGTGACCTTCGATCACGCGCGCGAGGGCCTTGGCGTCGGGCGGTACCTTGGAGTCCAGGGGCTTGTCGCTGGCCATCGCGGACTGCGCGAGCCCCAGCCAGAGATGGGTCGCGCGGTCCATCTCCTCGGGCTCGTCGCCGATCGCCGACTTCATCTCGAGCTGGTCGTAGCCCACCGCATAGACCCGAGCGTGTTCCCAGGTGGGGATGCGGTCGGGCGGGAGCATACCGACCGGTTCGCCCTCGTGGTCGCTGTCGCCCGCGAGCAGCTGAAGGATCCCCTCCACCTCGCGCGCGTTGGTGCCCCTGGTGAACGACAACGCTCCCAGCTGGTGTCCGTGCAGCCGGCGCGCGAGGTCCGAGAGGACGGGGTGGCGGGGGTCGGTCGCCACGCCCTCGATGACGAGCTGGTGGTGAACCACCCCGATCGAGACCGCGCGCCGGGACTCGAAGATCTCGGACAGGCGCCCCACCACGTTCTCCACCGCGGGCTGCAGCGACGGATGGCCGGCCGGATACATCGCGTAGCGGTGCACCGCGATCGACAGCTCGATCAGGAACTCCGAGAGATCCCGCGAGAGCGCGGCGCGCTTCTTCTCGGCGGGGGGAGCGGCCCGAGTCACTCCGCAGCCCGCCTCAGCACCGGCAGGGGCGGCCGCGACAGCAGACCGCCGCTGCCGGCCACGCCGACGAGCACCGTCAGGGCGGTCACGGCGACCCAGAGCCACGCCAGCGACGTCAGGTCCGGCAGATAGTCGATCTCAAAGACCGAGCGCGCGAGCGCCCCCGCGGCCACCACCGCCAGCGCCAGGCCGGTCAGCGACGCGAGCGTGCCTAGCGCCAGGTACTCGGCGAGCAGGACCACCCGCACCTGGGCCCGGCGCGCGCCCAGCGTGCGCAGCAACGCGCTCTCGCGCATGCGCTGGAAACGCGACGTGCCGAGCGCGCCGGCGAGCACGATTACGCCCGCGCCGGCGGTGAAGAGGCCGAGGAAGCGCAGCGCCGCGTTCACCCGGTCGAGCACCCGGGAGATCGCTTCCTGGACGCGCGTCAGGTCCACCGACGAAACGTTCGGGAAGGCGCGCACCAGACGGGTCTGGAGCTGCGCCCTCTCGCTGGGATCGTCCACGCGCGTGACCAGGATCGACGTGTGCGGAGCGTCTTCGATCGCGCCCGGCTCGAAGACGACGAAAAAATTCGGCTCGAAACGGGCCCAGTCCACCGCCCGTACGCTGGCGACGACCGTCTCGACGCTGCGCCCCCCCACGTCCCAGGTGACGCGGTCGCCGATGCCCACCCCGAGGTCGTCGGCGAGCTCGGCCTCCACCGAGATGCGGGGCAACGCCGCACCCGTGGAGTCGCGGTCGGCGCGCGGGACCGCGCCGTCCCACCACGTCCCCGAGACGAGGGTCTCCGACGCGGCCAGCGTGTCCCGCCAGGTGTTGCGATACTCGCGGCGCAGCGTCCAGCGCTCGGGCCCCTCGGGGAGCAGCGCCAACTCGGCGGCACTCACCCCGTTCACGGCCGCGATGCGCCCCTGCACCAGCGGCACCACCCCGGCGGCGGCGCGCGCGGGTGCGGACAGAGCCCCCAGCACGCCCTCCTTCTGGTCGGGCTGGATGTCGAAGAGGAGCAGGTTCGGCCGCGTCCTCGACTCGTCGAGCGCGAGCCCGCCGACCAGCGCCGACTCGACCTGGAGGATGGTGCCGACCGTGAAGACGCTGAAACCGAGCGCGAGCGTGATCGCGACGGTCTGGTTCTGCGGCCGGAAGAGGTTCGAGATCCCCTGCCGGATCGGATAGGGGGCGCGTTCGGGGGCGAACCGCCGCGTCAGTGCGACCATCAGCGAGCCGACCGCCCACAGCACCGCCACGGTGCCCGCGAGCCCGGCTGCGAAACCGTACCCCTGGTCGGCCTCGGGGGCTTCGAGCACGCTCAGCCATACCACGCTCCCGCCCAGCGCCACCCACGCGAGCACGCGCAACGGGTCGACGCGCCGGCGCGGGCGCTCCACGTCCTCGCGGAGCGCCGCTAGCGGGGGCACGTCGCGCACCGCGAGCAGCGGCAGCCACGCGAACAGGAGGGCGACCCACACCCCCATCGCGAGGCCCGTCAGGACCGGCTGGAAGGAGAACGTCGCTTCGACCCGCACTGGCAGCACGCCGCCGAGCGCGAAGGGGAGGAGCTGCTGCACGCCGACCCCCAGGGCGGCACCCACGGAGGCGCCCGCGAGACCGAGCACCGCGGCTTGGATGAGGTACGCCGCGAACAGGCTGCGCTGGCTGGCCCCGACGCACCGCAGGACCGCGATGGAGGCGCGCCGCTCGCGCACGAACACGTGCACCGCGCTCCCTACGCCAACCCCACCCAGCAGCAGCGCCGCCAGCCCCACCAGCCCCAGATAGCGCGTCAGGTAGTCGAGCGAGCGGGTGAGCCGGCGCGCCTGCGATTCGGCGGTGGTGAACCGCACCTGCGCGCTGTCGAACAGGTCGTTGTAGCGCTCCTCGACGTCCAGCCGCTCCCGCAGGTCGGGGAGGCTCAGGTAGCGCTCGTACTGCGCGAGGCTACCGAAAGCGAGCAGCCCGGCGGCGTCGAGCTCCTGGTGGGCGATCCACACGCGCGGCCCCACCGCGGTCTCGAGGCCGAAATCTCCCATCAGGTCCTCGACCGTGCCCGCCACCACGACCGAGATCTCGCCGACGACGAGCGAGTCGCCCACGCGCGCGGCGAGCATGGTGAGGACGGCGGGATCGACCAGCGCCCGACCGGCCGCGGGCGGCCACGCGCCGGCCGGGACGGTGCGCACCACGCCGTAGAAGGGATAGCCCGGGTCCACGCCGCGCACCTGGAGCAGACGGGTCGCACCGGTGCGCGCGGCCAGCACCATCGACACCGCGTTGGTGACGCGGGCGGACGGGTGACCCGCCGCAGCCAGCGAGTCCACGAGGGCGATGATCGGCTCCGGGAAGGGCCGATTCGAGCCGATGCGGGCGTTTGCCCCCAGCATGACCTCGGATTCGGCGTCGAGCGAGCGGTTCACGTCCGCGCTGAAGCCGTGGATGGCCACCAGGGCCATCACCCCGAGGGAGATCGAGAGCATATACACGCCGATGCGCCGTGCCGAGGAGCGCAGCTCCCAGCGCGCGAGCGAGAGCGCGAAGCGTGCGCTCACCGGACGCTCCCCACGAAGGTGTCCTCGACCACCCGGCCGCTCGCCAGCCGCACAATGCGGTGCGCGCGGCCGGCCAGGGTCAGGTCGTGCGTGACTAGCACCAGCGTCGTCCGCACCTCGCGGTTCAGCGTCTCCATCAGCTCAATGATCCGCCCGCCGGTCTCCTGGTCGAGGTTGCCGGTGGGCTCGTCCGCGAACAAGATGCGGGGGCGGTTCGCGAACGCGCGCGCGAGCGCGACCCGCTGCTGCTCGCCCCCGGAGAGCTGCGCCGGGTAATGGTCGAGGC
>CAXNGW010000022.1:0-16949 GCA_964201975.1 Longimicrobiales bacterium | reverse complement strand
GGGCGTCATCGCCGGCGAGGGCGCCTCCTCGATGAGCTTCTGATGGCGGCGCTGCACCGAGCAGTCGCGCTCGCCCAGGTGGACGATGCGGCCCCGGTGGTCGCCGAATACCTGGAACTCCACGTGACGCGGGCGCTCGATCAAACGCTCGAGGTAGACGCCGGAGTCGTTGAACGCCGCCTGCGCCTCGGTCCGCGCCTGCTGGAGGAGCTTCTCGAAGCTGTCCGGGTCGCGCGCGATGCGCATCCCCTTCCCGCCCCCGCCCGCCGACGCCTTGATCATGATCGGGAAGCCGATCTTCTTCGCCGCCAGGGTCGCCTCCTCGGGATCCTTCACAATGCCCGGCGTGCCCGGCACGGTGGGAATGCCGTGCTGGATCATGGTGCGGCACGCGGTGGCCTTGTCACCCATCGCGCGGATCTGGTCCGGGTTGGGCCCGATGAAGGTGATCCCGGAGCGCGCGCAGATCTCGCTGAACTCGGCGTTCTCGGCGAGGAAGCCGTAGCCCGGATGGATCGCCTCGGCCCCGGTCACTTCCGCGGCCGCGATGATGCGCGGGATGTTGAGGTAGCTGTCGCGCGCGGGCGCCGGGCCGATGCACACGTCGGCGTCGGCGAAGCGAACGTGCAGCGAATCGCGGTCGGCCTCCGAGTACACGGCCACGGCCCGGATGCCGAGCTCGTGGCAGGCCCGGATGATCCGCAGGGCGATCTCGCCCCGGTTCGCGATCAGGACGGTCTTGAACAATGACGCCTGGTCATGAAGGAGGAGCCTGCCTGCGAGGAGCGGTCAAATTCGTGCAGCCCAACGCCGGCATGCGCCGATTTCAACGCTCCGGCTCTATGCGGAAGAGGATCTGGCCATACTCGACCGGCACCGTGTTGTCCACGCAGATCTCGGCAATGGTGCCGTCTACCTCGCACTCGAGCTCGTTCATGAGCTTCATCGCTTCGATGATGCAGAGCGTGTCGCCCTTGTTCACCCGGGTGCCGAGCTCGACGTAGGGGGGGGCGTCGGGAGCGGCCGTCCGGTAGAACGTCCCCACCATGGGCGACTTCACGTCGATCAGATTGGACGGCGCCGCTTCCTTGGCCGGCGCGGCGTCCGCGGCGGCCTGCGGTGCGGCCGCTCCACCCTGCATCGCCACCATCTGCGCGGCCGGGGCCGCGCTCTTGGAGAGGCGGATGCGCGTACCGCCCCGCTCGATCTCGATGGAGTCGAGGGAGCTCTCGTCGAGGGCCTTGATGAGGCCCTCGAGGAACTGCAGGTCCATCATCCGGTGACCCGGGTGAGGTATTTGTCCTCGCGGCGGTCGATCTTAAGCACATCGCCCACTTCGATGAAGAGCGGGACCTGCACGACCGCGCCGGTCTCGAGCTTGGCCGGCTTGGTGCCGCCCTGCGCGGTGTCGCCGCGCACGCCCGGATCGGTCTGCACCACCTCGAGCTCCACGAAGTACGGGAGCTCCACCGAGATCACCCGCTCCTTATAGACCAGACCCTCGCACGCCATGTTCTCCTTCAGGTATCGCAGCTGATCGTCGCCGATCACGTCCGCCGAGATCGGGATCATCTCGAAGGTCTGCGTGTCCATGAAGTTGAAGAGCTCGCCGTCCGCGTAGCTGTACGTCACCGGCCGCCGCTCGAGGCGGACGTCGGTCACCTTCTCGCCCGCCCGGTAGGTCCTCTCCACCACGTTGCCCGCGAGGACGTTCTTGAGCTTGGTGCGCACGAACGCGCCGCCCTTGCCAGGCTTCACGTGCTGGAAATAGACGATCTGCCAGAGGGCGCCGTCGATCTCCAGCACTAATCCGTTCCTGAATTCAGACGTGCTCGCCATGTGTTTTTGCTCAGGCCTTTCTGCCGCGCTTCGCGAGGAGGGCCACCAGCCCTCGAAGGCCCAGAAGATAGCTGTCGACTCCGAATCCATACACCACCCCCCCCGCGACCGGGGCCAGGAAGGAATGGTGTCGGAAGGACTCACGCGACGCCGTGTTGGAGAGGTGCACCTCGACGAACGGGAGCGCCACCCCGACCAGCGCGTCGCGCAGCGCGATGCTCGTGTGCGTGAACGCGCCGGGGTTGATCACGAAGCCCGCGACCCGCTGCGAGGCGGTCTCGATGAAGTCCAGCAGCGCCCCCTCGGAGTTGGACTGGAACGATTCGACCTCGACGCCAAGCTCGCGGCCCAGCTCGTCCAGGCGATCGTCGATGTCCGCGAGGGTGTCGCGCCCGTACACCTCCGGCTCGCGCCGCCCGAGCAGGCGGAGGTTGGGCCCGTGCAGGATGGCGACGCGCACGGGAACGCTCATCGCAGGAGCTCGGGGGCGAGCGTGGCGATGCCTACGACGACGGGAGCGAGAGACTCGATCGGCACGATCCCGTCCGGCGTGAGAGACTCGATGGGCACCACGTGGCGCACCGGCTCCGGCGCGGCCGGGGCCGCAGGGGCCAGGGCCGCGGGGGCGGAGGCCGCGAAGATCTGCTCGGACGCGAAGCTCGGCGGAGCCCCGAAGGTCGGCTCGGCCTGGTACGCCGGCTCCGCCTCGTATGCCGGCTCCGCCTCGAAGGAGGGCGCGGGCGGGGGAGCCGCGGGCGCCAGCTCCGCAACGGGGACGATCGGATCGGGCGCGAGCGACTCGATCAGCACCACGTGCCGCTCGGGCGCCGGCGCCGCCGCGGGTTCGTCCGCGACCCCGACCTCAGATGCGTCCGCGACCTCGACTGCAGGCTCGTCGGCGACGGCTGCGATGTCGCCGGCAGGCTCCGCGGCGGCCTCCTCCTGAACGGGGGGCTCCCACTCGAGCAGCCCGCGGAAGTAGTCGCGCACGGGGCGTCCGGCGGGCACCGCGGCCGCGGGAGTCGGGGTCCAGGCGAACGGCGTGCTCAGCTCGCCCGTGTCGCGCGGGCCTTCGGCCCAATCGCGCGCGAGCGTCTCGACTTCCGCGTCGGTCGGTCGCCGCGGGGTGCGCTCCCCCGTCCGGGGCGGGCGCGCCGCGGCGGGCTCGCCCCTCAGGAGCGCTTCCATCGCGACCACCCGCTCGGCCAGCTCGGCGTCCTCGGGCGCGCGGTCGAGCAGCCGCCGATACACCCGGAGCGCGCGGTCGCTCAGCCCCTGGCGGGCGTAGAGGTCCGCCATCGTGCGCGTGACCGGCCCCTCCTCGTCGTCGAGGGCGGCGGCGGACGCGGAGGTCGGCATCCCGACCGACTCGATGCGCACCTCGGACTCGACCACCTCGCCGATCTCGCCCACGTCGATCACCAGGTCGTCCGCGGTGAGGACCGCCTCTACGGCGGTCACGACCACCTCCTCGGTGGTGCGGATCCGCTCGGGGTCCATCCCCCAGGGATCGCCGTCCGACGCCGCCGGATCCGGGGCGGGCGAGGGGCGAGCGGCCGGAGCGCGCTCGGCCTCCATGAGGCGGGCGCGGAGCTCCAGGTCGCGCGGCTCCAACTCGACCAGCTTGCGGTAGCAGTCGACCGCGAGCGAGCCGTCGCCGCGGGCGGAGGCGAGCTCGCCGAGCCCGCGCAGCGCCTCCGAGTTCTCGTCATCGACCGCGAGGGCGGCCGCGAACGCCTGCTCCCCGTCGCCGGCCTCCCCGCGGTCGCGGTGGACCCACCCGGCGACCACGTGCCCGGGCCCGAAATCGGGATGCCGACCGAGTCCGTCCTCGAGGAGCTCGAGGGCCTGGGTCAGGTCCCCCTGCCGGCGATAGGCGTCCGCCAGCGGCGCGAAGGCCAGCCCATCGGGATCGCGCTCGGACCAGAAGAGGGAGCGGAGGTCCCGGATCTCCCTCTCCACGGAATCGGCCACCGGCTGCTCCCGGAAAAGGGGAAAAGATAGGGGGTTGGGACGGGCTTTGGGGGACGGCCGTGAAGATAGGCGAGCGCTCGAAAACATGTCAACGCGGGCCCCGCGGAGGGCCGCCTCGGGGGTGCGATGTAAAAACGGACGTTTCTTGTGGATTTGGTCGGTCGGTGGGGGGCTCGGTTGAGGGGGAGCCCGGCGCCGGTTATTTTTTTGGGCTAGGGAACAGTCTCGCACGAATCCCCACGGGAATCAGGACCAGAGGAGCCGCAGGTTTATGGTCATGCGTCAGATGCGGGCGAACACGAAGATCATCATGGGGGCGACCGCCCTGGCCTTCGTGGGTCTCATGGTCTTCTCCTGGGGGATGGACATCACGGGCCGCACCTCAGGCTCGTTGGGTGAGATCGGGAGGGTGAACGGCAATGCGGTCCAGTACGACGACTACATGATCGTCTACAAGAACCTGTACGATCAGGTTCAGGCCGGGCAGCAGGAGCCCGTGACCACGCAGCAGAACCGGGAGATCGAGCAGGCGGCGTGGGATCAGCTCGTGGACCGGATCCTGATCCGCACCGAGCTCGAGCGGCGCGGCATCGACGTGACCGACGAGGAGATCCGGCAGGCGGCGCGCTTTCAGCCCCCCACCGAGCTGCGCGGCAACCCTTCGTTCCAGACCGACGGCAGCTTCGATCTGGTGAAGTACCAGCAGTACCTCGCGGACAACGCCGATTCGCAGCTCTTCCTCCAGCTCGAAGCGTACTACCGCGACGTCCTCCCGCAGGGGAAGCTGCTGCGGCAGGTCGGCACCGGCATCTTCGTGAGCGATGCGGAGCTTTGGGAGCGGTGGCGCGACACGCACGAGACCGTGCAGGTCCGCTTCGTCCCGATGGACCCGGCCCAGAGCATCCCCGACGACTCGGTCACGGTCACCGAGGACGAGATCGAGGGCTACTGGAAGGACCACCAGGACGACTTCGAGATGCCGGCACGGGCGTCGGTGAAGGCGGTCGTCCTGCCCAAGACCCCGACAGCGGCCGACAGCGGCGCGGCGCGGGAGCGCGCGGCCACCCTGCTCGCCGAGATCCGAGCGGGGGCAAACTTCGACACCGTCGGCGCGCGCGAGGCGAAGGCGGTGCGCCCGGTCACCTTCGAGGACCTGTCCACGTTCGGCCGCGGCACGATGACGCCGGTGTTCGACACCGCCGCCTTCGCGGCACCGGTGGGGCGTCCGACCGGCCCGCTGGGGACGAGCTTCGGCTACCACCTCATCCTGGTGTCGAAGCGCACCGCCGACAGCGTCACCGCCAAGCACATCCTGGTCCCGGTGACCCGCACCGAGGCGTCCGAGGACTCGCTGCTGGTGTTAGCCGACTCCATGGAGACGTTGGCCGAGGGCCACACCATCGAGGAGGTCGCGCGCACGCTGAGCCTCACCGTGCAGAGCGAGGAGACGACCGACGCCTTTCCGTTCGTCGCCGGCGCCGGGCAGATCGCGGACGGCGCCGACTGGGCGTTCGACGAGGCCGTCGCGGGCGACGTGAGCGAGGTGTTCGAGAACACCCAGTCCTTCTACCTGCTGGAGTTGGTGTCGAGCACCCCCGGCGGGGTGCAGCCTCTCGTGGAAGCCACGCCGACCATCCGTCAGATCTTGGCGCTGCAGAAGAAGATCGAGAAGGCGACCGCGCGGGCCCAGGCGCTCGTGGAGCGGGTGCGCGCCGGCACCACGCTGGAGAACGCCGCGGCCGAGATTGGACTGGACGTGCAGGCTCCGGGACCATTCGCCCGCCAGGACTTCGTCACCGGCCTGGGCGCCCAGAGCGCTCCGGTGGGAGCCGCCTTCGGCCTCGACCCCCGCCAGGTGAGCGACCCGGTCGCGACCAAGAACAACGTGTTCGTGATCGAGAAGATCTCCCACACGCCCGCCGATTCGACCCAGTGGACGGCGCAGAAGGAGGCGCAGCGCCGCCAGCTGATCGCGGTCCTGCGCCAGCAGAGGCTCCAGGAGTGGATGAAGGGGCTGCGCGACGCGGCCGACATCGTCGACCGGCGCGACGAGGTGCTGAGGCCGGCGGACGACACCACCCAGGTGCTGGGACC
Source organism: Longimicrobiales bacterium (assembly GCA_964201975.1). GTDB lineage: Bacteria > Gemmatimonadota > Gemmatimonadetes > Longimicrobiales > Gaopeijiaceae > UBA2988. The sequence goes on along the minus strand of CAXNGW010000022.1, from coordinate 11,042 downwards.
CAACCGGCTCGGGTTCTAGCGCACACCCGTCCGCCAGCGGACGGCAGAAAAACAGAGCGGGCCGGAGCCCCACCTGGCTCCGGCCCGCTCTCGTTTCTGAAACTCCGCGGGTCAGCTCTGCGAGCCCTGGGACACGGGCGTCGGCACCGACGGCGTCTCGGCGGCGGGCGCAGCGGTGGTCGCGGCCGGAGCAAGCGGGGTGAGGGTGCCCTCCGGAATGCGACGCGGCTCCGGCTGCGGAGGGGGGGTGTACTTGGGCTTGAGCTCACCCTCGATCTCCCGCACCGAGCTCTTGAACTCGCGGATCCCCTTGCCCAGGGAAGTGCCGATCTCGGGCAGCCGCTTGGCGCCGAAGAGCAGGAGCACCACCAGGAAAATGAGGACCATCTCTCCCATACCGAGGCCGCCGAACATCTGTCTACCCTCCTTGGCGCGTGTGCGCCGTGATTCTAGATCCAGGAGCGCGCGATCAGCGCTACCAGGAAGACCCCCACCAGGGTGAGAACGTTCAGGTTGATGGCCAGGGGACCCAGCGTGAAGGCGACCGCCACCAAGTCCATCGAGAGCGGTCCGCCTGAGAGCGCCACCGAGGTCGTCAGGAAGGTCCGCGCCGCGCTGTCGGGGAGGAACATCTCCGCGAGATTGGTGAACAGGCCGCCCAGGAAAAAGCCGAGGACCAAGGTCCAGCCGAACCGGACGGCGCTACGCCGCCGGGTGTCCATTAGCATACCCCCTCCGGGCCCGCGACGTTCCTTTTTCGCACGCTGAAATCGCTCACCGGCTGCGACCGACCGCGTACGTCACGGCCTCGCGCAGCGACTCCACTGCGGCTCCGCCGCCGATCCCCGCGAGCGCCTCTTCAGCGCGCTCCGCGTACTCCCCCGCCCGCTCGCGCGCGTAGGCGAGACCGCCCCGCTCGTCGACGATGTCCACGATGCGAGCGATCTCGTCATCGGAGGGATCGACGCGCGTGAAAAAGGTACGGATCTCCCGCACCTCGGACTCGCGCGCGTGCGGCAGCGCACCCACCAGGGGCAGTGTGACCTTCCGCTCACGCAGGTCGTGGCCGCTGGGCTTGCCCGTCACCGCCTCGTTCCCCGTGTAGTCCAGCAGGTCGTCCGCGATCTGAAACGCCATGCCGAGATGATGCCCGAACCGTGCCAGCGGCGCGCGGCACTCCGGCATCCCTGCCAACGCGCCGAGCTCGCACGCCGCCGACATCAGGGATGCGGTCTTGGCCGCGATCAGCTGGATGTAGTCGTGCTCGGAGAAGTCGAGGGCGTCGAACGAGGTGAGCTGGCGCATCTCGCCCATGCTCATCTCATTGGCGGCGCGCGCGAGCACCCGCACCGCCTCCAGGTCGCCCAGCTGCGCCAACTCGGTGACCGCTCGGCTGTAGAGGTAGTCCCCCATGATGATGGCGACCTGGTGGGTCCAGAGGGCGTTCACGGTGGGCAACCCGCGGCGCAGCACCGAGTGGTCCACCGCGTCATCGTGGACCAGCGTGGCCAGGTGGACGAGCTCGACCACGGCGCCGAGGGTGACGGCGCGCGGTTGGGAGACGCCGCCGATCTCGCTGGCGTGGAGCAGAAGGGTGGGACGGAAGAGCTTACCGCGCACCCGCAGCAGGTACTCGTTCACCTGCTCGATCAGGGCAAAATCGTTGACGACGATGCGCCGGATCTCGTCCATGACCTGGTCCAGCCGCGCGGCGACCGGAGCCTGGATGGACGCGAGCCCCGCGGGGCGCTCGCGCAGGGTGGCGGGGGTGCGCCCCAAGTCCCTCATCGACTGGAGAACTTGGGCTGCTACCGAAGGGCTCGCAGCCGCTCGGTCACGTCCGCGAAGTTGATATCGAGGGTGAACACGCGGTCGTAGAACTCCAGCGCGTCCTTCGTGTTCCCCAACTGCTGGTGGGCGCGCCCCAGATAGTAATAGATCCCGAGTAATTCGTCCTCGAATTCGAAGGGAGCTTGGAGGGCGCGGCTGAGGGTGCGCACCGCGGCCCCCGGCTCGCCCTTTTCCATGAAGCACTGCCCCAGCAGCTCGTACGAGGGCAGGTGATTGGCCGAGGCCCGTAGCGCCTGCTGGAACTCGGAGATGGCTTCGTCGGTCAGGCCCATCTCCTTGTATGCGGTGCCCAGATCCTGGTGCGCCTTCACGTCGTCCGCCGACAGGTTCTCGGCCACCTTCGCCTTGAACTGGGAGAGCATCTTCTTGAAGTCGGCCTGCTCGTCCCCGCTCGGCTCCTCGTACGCGACCACGAAGCGCGTGGTCTTTTCCTCCTCCTCGTCGAAGAGGAGCGAGCCCAAGTCCACGTAGCTCTCCGACGACGCCACCTCGCTCGCCTTGCCGGCGGCGGGCTTGGGCGCCTGGCCCAGCGCCTGGAGCGCCTTGGCGTTCTGCGGGTCCACCCCCAGCACCTGCTGATAGACCGGCCGCGCCTTGGTGGACTGGCCCGCGCCCTCGAGCGCGTCGGCCAGCTCCAGCCAGACGGGCACCAGCGCAGACTCGTCCTTGAGGCGGAATGCGTACTCGACCAGACGCTGGCGCAGGGCGATGTCGTCCGGTCGGGTCGCGATGAGCTTGCGCAGCGCGTCCATGGCACCCTTGATGTCGCCCCTGGCGGCGAGCGACTCGTGGCCCATCGGATCGGCCGCGAGGGCGGCGGTGGGCTGGGGCACGGCCACGGGCGGCGGCGGCGCGGGGGCGACCGGCTGCGGCCGCGCCTCTTCCATCGCGGCCTCGCGAGCGGGCGCGCTGGGCGGACCCTCGAGGGAGATGCCGATCTCCAGCTCCGGCAGCTCGGCCAGTCCGTCCTCACGGTCGTCCTTGTCGCTCTCTCCGAGGGCGGACGCATCGAGCTCCACCCCGGAGATCGTCGGCTCATCCCCAAAGGAATCCGTCATGAGCGGGAGCGGGTCCGAGCTGTACTCCTCCTCCTCCTCGTCGGCCGCCTCTTCAGAGCCGAAGTCGAGGGTCGGAAGAGGGGTGTCCTGTTCCTCCGCCGGCTCGCTCAGCGCGATCTCGAAGCCGCCCAGCTCGATCTCGGGCTCCTCGGTCGCGGCCGCGGGCGGAGCGAGGGTGATCTCTCCCCGGCCCATCTCGTCGTCGTCCGCCACAGGGGCAGCGGCCGACGGGGGGCCCGACAGGCTCGGCTCGGCCTCGAGCTGGCGGAGCATCTGCTCGAACGCGGCCGTCGGGAGCCCGCGCTGGGTGGCCGCGCGGTAGCCGCTCTGGAGCTGCGCGACGGCGTCCGCGGTGCGGCCGTGGCTCTGGAGCTGCGCGGCCACGGCGAGGCGGATGTCGCCGTCCTCGACCAGATCGGCCAGCTCGCCCAGGGAGCGCAGCCCCTCGTCGAGGTTCCCCTCCGCCTGCATGCGCTCGGCGTAGGTGAAGAAATTCTGGCGCGCGTCGGCGAGGAGGCCCTGCTTGCCGCGGATCTGCCCCATGCGAAGGTAGACCGTGTGCCGCTGCGGCATGTTGCGCACGATCTTCTTGCAGACGGCGATGGCGTTGTTGGGCAGCTCGGCCTCGATGTAGAGGTCGATCGCCTTCTCGTAGTGCACCACCGCGTCCGGGATCTGACCCTGGCGCACCTGGATATCCGCCACGCGGTTGTAGAGGCCGATGTCCAACGCCTCCTCGGCGGCCAGCTTCTCGATCGCTTTCTTGTACAGGTCGAGAGCCTTGGGCCACTCCTCCTTCTGCTCGTGATTCCGAGCCTGTTCTTTGAGGGCTTCGATGGCGCTCATGGCTCGCGGTCCGGGCTCAGCGATTGGGTCAGCGACCCGGAAAGGCGAAGCGCCGCCTCCCGGACCCGCGCGGGCACTGCGTCCCCCTCGTCCCGGACAGCCTGCAGGAGCGCCTCCGCGTGTCTTGCCGTCCGCGCCGCGAGGTGCCGGGCAAGGCGCGTCGAGAGGAGCCGGGAGGGGGGGGAATCAAGGAGGTGTAATCTGTCGGTCGCCGCCGGAAGCACAAGTGCGTCCGGGATCATGCCGATGACCTCGGTCCTGGCGATCCGGCCGCCCCAGCTCTGCACCCGTTGCTCCACCATGCGGAAGACGTCGAAGGGCGACGTGCGCTCGGGATCCTCGAGGTTCATCGACAGCTGCAGGCGACCCTGCGACTCCAGCCGGAAGGCGAGCGCCCGCAGGGACGCGAAGCCGCCCCCCATCTCGCGCACCTCGCCCGCCAGCTCCCGGACCCGCTCCAGCTCCACGCCCTCCAGATAGAGATTCCAGGCCAGCAGCACCCCGCGCGCGCCCACGCAGGTCGCGCCCGCGCGCGGGTGCGCAGCGCTGCGACCCGCCGGCAGATCGGGGGCGCGCCCTTCTGGGAAGCCATCCCGCAGCGCCTCGAAGCCGCCCCGGCGGAGATCCGAGAGCCTGCGCCCAGGGGGGGAGGAGGCCTCCCCGTAGAAGTAGACCGGCAGGCCGAGCTCCGCGAGCGCCGCGCCGACCCGGTGCGCGCTCCCCACAGCGTCGGCGAGGGTAAGCCCGGCGAGCGGGATGAACGGGAGGACGTCGAGCGCCCCCACCCGGGGATGGAGCCCGCGGTGCTCGCGCAGGTCGATCCGCTGCATGGCGAAGCGGGCCGCGGCCACCGCGGCGGCCTCGACCGCGGGGGGATCGCCGAGGAAGGTGACGACCGAGCGGTTGTGGTCCGGATCCGCTGACCAGTCCAGCACCTCGACCCCGGTGCGCTCGATCACGCTCACGATCTCCCGCAACCAGGCCGGATCGCGGCCCTCGCTGAAGTTGGGCACGGCCTCGAGCACGGGGAGCATGCCTGAACATACCACCGCCGGCGCGGCCGGTGGAAACGATTCAGCCCCGGCGACCGGGGGGTCGCCGGGGCGTTCCGCGGAGGTGCTAACCCCCCCGGGGTGGAGCTAGCGCACCGGCGCGGACCGCGGGGCCAGGTCGGGGCTCCCCGGCTGGAGCTGGTAGGCCCAGTCGAAGATCATGATCGCGAGGCCGTTCTGGTCGGTCCCGAGCAGGGTCACGCGCAACGCGCCGTAGTGGTTTTGCCCGTCGTCCCCCCGCACGCGCAGGACGTACGTGCTCTGCGGGATCAGCCCGAGGTCTTCGTGCACGTAGCCGCTGGTCGGCGCACGGATCACATCCGCGCAGTCGGAGTCGGCCCCCACCCCGCATTTCAGCGCGGTCGTGCTCCACGCCTGCGGGTAGACGTCCGCGGTGGGTCCAGGCACCAGCCACCAGCCGCCCGCGTCGGTCTCCAGCCGGAAGTGGCGGGACGCGTCGCTGCCGCTCACCACCGCCTGGTCCTGATCCGAGGTACGGAAGCGGAAGCCCGACGACGCCGGCTTGTCAAACCAGTCGTAGAGCCACTCCCCGTGATAGTCGGGGCGGGGCGTGCTCCTCACCACCGCGGTGCCCGCGCTTTCGTGCCCCTGATCGTCCACCGCGCTCACCAGATACGAGTAGGTGAGGCCGTTCTGGGCCAGCAGGTCGAGGAACCCCTCCGAGTCGGTCTCGCCCAGGAGCGCTGTGCCGCCGCCCGCCTTGCGCAGGTACACGCGGTAGAAGAAGAAGTCCGCCGCGTCGCGCGCGCCGCGCCCCCAGTGCAGGTAGCTCGCATGGTCGAGCGCCACCACCGCCAACTGGTTGGGCACGGGCGGGGGAGTGGGCTGCGGGACCGCGACCCGAACGGCGTCGGCGGAGGCCGGTCTCGCCGCCGGTGCGCGGGCTCACCGCGGCCACGTAGTAGTCGTAGCTCCGCCCCGGCTGGACGTTGCGGTCGGTGTACGAGCACACGCCCCCGGCGCAGCTCGTCACCTCCGCCACCAGAGAATACTTCGCGTCCGTGCTGCGCTTCCCGTAGACGCGGAACGATTCGCCGTCCCAGTCCCGGTCCAGCTCCCACGACACCGTGACGGCACCCGCGTAGTACGTGACCTCGACCGCGACCGGAGGCGCGGAGTCGTCCACGCCGATCAGAGCCCCGTCGCGCTCGCAGGCCGCCGACAGGAGGATCGCCGCCACACCCACCCACCGTCGCATCATCGCCGCCTCCCCAGGTTGGACATCCACGCAACTGCTGGGGGAGCAGGGCCCATACCGCGAGGTAAGTGCTTGCTGAAGATCGACTTGCGAATATGGATGGAAAGCTGCTCGTCCCCCCCGGAGGACAGCCGAGGAAGGGGGCGAGGGACAGGAACCCGGTGTCAGCGCCCCGGAGCCACGTCGGTGTTGCGTTGCTGGTAGTCGAACTTGAAGTCCCGGTTCGCCTTGAGCGCCACGTCGAAGCGGAACGACCAGTTGCCGGTTGCGGTCTTGATGAAGTCGAAGCGGGCTTCCCAGTCGTGGATATCCCGGGTCAGCCCGATCACGTGGTCGTTGAACGCGCCTTGCTCGATGTCGTACGAGGTCCGCCAGCTCAGATCCCAGAGCGCAGTGGGCTTGAGCGTGAAGTTGGCGCCGAGCACCTGGCTGCCGGTCTGGAGCGCGCTGCGGTGGCGCACGAGCGAGTAGGTGAAGCTCGCGTTCCAGCTCCCCACCTCGGTGCTGCGGGGGCCCGCCCGGGGATCGCCGGCGCGTTGGTCGGACCGGGGGATGATGCTCGCCTCGTCGGTCGCCGCCGTGGTCTGCACGAACGGGTTCTCGGGCGTGCGCGTCGGCGGCGTGTTGGCGGCCGTTTCCGGCGGCGCCGCGGCTGAGTCCGGCGCGGCGCCGAACAGCCCCAAGCCGCGGAAGATCGCCGACCGATTGCTCAGCGCGAAGCCGAGGTTCAGGTCCGACAGCTGCAGATCGAAGCGCCGCTCTCTGCGCTCGCCTCCGGTCGGCAGGGCGACCGCCGTGTCCAGGAACAGTTCGTGGCCCATCGAGACCTGGAGCCCCTGCAGGTAGTCCGAGCTGATCTGGTTGTCGATGCGGGTGGTGCGGAAGCCCCACAGGAAGCTGCCTGCGGTGTCGGCCTCGACGAAGTCGTACTGCACCGCCGTGGTGCGCAGGGCGAGGAGGGTCACGATGTTCGCCCGCTCCGCGCGCCGCAGGCCGGCGCCGGACAGCCCGCCCGCCGCGGACAGCCCACGGGTCGTGTCGGCCGGGGCGCCGAGCCCTGGGGCGCCGAATGCCGGGGCGCCGAACGCCGGGGCGCCCACGCGGGGGCCGGCCGCGGCCGCGCGCGCGCTGTCGCCGGGGGCGGCCTTCCGCTTCGCCTCGAACGTCTGGTTGAAGCTGAGCGTGATCTCTTTGCGCGGCTGGATCGCGGTGCGGCCGAAGAACGCCTGCTGGAGCGGCGACGAGGTCGTCACCTCGGGCGCGTATGAGAAATCGATGCCGGGCGAGACCTTGTGGCGGATCGCCTCGAACGGCCCGAACCCGGGGAAGAACCCGAACAGGTCGGACTTGAGACTGGCACCGAACGCGAGCCGTCTGGGCGCCGACACGAAGCGGTCGGGCGCCACCAACGACGTGTCCGATCGGCGCGCCTGCCCCGACAGGGTGAGATTGGGGGTGATCGTGGTGGACCCGATCAGCGTCTGCTGGTATCCGAGCGAGGTGTTCCAGTTGAGGTTGGTCTGGCCGATGTCGGTCAGCGTCACGGCGTTGGCGGCGGCCGCCGACCCCACCAGCGGACGGCCGCTGGGCGACACGGCCAGCACCGCGGCCGCGGCGCCGGGCAGCGCCACCTGGAGCACGGTTGGCTTGTCCACGCTGAGGCTCTGCTGCCACGACAGGTTCCCGAGCCCGAACCTCGAGCTCACATTGCCCGCCAGCTTGTTCTGGTCGGGCGTGAGGATCTGGGCCGTCCCCATCAGCGTATCGGCCTCGTCCATGATCTCGCGCCGCGCCCCCAGGTTCCCCGACCAGGTCAGGTTGTTGAACCAGCGGGCGCGCAGCGCGGGCGCGCGGAGGAGCGTGATCGGCGACAGGTTGAGCTGGACCTGGGGGAGGGTCATGGTGACCCGACCCGTGTTCAGGAACTGGTCGCGCAGGCCCGAGATCGACGTGTTCCCCCAGTCGAAGCGGCGATCGAGACCGCCGCTCGAGTTGATCGACTGGGTCAGCTCGTAGGGGTCGTAGCTGTTGCGCCGTACGAAATCCCCGTCCGAGACGTAGCTGGCGCGCGCGTTCAGCCGCGTGCGCTCGTCGATCTGCCAGTCGTGGCCGGTATCGAACGAAAGCGTCGTGCCGCCTTCCTCCTTCCAGTATTCGCGGAAGTTGATGCTGCCGTTCAGGAACTGGCGCGCCCAGCCGTAGCGGACGCTGCCCGTGAGGGAGGTGAAATTGCCGCTGAACCAATCCATGGCGACGGTGGCGTCCGCGTAGTCGCTCACCGCCCAATAGAAGCCGACGTTGCTGACGCGGCGGTTGTAGCCGGTGGATGTGCGCACGATGTCGTTGATGCTGAAGCGGGGGGTGAGCAGGCCGCTCGCCCGACCGGTGCCCAGGCTCTGCGCGATGAAGGGCAGCCACGCGACCGGCACGTCGGCGAAGTAGAGCTTGACCGGCCGCGCCACCAGGATGCGGCCCGCCACGATCTTGATGTGGTCGGCCCGGAAGTGGTAATGCGGGACCAACAGCTCGCACGAGGTGAAGTCGGTGTGCTCCCCGTACACGACCCCAGGAGTGACCGAGGGGAGGTCGCCGGTGACGAACCAGGTCGCCCCCTCGCTATAGCGGGTGCGCGCGCCGAACGCGGTGCCGCGCTCGGCCTCGAGGTCGTAGATGACGCGCTGGCTCTCGACCGGGTCGCGGTCGGGAGCCTTGAACACCGGATTGCCCTCGGCGCGCACCCGTCCCTGCGCCTGCTCGTAGCGGATAAGCGAGTCGGCGGTGAGCGTGGTGCCGCGCAGCACCACGCTGGCGCGGCTGGCGGAGTCCCCGCGCAGCACCAGCACCTGCGATTCGGCGTCGAAGTCGGCGGCGGTGCCCCGGTACTGGGTGGCGTCGTAGCCCGGGAGGCCGAGCAACCGCACGATCAGCGAGTCGGTCGACGTGGCGGGCGCCGGAGATCCGCGCCGCTGCGCGACGCGGATCTCGGTGTCGGTCAGCGAGTCGGGCAGCGTGGCGGTATCGGGTGCGGGCGGTCGACCGAGGCGCCCCAGCCGCTCCCGGATCTTGATCGCCACCGAGTCCACCGTCTGGGCCGCGGCCGGCGCGGGGGCGCACGCCCACCCAAGACCGGCGCCGATCCCGAGCAGCGCCACTCGTGCCACCGCCCAGCCCCGCTTCCGCATCACCCTGCCTCGACCACGCCCTCGGGCGGCTCGGTGGGCGGCTGCATGGTCGGGGGCTCCTCCGGCTGTTTCTTCCGCACGAACACCGCCAGTACGATGCTGACCTCGTACAGGATGATGAGCGGGAACATCATCAAGAACGTCACGGTCATGGCATCGCCGGGGCTCATGATCGCAGCGGCCACCGTCGCGATCACGATCGCGTGGCGACGCTTGGCGCGCAGGAACGCGGGCGTGACCAGCCCCAGCGACGCCAGGATCATGATGACGACGGGCAGCTCGAAGATGACCCCGAAGCTGATGAGCAGGCGCAGGACGAACGACAGGTACTGGTCGGCCCCGATCAGCCAGTTGAACTCGTCGGCCTGGAACCCGTAGAGGAACTGGAGCGTGAGCGGCAGCGCCACGAAGTAGGCGAGCGCCACCCCGACTCCGAACAACACCATCCCCATGTAGAGGGCGGGAATGATGATGCGCCTCTCCCGCTTCTCGAGCGCGGGAGAGAGGAACGACCACAGCTGAAACAGAATGATCGGGAACGCGAACACGATCCCGAGGATGATCGCGAGCTTGATCTCGAAGAAGAACGGCGTCAGCGGATCGAACACCGACAGCTGGCCGTCGGGCAGGTAGGGCAGCGCCGGACGGATGAGGAGCGGGATCACGCCCAGATAATGGACGAGACAGAAGCCCACGACCGCGCACAGGACGAACGCGCCGCCGGCCTTGAAGATCCGCCAGCGGAGCTCCTCCAGGTGGTCGAGGAAGGGCATCTCGCCTTTGGGGTTGTAGCGCAGCACCTCTGAATCTCCTCCTGGGAACCGTTACGGCAGCGGTAGCTCGACCTGACTGCGCGCCTGCTCGGCGCGCGCGCTCTTGCTGTCCAGCTCGTCCACCGCGTCGCGGAACTCCCCGGCGTCCTGGAAGTTGCGGTAAACCGACGCGTAGCGGACGTAGGCCACCCGGTCCAGGCTGTGCAGCGCCTCCATCACCCGCTCGCCGATGCGGGCGCTCTCAACCTCCACCCCCGCCTCGCGCGAAAGGTCCTCCTCGATGCGCTCGACCGTCGTCTCGATCTCGGAGGCGGAAACGGGACGCTTGGCGCAGGCGACCTTCACGCTCTTCAGCAGCTTGCCGCGGTCGAAGTCCTCGGCGGCGCCGCTGCGCTTGAGGACCTGGATGGGGCGCTCCTCCACCACCTCGTACGTGGTGAAGCGCGTCTGGCACACGGCGCACTCGCGCCGCCGCCGCACCGCCCGACCGCCCTTGCTGGTGCGGGTGTCCACCACGCGGTTATCGGTGGCATCGCAGTTGGGACAGCGCATGGAAAGGTCTCAGCAGCGCGCGGCTACCGGATCTCCCGGAGCTTTTCGCGGGCGGGCCCGGCGGCGTTGCTGTCGGGGTAGGTGTTCACGACCCGATCCAGGAAGCGCCGCCCTTCGGCACGGTCGCCCAGCTCGAGGTGGAGGAGGGCGATGCGATAGAGGGCGTCGGGGACGCGGGCCGACGTGGGGTGCAGCTCGGGGATCTGGTTGAAGGCCGCGATCGCCTCCTGGGGGTGGTCCTGCTGGGCGAGGATGTCGGCGAGGAAGAAGCGGGCGTCGGGAGCGAGCGGGTGGTTCCCGTGCTGCTCGACAAAATCCCGAAACGCGCTCTGAGCGGTGGCGAGCTGCCCGCGTTGATATTGCTGGAGCGCGGCCGCGTAGGTGGCGTCGGCCGCCCCCACGTCGCCGCCGGGCCGTCCACCCATCACGGATTCCCCGCCTCCGGTTGGTGACGGCTCCGCCGCTAAGGCGCCCCGCCGCAATCCCTCCATCTGATCGCGCATGGCCGC
>CAXNGW010000021.1:0-17501 GCA_964201975.1 Longimicrobiales bacterium | reverse complement strand
GCATCCTTGTCCATCAGCGGGAGAGACTCCGGCTCGCTTCCGCGCGCAATCAGCGTCACCTGATTGGTGTCGGCCTCGAACCCCGCACCCTGGACCCCCGCCGGGTTCGCGACGATCAGGTCGAACCCCTTCGCTTCCAGCTTGCGGCGCGCGTTCTCGACCAACGCCTCGGTCTCGAGCGCGAAGCCGACCACGACCGCGCCGGGCTTGCGGGCCGCGCGCGTGTCCACGGCCACGTCCGGGTTGGCCACCAGCCGCACGTCGAGAGCGGGTCCGCTGTCGGCGCGCTTCATCTTCGACGGGCGCGTGTCCTCGGGGCGGAAGTCCGCGACCGCCGCGGCGAACAGCACGACGTCGGCGGCGCCGATGCGCAGCGCGACCTGGTCGCGCATCTCGATCCCGGTCTCCACCCGCACGACCTCGGCGCCCACCGGGGGTTCGACCGCGACCGGACCGGTGACGACCGTGACCTCCGCGCCTCGCCGCCACGCCGCCTCCGCGAGCGCGCGCCCCATGCGGCCGGAGGAGCGGTTGCCGACGAAGCGGACCGGGTCCACCGCCTCCCGCGTGGGACCGGAGGTCACCAGCACGCGGCGCCCACGGAAGGATGGGCTCTCGCCCAACGCGCGACCGACGTGCTGCACGATGGCGTCGGGCTCGATCATGCGCCCCAGACCTTCCGTCTCCCCCACCGCGAGCGCGCCGGTGGCCGGACCGGCGATGCGGTAGCCGAGCACGTCGCGGCAGTGCGCGAGATTTCGCTGCACCTGCGTGTGGTCGAACATGCGGTCGTTCATTGCGGGACAGAGAACGACGGGCGCGCGGGTGGCGAGCAGGGTGGTGGTGAGGAGGTCGTCGGCGCGGCCGTGTGCGGCGCGCGCGAGCAGATCGGCGGTGGCGGGCGCGACCACGAGGACATCGGCCTCGCGCCCGAGGCGGAGATGGAGGGCGGCCCCGTCCGCGCTGAACAGCTCGGTGAGCACCGGGCGCCCGGTCACTCCCTCGAAGGAGAGGGCCCCCACGAAGCGCTGCGCCGCGGGCGTCAGGATCACGTCCACCTGCGCGCCCAGGCGCGTCAGGTCACGGGCGACCTGGACCGACTTGTAGGCGGCGATGCCGCCCGTGACGCCGAGGACGACCCGTCGCCCGGCCCAGGGACGCCGGGGCGAGAGGGTGCGCACCGGTCCCTGGCCGTCCGTCAGCCCCCCGCATCCTCCCGGCGGCGCCGCTTCACCAGCCGAAACTCAATCTGCTCCGACGTGAGCGCCTCGAGGGAGCGGGTGGTGAGCTTTTTCTCCTCCCCCAGGGGAAGGGTCTCGCGCGGAAGCGAGTTGAGCTCGCGGGCATATTTGGCCGACACCAGCACCCCGAGATACTTGCTTCCGGTGGCGTTGGCGACGTCGTCCGGCGTGAACACGCGCATGCGTTACTCCTGCGTTGGCGATTGGCCTGCGTTGACTCCGTGGGCGCTCACGCGCCCACGTTCTGGTACCGCTCTCCCAGCACCTGGTCGATCTCCGCGACCAACTCCTCGATGCGCGCCGCGATGTCGCCGTGGGCGCGCGCCTGTCCGGTGCGCGCCACTGTCCGCACCTCCTCCACCGCCCGCTCCAGGTCGTCGTTCATCACCACGTGGTCGAACTCGCCCGCGCGGGCCAGCTCCTTGCGTCCCGCGCGCAGCCGACGCACCACCTCCGCGTCCGCCTCGGTGCCGCGCTTGGTGAGACGCGACACCAGCACCTCCGCGGAGGGCGGGATCACGAACACCAGCAGCGCGTTCGGAATCCGCTCCCGGATCTGGCGCGCGCCCTGCACGTCGATGTCGAGCACCAAGTGCTCCCCGCGCCCACCCGCTTCCTCGAAGTTGCGCAGCGGCGTGCCGTAGAAGTTGCCGTGCACCTCGGCCCACTCCGCCAGCTCGCCCCCCGCCACCATCGCTTCGAACTCCGGCCGCCCGATGAACTCGTAGTCCATGCCGTTGCGCTCGCCCTTGCGGGGAGGGCGCGTGGTCGCGGACACCGAGAAGACGAACTCACCGGTGCCCTCCACGAGGCGATGGGCGATCGTCGTCTTGCCCGTGCCGCTGGGTGCCGCCAGCACGATCGCGCGCGGCTGCTTTGCTTCGCTCACGGGGCCCTCACTCGACGTTCTCGAGCTGCTCGCGGAGCCGCTCGATCTCTTCCTTGATCGCCACCGAAGCGCGCGCGATTCCGGAGTCGTTGGCCTTGGCTCCGATCGTGTTCGCCTCACGGTGCATCTCCTGCACCAGGAATCCCAACCGCTTCCCCACCGGCTCCTCCGCCGGCGCCGCCATCGTCTCGCGGAAATGCTCCACGTGCGCCCGGAAGCGGACCAGCTCCTCGTTGATGTCCCACTTCTCCGCCAGGTACGCGATCTCGCGCGCCAGCCGCTCCTCGTCCACAGCATCCTGATCGGCAAGCTCGCGCACCGCGGCGCGCAACCGGTCGCGCTCACCGACCAGCCGCCCGGGGGCGCGCTCGGCCACCCGCTCGAGCTGCGTCGCGATCACGGTCAGCCGCTCCTCCAGATCATCGGCGAGCCTGCGTCCTTCGCTCTCCCGCATGGACACGACCGCCTGTATCGCTTCGTCGGTCACCTCCCGCACCTGCTCGGGATCGATCGCCTCCGCGGGCGACGTCGCCTCCGGCGCGCGAAAGATCTCGCCGAAGCGGAGAACGTGCCCGACCTCCACCTCTCCGGCCAAACCGAGCTCGTCCTTGAGGCGCCGCAGCAGATCCCGGTAGCGGGCCGCGCGGACGAGGTCCAGCTCGGGAAGGCCGTCCCCGGCCGCCTGCCCGTTCCGCTCCAGGCTGAGCGTGTAGCTCACGTGGCCACGGGCGAGCGTGGCGCGCAGCCACCCCTGGATGTCCGCCTCCAACCGATCCAACCCGTGCGGCGTCCGCAGGCTCGCGTTGAAGTGGCGGTGGTTGACCGTCTTGATCTCCACCCGGAGCCGGCCGGCGGAGGTGTCCCGCGCCGCTTCCCCCCACCCGGTCATGCTCCGGATCATCGCGCTCCCGCAGGTCGAACCGCACCCCTCGCCAAGCTGAGGAAGGTAACCGGGGGCCCTCCGGGGGGGGAGGGTCAGTTCCACAGCGTCCAGCGCACCCCATAGTGGGCGCGAAAGATGGGCAGCACGCGGTCGGGGAAGTCCTGGTTGGCCCGACGGATGGTGAAGTTCTCCCATGCCACGAACAGCCGGATCGTCAGCACCCGCACCTGGATCAGCGCCTTCCAGCTCTGATAGAAAGGGACGCTGATCAGGACGGGGGCCTGGCCCGCGGCGGGATCGGGGGAGGCGGGATCGGGCAGCGGCACCATCATGGGACCCCGCCCCTCGACGCCAATCGAGCCCCACACCTCGAGGTTGCCGGTCTCCTTGTAGCGGTTGTGGAAGACCGCCGAGGCCTGGTAGGCGCGCTCGGGAAGATAGCGCGCGCCCTCGTCCCAGAGGGTGAGAGCGCCGGTGAGCGCGAAGCCTTTCGGGAGGACCGGGATCGGCACCCGGCCCGCCAACTCGACGCCGGTGCGTTCGACGCCGGGGAGCACCACCCCATCCCGGTCCATCGGCAGGCGGAGGAGCGGGAGGCTGTCGGTGTCGAGGACGACGCGGGCGGCGGAGACGTCCACACCGCGCCAGGCGAAGCGGACCCCCAGGCGGACGGCGGTCCGGTCGGCGAACGCATGGCCGGGGGCCGGTTCAGGCTCGGGAGCCGTCGGCCCCTTCCCCTCCCCCGGCGGATCGGTCTCTGGCTCCTGCGGCGGTCGCGGATAGAGCGCCACCCCGTGGCGCCCCGACTCGCGGCCCCCGAAGAGGGAGAAGCCCGCGACCGCGCGGGTCCACCCTCCGACACGGGTTCGCGTCGCCGCGTCGCCGTCCCAGCGCTCGCTCGAGAGCGCCGCGGTCGCCCCCCCCAGCTCGGGAAGCTCCGCGGTCGCGGACAGGTCGAACGCCCGCGACGGCACGGGCGGACCGTCGAAGAGCCGGAGCGCGGCCTCGGCACGCACGGGGCCCCTCGCCAAGTCCGCGACCAGACCGTGCTGGCTGCGGCCGCGGTCCACTGGCAGCCGGCCCGGGAGCTCCAAACCGTCCAGCGTGGACCTGCCCGTGAAGGCCTGGAGCGCGACGCCGTCCAGCGGACGCCAACGGCCGCGCACCACCCAGTCCATGCGGGTGCCCTCGCGCGGATACGAGGGAACGTCCACGCTCGTCGTCATGCGCCGCGCCTCAGCGGTGATGGCGACCACGTCGCCCGCGAAGAAGCGGTGGTAGCGGAGCCAGCCGCCGGTGCGGGCCCCGTCCTCGTCCCCTCTGGGCCCGTTCGTGTCCACGCGGTCGAGCGCGAGGGCGAAGCTCCCGCCCAGCGCGCGCGGGTGGACGAACGTGCCGCGGAAGAAGTTGGTGTCGAAGTCGCCGGTGCCCGCCTCGATGAGGGAGGATGGCCGCGGGTCGCCGTCGCGCAGACCGATCAGCTCGATGCGCAGCTCGCCGGGATGGCGACCGACGCGCACGCGCTCCACCCCGCCGAGTCCGATGTGCGAGAGATCCACCACGGCGCCGTCGAGAGGAAGCTGCTCGAAGCCGTCCCAGAACACGCGGACCTGGCCGCCAGCGAGCCCGAACGCGGTGACGGTCTCGGGGGCGCCGTAGTCGCCGCCGCGCAGCCGGGTCACGCCGGGTACCTCCGCGAGCAGGTCGGCCAGCGACAGCCCATGCATGGCGAGCAGATCCTCGCGCTCGAACACCCACACGCCGGTGCCGACGCCAACGGGCGACCGCCCGTCCACCTCGGGAAGGAGGTGGACGTGGAGGGAGTCGGGGACGGTGTCGGACCCGGGCGGGAGCGCGAGCGTGTCGGCGCCCGCCACGCGCACGCTGTCGGCAACCACTGCCGTGTCCAGCGGCTCCTGGGCCCCCACCGCGGAGGCCACGGCCAGGAAGGCCGCGGCCGCCCACGTCTTCACGCGAGCCGGCCTCGCAGCCACTCCACCAGCAGTCGCACCGGAACTCCGTAGCCGCCCTTGCGCTGATAGGGGAGCGGCTCGGTGCCGTACGCGGTACCCGCGATGTCCAGGTGCGCCCACGGCACGTCTCCGACGAACTCGCGCAGGAACCACGCGGCGGTAATCGTCCCGCCCGGACGGCCGCCGACGTTCATGAGGTCGGCAAACTCGCTCTTGAGCTGCTTGCGGTACTCGCTCCACAGCGGCAGCGGCCAGCAGCGCTCGCCGGCGCGCTGGCCGGCGTCCTGCACCTGTTGCACCAGCGCGTCGTCGGTGCCGAGCACCGCGATCGCGTGGTGGCCGAGCGCGATCACCACCGCCCCCGTCAGCGTTGCCATGTCGAGAATGGCGGACACGCCGAGCTCTTTCGCGTAGTCGAGCGCGTCGGCCAGGATGAGCCGTCCCTCGGCGTCGGTGTTGATCACCTCGATCGTCTTCCCCCCCCGGCTCTGGATGACGTCGCCGGGTTTGACCGCCTTCCCGTTGATGAGGTTCTCGGTCGAGGGAACGAGGCCGACCACGTTCAGCGGCAGCTTGATCTCCGCGATCGCGCGCATCGCGCCGAGCACGGCTGCGCCGCCGGACATGTCGTACTTCATGTCCTCCATCCCCAGCGCGGGCTTGATCGAGATGCCGCCGGCGTCGAAGGTGAGCCCCTTCCCCACCAGCGCCACGAACGGCTGGTTGGCGCTCCCGCCGCGGTGGCGCAGGACGATGAACCGAGGCTCCAGGTCGGAGCCCCGATTGACCGCGAGCAGCGCGTGCATGCGCTCCTTCTCGATGCGCGCCTGGTCGAACACTTCGATCTCGAGACCGACCTCGCGGGCCATGCGCTCGGCCTCCTCGCCCAGGTGCTCGGGGGTCGCGAGGTTGCCCGGACGCGACTGGAGGGTACGCGCGAAGTTCTGACCGGTCGCCACCGCGCGCCCGATCCGCAGACCCTCGGCGGCCAGCTCGCGGTGGGCGTCGTCGAGCAGCAGGTCGGCGGCGGTCACCTGGGTCGCGGGCACGCCGTCCTCGTCCGCGGACGAGCGCAGCTCGGTGAAACGCCACGCGGCGAGGACGAGCCCCTCGGTGGCGGCCTGCGCGGCGATCGCCGGATCGAGCGCGCCCGGGGCGAGCTGCAGCGACAGCGACGCCAGCTCGCGCGCCTCGGCGGCACGCACCGCGCGTCCGGCGAAGCGACGCACGGCCTCGGCGTCCCAGCTCGCGGCTGGGCCCACGCCGATGAACGCGACCCGCCTGGGGCCGTGCTCCAGCCCCGTGCTCGCGACCACGACGTGACCCACGCGTCCGCGTACGTCCTCGCGCGCGCTCTTCACCGCGTCGGCGATCCCGCGCGGGAGATCAGGGGGCGCCGCCTTCCCCTGCTCATCGTGCACGGCGACCGCCAGCAGCGGAGTGTCGTGGCGCGCGAGCTCCGCGGCCGGGACCAGCCGCACGTCCACGGTCAGGCCCCCATGTGCGCGACGATGGCCTCGCCGAACCCGGAGGTGGAGACCTTGCGGGCCCCCTCCATCTGCCGCTCGAGGTCGTAGGTCACCTGCTTGGCGCCGACCGCTCCCTCGATCCCGTGGATCACCAGGTCGGCCGCCTCGTTCCACCCCATGTGCTGGAGCATCATGACGGCTGACAGGATGACCGAGCCCGGATTCACCATGTCCTTGCCCGCGTACTTGGGCGCGGTCCCGTGCGTGGCCTCGAAGCAGGCCACCTCGTCGCCCACGTTGGCCCCGGGCGCCATGCCGAGCCCGCCCACCTGCGCGGCGCACGCATCGGACAGGTAGTCGCCGTTCAGGTTGGGCGTGATGAGCATGTCGTACTCTTCGGGACGCAACAGCACCTGCTGGAAAATCGAGTCGGCGATGCGGTCGTCGATCAGGATCTTGCCGTCCCTGCTCTTCCCCTCGGACAGCTCCGCCTCGGTGACGATGTGGTCGCGGAAGCTCTCCTTCGCCACCTCGTAGCCCCAGTCGCGGAACGCGCCCTCGGTGTACTTCATGATGTTGCCCTTGTGCACCAGCGTGAGCGTCCGGTGCCCGTGCTCGACCGCGTATGCGAGCGACTTGGCGACGTGGCGCTTGGTGCCAAAGGGGCTCATCGGCTTGATGCCGATGCCCGCGCCCTCGCGGATGTTGGTGACCCCCATCTCCTTCATCAGGAAGTCGCGGACCTTGTCGGCCTCCTTGGTGCCCGACGCCCACTCGATCCCCGCGTACACGTCTTCGGTGTTCTCGCGGAAGATCACGACGTCGAGCTTCTCGGGCTCTTTCATCGGCGACGGCACGCCCTTGATCCAGCGCACCGGACGAATGCAGGAGTAGAGGTCGAGAACCTGCCGGATGGTGACGTTGAGCGAGCGGATCCCGCCGCCGACGGGGGTCGTGAGCGGACCCTTGATCGCGACCTTGAACTCGCGCATCGCCGCGAAGGTCTCTTCGGGAAGCCACTCGCCGGTCTTCTGCTGGGCCTTCTCCCCCGCGAGCACCTCCATCCACGCGACCTGTCGCTCTTGCCCGTACGCCTTCGCGACCGCGGCGTCCACCACCTTCTGGCTGGCGCGCCAGATGTCGGGCCCGATCCCGTCGCCCTCGATGTAGGGGAGGATGGGACGGTTGGGGACGCGGATAGCCCCATTCTGGAAGGTGATCGGCTCGCCGTCCTTGGGGACGGTGGCGTGCTTATACGAGGCCATGTGTGGGTCTCTCCGGGGTGATCGCTGATCGTGGCTTCCACCGGGCGGCGAAAACGACGAGCGCAACACCCGGAGCGCGCGCGGGGAGTCGGCTGGGCGGAGCCCGATGGGTCGCCTACCCGCAACGCGGGCCGGAAGTTAGACGGGGTCCCGGGGGCGAACAAGGTGGCGAAACGGGTCGGGAGCGGTCAGAGTTGCACCCATGGAACGAGACAACGTCGCGATCGTCACGGGAGGGACCGGAGCCCTCGGGCAGGCGGTCGTGCACGCGCTGCTCGCGGCCGGGTGGACGGTGCAGGTGCCCTGGCGCGGGGGGGGGCGGCCGCAACGCTGGCGGACACGGCGCGGACCGCCGGGCGGCTCCACCTGTTCGAGGCCGACGTCGCGGACGCGGGCGACGTGGAGCGGCTGTTCGCCGACGCCGACGCGCGCTGCGGGCGCCTCGACGCGCTCGTGAACCTCGCGGGCGGCTTCGCCGCGGGTCCGATCGAGCGCACCACCCCCGCGCAATGGAGCGCCATGCTGGCCACCAACGCGACTACCGCGTTCCTGTGCTGCCGGGCGGCGGTCCCGCGGCTCAAGCGCGCGGGCGGCGGTCGCATCGTGAGCGTCGCGGCGGCCGCGGCGCTGTCGAGCCGGCCGGGGATGGCGGCCTACGTCGCGTCCAAGGCGGCGGTGGTCGCGCTGTCGCGGTCGCTCGCGGCCGAGCTGGCCGGCGCCCGCATCACGGTGAACGCGATCGCGCCCACCACGATCGACACCGCAGCGAACCGCGCGGCGATGCCCGCGGCCGATCGCTCCGGGTGGGTCGCGCCGGAGGCCATCGCAGAAACAATCCTGTGGCTGCTCGGAGAGGAAGCGGCGGGGGTGACGGGGACAGTAGTGGAGATGGGGCGGTAGCGAGCGGCTGGCGTCCGCTGCAGGGCTCCAGAAAGGGACGCGTGCCAATCAACTGAGTAGCTGGCCGGGGAGAAGCGGGGGCACGGGAGCGCCGATCCAGTCCGCCACCACGCGGAAGAGCTCGGCTTCGCGATCGGTCACGCGGCCGTCCGCGGCCACCGAAGCGGCGCATGCCGACAGCAGCCGGCGCTTCTCCTCGGGAACGAGCAGGGCAAAGGTCTCGAGCGCGGACTCGAGCGCGCGCGGCGGGCACCCGGCGCGCCCGCACGGGCGGGCTGGCGCGAGCCCCGCTTCGGATGCCGCGGCCGCGAATGCCCGCTCCGCTCCGCCGTCCTCGTCGTGTCCCGCGTACGCGAGTGCGGAGAGGAGCACGGTGGCCTCGTCTCCGAACGCGCCGATCGAGCGATAGCGCGCCTTGGCGGGCGGTCCCGGCTCCATGCGCTCGCGCAGCTGGCGCAAGAGCAGCCGCGACAGCACCCACTCGGACAGCTCCACCACGCGGTCGCCCTCGACCAGCCCACGCACCGTGTCGGCGAAGGGACGAAAGCGCTCGGGCGGAAGCCCCGGCAACGACGACGCTGCGACCTCGAGCAGCGGTAAGCGCGCCTCTGCGTCCAGTCCCGCCGCGTCCGTGGCCAGCGCTTCGGCGGCCACCGCAGCGGCCGCATCCGCGGCGCGCAGCAGCGCGCGCTGCCGCTCGCGCTCGGCTCCCTCCGGCGCGAGCAGGAGCGCGTACGACAGCGCGACCGCGCCGTCCGGCGTGCGCGTCGCCTCGCGCAGCGTCTCGGGGACAGACGCCCACAGGCTGCGCGCGCGCTCCAGATGCTCGGGTCCGGGCTGACCGATGCGCTCGAGCGCGGTGCGCGAGCGCGTCGCCGTGGGCGCGGCCGCGGACCTCGACGCGGGCGGAGGCGACGGGGCCCGCGCGGGGCCGCCGAAGGCGGCCCCGGCCACTGCACCCACGAGCGCTGAGATGCCGACCGTCGCCCCATCCTGCGCGGGCAACGCCACGAAGTCCTCCGCCACCGGCGCGAAGGTCCCGGCGAACGACGGCTGGATGCGTTTGATGCGCTCGGCGAGCGGCGGGTGGGTTGCCAGCGCCGAGGAGAGGCGGTGCGCCGCGCTGTCCCCGAAGAACATGTGGCTCGCCTCGGCGGCCAGCGCCGACGCCATTCTCGATCCCTGGGGCAGTCCGCCGATCTTGCCGAGCGCGTGCGCGATTCCGTCCGGATTGCGCGTGAACTGGACCGACGACGCGTCGGCGAGGAACTCGCGCTGCCGCGACACCGCGGCCTTGATCATGTTGCCGAAGAACGTGCCGATGTAGCCGATCACGATGAGTGCGAGGCCGCGCAGCGCGATCTGCGCGCCCTGATCGCGGCCGCGGCGGCCGCCGCGGTTCCCCTGCATCAGCACACGTCCGATGATGCCGATGAGCAGGATCCCGTGGATGACCCCCATCAGGCGCAAATTGAGCCGCATGTCGCCGTTCAGCAGATGGCTGAACTCGTGGCCCACCACGCCCTGGAGTTCGTCACGCGTGAGCTTCTCCATCGCCCCGCGCGTGACCGCGACCACGGCGTCCCCCTCCGAGTGCCCGGCGGCGAACGCGTTGATGCCCGGCTCGATGTCGAGCACGTACACCTCGGGCACCGGCGTGCCGGAGGCGATCGCCATCTCCTGGACGACGTTGAGGAGGCGGCGCTCGAGCGGATCGGCGCTGCCCGGATCGACGCGGCGGCCGCCCAGCCGCTTGGCGACCACGGCACCGCCGCCCTTGAGCTGGGCGAGCTTGAAGAGCGAGCCGCTGCCGACCACGGCGAGCACGATGGCCGCGGTGGCGACGAAGACGTCGCGGTTCCAGAACCCGGCCTCGAGCTTGGCCACCGCGAAGATCATGATCGCGCCGTAGACCGCGACCACGATCCCCGCCACCGCGAGGCCGAAGAAGATGACCAGGCGCCCGGAGCTCTTGCGAGCCTGCTCCTGGTGCTCGAAGAAGTCCATCGAAGGTTCAGCCGCCGCCGGTCAGATCAGAACGAGACGCGCGGGGCCTCCCGCTGCGCTTCGACCTCGATCTCGAAGGGCTCCGCCTGCTTGAACCCGAACGCGCCCCCGATCTGGTTCTGCGGGAAGCTCTCCCGGTAGGTGTTGTACTGCATCACCGCGTCGTTGTACGCCTGGCGCGCGAACGCGACCCGATTCTCGGTGGACGACAGCTCCTCCTGGAGCTGCTGCATGTTCGCGCTGGCCTTCAGGTCCGGGTACGACTCGGAGAGCGCGAACAGACGCCCGAGCGAGCCGGTGAGCACCTGCTCGGCCGCGCCCAGCTCCCGCATCGCGGCCGGATCGCCGGGATCGTCGGCGGCGCGCTGGGCCACCGAGCGCGCCTGGTTGCGGGCCGCGATGACCGCCTCGAGCGTCTCCCGCTCGTGCTTCATGTAGCCCTTGACCGTCTCCACCAGATTCGGGATCAGGTCGTAGCGGCGCTTCAGCTGCACGTCGATCTGTGAGAACGCGTTCTTGAACCGGTTCCGCAGGGAGACGAGTCGGTTGAAGATGCCGACCAGCCAGACGACCACGAGCGCGACCAGGATGAGCGGGATCCACGCAATCATGGACGTTCACTCCGTGATGCTGTGCAGGTGACCGGTGGCGGCGACGCCGCACCGGGTCGGGGTGGGATCTCTTCAACCTAAGGCCCGCTCCCCAGAGAGATCAAAGGAAACCGTGCGCGGGGCAACAACCATGTTGCAGCGGGAACGATCTTCGCCCTATCTTTGGTTTCGGTGTTTGTTCGGATCCACGCGGGCTGGAATCCCCCTCCTATGGCCGACGTTCGAGCACGCTATGCCCTTCCCTTCGAGCTCGCGTACGAGGGAGCCCGCCAGACCCTTCCCGGCCGCGGCAGCCGGAGCGCACTCTGCCTCTGGCTCCCCACCTTCGAGCTACGCCTCGAGCTGGTGCGCTCCCCGGCGCTCGACGCCACTTCGGTGGCGCTGCTCTCCACCGAGGGAGGAACGCGGCGCGCGCTGTGGCAGGTTTCGGAGCGCGCGGCCGAGGCCGGGGTGCGCCCGGGCCAGCTGGTGTCCCAGGCGGTGTCGCTATGCCCCTCGCTCACCCTGCTGGAGCCCGATCCCGCCCACTACGACGCCGCGCAGGACGCGCTGCTGGAGGTGCTCGCCGAGCTGACCCCGGTGGTGGAGCCCGCCGGACGAGGCCGCTTCTTCCTCGGCATGGACGGGCTCGCGCGGCTGTACGGCTCCCCCCCGAACCAGGTGCACCGGGTGCAGCGCGCGCTCTTTCGCGTCCTCCCCGGGCCCCTGGTGGCGGCCACCCGGGCGGGGTTAGCGCCGGGAAAATTCGGCGCCTGGGTGGCCGCGACGGAAGCGCGCCCGGGGGAGCCCGTGATCGTCCCCGAGGCGGGCCTAAGCGCGTTCCTCGCCGGCCGTTCGATCGGCGCGCTGCCGGTGGCCGAGGCGACGTTGGACCGGCTGGAGCGGCTGGGGGTGAAGACGCTCGGCGAGTTGGTCCGCTTCCCCACCCCCGCGCTGGTCGGTCAGTTCGGAGAGGAGGGGGGACGGGCGCGCGCGTGGGCCACCGGCGAGCGCATCGACGCGGTGCGTCCCTGCCACCGGCCGCGGCCGGTGCGGGTGGCGCTCGACTTCGCGGTCCCCGTGGGACAGGTGGAGACTCTCCACAGCGCGCTCGACCGGCTGCTCGAGCGCGCGCTGGCGCGGCCCGAACGGCGCGGCAGGAGCGTTGCGGCGGTGCGCGTGGTGGGCCGGCTGGAGGGAGGTGGCTCGTGGATGGTGGAGGTCGTGCTGCGCGAGCCCACCGCGCGCCGGGAGTCGCTCGCTTTCCCCGTGCGCGCGCGCATGGGGATCACGCCGCCGACCCGGCCGGTCGAGGCGCTCGCGGTCGAGTTGTTCCGCTTCGGCCCGCCCAGCAGCCAGACCGGATTGTTCGATCGCAAGGATGAGGCAGGCCGCTCCGAGGGAGGCCGTGAGCTGGCGGACGGCGAAGTGCCGCACGCGCTGCGCGACGCAGTGCGCGAGCTCAAGCTGCGGCTCGGCCACTCGCCCCTGTACCGGGTGGTGGAGGTGGATCCGCTATCGCGCATCCCCGAGCGCCGCCACGCGCTGCTGAGCTTCGATCCGTGAGCGCGCCGCGCCTCAAGCCGCTCGGCTCCCCGCGCGGTGCCCGCGTGGTGCTGGGCCAGGCCGGCGAACCGGTGGCGGTGGTCGCGGGCCGGCGCAGCGCGCGGCCGCAGCCCGTGGCGGCGGTGCGCGAGCGCTGGCGCATCGACGACGAGTGGTGGCGGCGGCCGCTGTCGCGCGAGTACATGACCGTGGTGCTCGAGGACGGGCGCTCCCTCACCCTGTACCACGACCGCACCGTGGGAGGCTGGTGGGTGCAGGGCGAGGAGGGCTAGAGGTGACAGGCCTGCCGTGGTCGCAGTAGACGAACAAGCCTCCATCGGCGCCGGTCCCGCCGCGCGGCACCCGTCTTGCCCTTACGATCCTGCCCGCTCCCGCTGTATGCTGAACGGGTCAAGCGCGCCGTCGTGGTCGATCTTGCTGGGAGGATGCGATGTCCGAGGAGTTGGCGAGCCGTCACTGCGAGCCCTGCAATGCCGAGACACCCCCGATCGAGGGCGAGGAAGCGCGCCGCCTGCTCGGCGAGATCGACCCCCGCTGGGAGATCGTCGACGACCACCACCTCACCGCCCGCATCAAGTTCGACGACTTCATGGGCGCGCTGAGCTTCGCGAACAAGGTCGGCGCGATCGCCGAGGCGGAGGGGCACCACCCCGAGATCTGCGTGACCTGGGGCAAGGCCAAGCTGACCATCTGGACGCACGCGATCGACGGCCTCTCGGAGAACGACTTCATCCTCGCGGCGAAGATCGACCAGCTGCACGTCCGCTGATCCCAGGCCTCGTGCTGCTTACGCGCGCCGCGCTCGTCGCCCGCGCGTCCCGGTCCGCCATCGCGCCGGCCCGGCACCTCCGCGAGCATCCCTCATGAGCGTAGGCCCCCCCGCACCGGCGCCGTACGTCAGCCGGGTCGTCCCGGTGGACCGGCGCGGCCGCCGCGTGCGCGTCGAGCTCGACGACGACAGCGCGATCGAGTTGGCGCTCGAGGTGGTGGAGCGCGCGGGGCTGGGCGTGGGCGACCCCGCCGAGCCGGAGTTGCGCGCCGAGCTGCTCGACCAGGATCTGCGTTGGCGCACGCGCGAGGTCGCGCTCGGGTTCCTCGCGCACCGGGTGCGGAGCCGCGGCGAGGTGCAGCGCCGGCTCCGGACCGAAGACTTCCCCCCGCACATCGTGGACGCGTGCCTGGAGCAGCTCGCCGCCCAGGGCCTGCTCGACGACGCCGCGTTCGCCGATCTGTTCGTGCGCGACCGGCTGAACCTGAAGCCCAGTGGACCGGCGCGGCTGCGCCACGAGCTGCGCGGCAAGGGCGTCGCCCCCGAGGTGGCTCAAGCGGCCATCGAGCGCGGGCTCGACCACGCTGGCCACACCGACCAGTCGCTCGCGGTTTCGGTCGCGCTGCGCTGGCTATCTGGAAAGGGAGCCCGCGAGCGCGCTGCGCTGGCATCGGCGGCGTACGGCGGCGAGCGGGAGGGCGCGCTCCGGCGGCTGATCGGCTTCCTCCAGCGCCGCGGCTTCGGCGGCGACGCGGTGCGCGCCGCGGTGGCGGCGGTGGACGCCGAGGCGCGGCGCGCGGAGGGCTGAGTTGGGGACGCCACGCGGGGCTTGTTCACAAGGGGCACGGGCGGAATCATTGCTCATGGACAGCGCCATGGACCCGCGTACGCAATCGTCGTCACCGGCCCCCGCGGACCGCACGCATCCGCCGCCCGTGCCCGGCAACGTGATCGAGTGGCTCGCCGCGCGCCCCCTGCGCTGGCTCGCCGCGCTGGGCGCGCTGGCGCTGGCCGGCTGCGCACGCGACCCCGAGCAAGCGGTCCCGGTGACGTGCTCCGAGATCCATGCCGCCGGCGCCCCATCCGCTCCCGCGCCAGGACCAGGAGGCCCACCCGCGCTCGGTGTCGGCCCCGAGGACATCCTCGAGATCGTGGTGGTGCTCGACTCGGTGCCGCCCGGACCGGGGAGCGTGCGGGTGCGCGTGGACGGCCTCGCCGAGCCTGGCGTGGTGGCGTTCTTCATGCCGCCGCCCACCGCCGCGGCCGCGGGCATGACCCTGCAGCCGCCGCCGACCTTCCAGGGCTGCGCGGCGGCGGCACCCGCGGGCTTCGAGCTGCACGCGCCCGCGGCGCCGCGCGCAAAGGCATGGGTGCGGGTCTCCTCGGACCGCCCCGTGCGAGTGCGGCCGCGCGCTGCCGGCCGCGCGATCGCGAAGCCGCTGCTGCTCACACCGGGCACGTCGGGCGTGGTGGGGTGGAGCGGATGAGCGGCGAGGGCGAGCGCGCGACAGTCGGGCGCGTCACCACGCTGGCAGGGGCGTGGGCCGCGACGCTCGCGCTGCTCGCGGTCGAATGGACGCGCACCCCCCTATCCGGGCCCGGACCGGCGTTCCTGATCTGGTCGCTCCCCGCGCTGCCGCTCGCGCTGCTCACCTGGAGATGGCTGCGGCGGCTGGCCCTCGGCCGCCTCGAGGTGGGAACCGGTGCGCTCGTCCTCATTCTCCTGGGCTGGGCGGCGATCGGCGCCGCAACCGCGGCCGGGCTCGGCGCGGAGTGGGTGCTCGACGGGATCGTTCTGCGCAACCCGCTGCAGCGCGCAGTCGGCCTCGCTCTGCGCTGGCTGCCCGGCGTGTGGGGCGCGGCGCTGTCGGTGGCGGGGCTCGCGGTGGCGCTCGAAGCGCGCCACCGGCTGGCGCATCCCCGCGCCGTGGCGCCGTCGGTGGGCGACGCGGCCGCGGTCTGATCGCGGTGCCGCGCCGCGCGCTCATCCCGTCCGGTCCCTTTGCCGAAATGGGGGTGCCGGCGGGATCCCGGGAAGCGGCGGACATCCACCACCCGCTCGATTCCGTGCCCGCGGAGGAGCGCCACCAGCTCGTTCAGCGGACGTGTGGAATGCCCGGCCGTGAAGAGAGTTCCGGAGGTGGGCGAAGAGGCGGCCATGGGCGCGCGTGACCGTTCGCCGGGCGAACGTTCCGTGGGAGCAGGCGGTCAACGTGGCTCACCACCTCGGTCCGCGGGGTATCCTTCTCCACGCGCGCGGTCTTCGTCGCCCCTTCACTCTCCCCCCCGCATGCATCCGACACGTCTCGTCGTTCTGCTCCTCGCTCTGGCCGCCCCCGCGGTCGCGGCCCAGGAGCGCCCGTCCACCCGCGCCGACACCCTGCGCGGGAGCATCGGGCCCGAGCGCGCCTGGTGGGACGTCCTGTACTACGACCTGCAGATCCGCGTCAGCCCCGCCGACTCCACGCTCGCCGGCTCGAACACGATCCATTACCTGGCAACCGCGCCCGGCCGCGAGTTGCAGATCGACCTGATGGCGCCGCTCGCGGTGGACAGCGTGGTGCAAAACGGCGCGCGCCTCACGGTTCGGCGCGACGGCAACGCGCTCTTCGTGCGGGCGGCGGCTCCCCAGGAGGCGGGCCACCGGGGCACCGTCACCTTCCACTACCACGGGCGCCCGCGCGCAGCCGCCAACGCCCCTTGGGACGGTGGGCTGGTGTGGAAGCGGGATCCCGAGGGGAAGCCGTGGGTGGGCAGCGCCGTCCAGGGGCTCGGCGCCAGCGCCTTCTGGCCCAACAAGGACCATCAGGCGGACGAGCCGGACAGCATGCGCATCCGGATCACCGTCCCCACGCCGACGGTGGCGATCTCGAACGGAAGGTTCGCGGGCAGCACCAGGAACGCCGACGGCACCACCACCTGGGACTGGCGGGTGCGGAGCCCCATCAACAACTACGGCGTGACGATCAACGCCGGCAGCTACGTCCACTTCGGCGAGCGCTTCGACGGGGAGGCAGGCCCGCTCGACCTCGACTACTGGGTGCTCGACGCCCACCTCCCGCAGGCACGCCGGCAGTTCGCGCAGGTGGCCCCCGTGCTGCGCTGCTTCGAAAGCTGGTTCGGGCCGTACCCGTTCTACGCGGACGGCTTCAAGCTGGTCGAGTCGTCGTACCTGGGAATGGAGCACCAGAGCGCGGTGGCCTACGGCAACGGGTTCCGCAACGGCTACCTGGGCAACGACCTGTCCGGCACCGGGCTCGGCCTGCTGTGGGACTACATCATCGTGCACGAGACGGCGCACGAGTGGTTCGGCAACAACATCACCACCAAGGACATCGCCGACATGTGGGTGCACGAGTCCTTCGCGATGTACGCGGAGGGACTCTACCTCGAGTGCACGGAGGGGAAGGAGGCCGGCGCCCGCTATCTGATCGGCGTGCGCAAGCAGATCGCCAACAACGCACCGATCGTCGGCCCCTATGGAGTGAACCAGGAGGGGTCCGGCGACATGTACTTCAAGGGCGCCAACGTCCTCCACACCCTTCGCCAGCTGGCCCCCAACGACGCCGCCTGGCGCGCCACCCTGCGCGGGCTGAACGAAACCTTCCGCCACCGCACGGTCACGTCGCGCGAGGTCGAGGACTACATCGCGGGCCGCCTCGGCCGCGACCTGGGCAGAGTGTTCGACCAGTACCTGCGGCGCGCCCGCATCCCGACGCTCGAGTACGCGGTGGACGGCGGCACGCTACGCTACCGCTGGCGGGCCGACGTGGACGGCTTCGATCTGCCGGTGCGCGTGACGGTCGCGCCCGATCGGTACGAGTGGATCGCCCCCGAGACGGGCGCGTGGAATACGATGGCCGTTGACCTCGCCTCGGCGTCCGACTTCCGCATCGATCCGGCCTTCTACGTGGAGGCCGCCGAGGTCGAGCGTCCGCGCTAGCTAGCG